>CATWUX010000134.1 GCA_958354085.1 uncultured Oscillospiraceae bacterium | reverse complement strand
TACAGCCGCTTTCCTCGCTGCACACATGGGTACACTCGGTAGGTTCGTCCGCATTGGACGAGGTAGCATTGTTACCTGATACGCTGTTCTGGGGGTAGCAGTCCTCCGTATGCTCATGGACACAGTCGGTTACTTCCGTATAGCAATCGTCCGTATGCTCATGGCTGCACGGCGTCCCTGCCGTCCCCTCGGTATAGCCGCACTCGTCATCGTGCGCCGGGTGGTGTTCACACAGGCCGCTTGCGGTAACGCCGCCGCCTGTCTGCCCGCTTTCTTCGGCAAGGGCCGTTGCGGGCAGCATTGTCAGCACCATGCAGCAGATCAGCAGGATGCTGAGTATTCGTTTTTTCATGTTTGCTCCTCACTTTCTCCCGCATCCTCCGTGCGGTTTGTTTTTTTCTTTTTGAGCCGGATGCAGATCACGGTCAGCGTCACACCTACCACAAAGGCGGCGATACCGACCACGATGTACGCGCCCGCGTCCTCCCGCAGCAGCACCGAGCCGTAGCCCTCCGCCACAGCGGAGACGCCCGGCGCCTGTACGCCTTGCAGGAGAACGCTGATACCGGCAAGGAGAAACAGGCCAAACGCTGTAAGAGAAAAAAGCTCACGGTTTTCACGCCGCTGCCTGTACCGCCGTGTCCTGCGGCGGATCTCCCGCACCCGGATTTCCGTCCTACCGGTCATAATCAAAACCTCCTTTCGCGTTTTGTCATCGGGGCGTCTTTTGCACCCGTCTACTATCCTAAATACAAAAAATCAGAAATCCTCTCACCCAAAATCAAAATTTTTTCAAAAAATTTTCAAAAAAATTGGAGCCGCCCCGATTTGGGACGGCTCCATGCGCCAGTCAGCGTATTATTTCAAATGAATATTCAGGTTTGGCAAGGACCGCTTTACCACGAATAGACAGGCGATCAGCAGCGACGGGAACAGGTAGCCCGTCATGTTCCACGGGCTGTCCGCCGTAATGAGCAGGTTATAGATGGCGTGAAAGCCGGTGCAGGCTCCGAGGATGCCCGCCGGGCCGGTCAGCGCAAGCCAGCGGCGTCGGAACACATAGGAAATACCAAAGCCCGTCAAAATCCCACAGAGGATGTGAATCGCACCGGCGGAGATCCCGCGAATGAGCAGAAAGGTAAAGTCCTCCGCACCGTTCTCCGTCAGGTAACACACGTTTTCAAAGGTGGCAAAGCCCACGGCAATAGCGATGGCCGCAGACGGCAGCTCTTTTGACTCCGGCTCGAAGATCAGAAAGTAGAACAGCAGCGGCAGCAGCTTCATCACTTCCTCGCAGACTGGCGTGATCTCAATGGCGGCAACTGTGGTATCCACGCCGTAATACCCCATGAAAAAGCTGCTGACGTAGGCACCCAGCAGACAAACGCCCATGCCGACGGTGAGAAACAGCGTAAAGCTGCGGGCGCGGCCTTTCGTGAAGAACAGGGACAAAATCAGCGGAATGGCAAGACAGATAAAGATATTTTCGATATAGGTCATTTCTCCGCCACCTCCCGCAAATTAAGGATCAGCAGCGCCACAAGGGAGAGCGTCAGCATAATGTCCACGGCGAAGTAGAGATTGAACCTTGTAAAATCCTCCATGAACGCAGACACAAAAAAGAGGCCCACCTGCAGCGCGGTGCAGACGGCAAAGCAGACATCTGTCCGCCGGTGCGCCGTACCTCTTTGCAGCCGGAACAGGGACAGATACGCAACTGCACTCACCGGAACCGCGAACAGCCCCGACACCAGATAGGACGCCATGAACCGGAAGATCAGGATAGACGCCGCAATCAGACCCGCACATACAGCGGGGACGGGCAAAACGCAAAGTTTCATGCCCTCCGTCCGCATAATTTGGAGCGAAAGAAAGAAAAACCACGATGCGATCCAGGATATTTCCGCCACATAGAACACACGCGGAGTGTCGCCGGTGATAGCGAGGTGCAGCACATAATACAGCGTTCCCATGAAAAAGCAGGCATAAGCAAGGGCGAGGATCAGGCAGCGGCGGTCTTTGTGCCGGAACAGGTGAACCACAGCCACCAGCACGGCGCAGGCCAGGACCGTCACCTGAAAAAGATTGTCAATGATTTCAAAGTTCATCGTCCCTGTCCTCCCGCTGCCTGCGTTCCTTCCTGCGGCGCAGACGGTACAAAAGCACCGTCACGCACACGCCCAGCAAAAAGGCCAGAAGTTCCATCAGGATATAGCCCAGCGCCGCATGGCTTCCCACAAGGCTTGCCGCGCCCGAAGCATGGCTTACGCCGCTTTCGGAGACACCCACCATCAGGCCGGGCATCCACGCGCCGATGCCGACCACCAGCAGCAGACAGGCCGCTATGCAGGCCGCGTCCAGCCGACGCTGTTTCTTTTTCTGATTTTCCCGTTTTATTTCTGCCGTCCGTTTGTGAATCAGACGGGTCCGTTCCTCATTCGTCCGCATAGGTAAATCCCTCCTGCTCTAAAATCGTTTTGAGGCTTTGCTTCCCCCGATAAACCAGATTGGAAATCTGCTTCTCGGTCTGCGCCATAACCGCCGCCGCGTCCCGGTAGCTCATATTCTCAAAGTAGACAAGGTACAGGGCTTCCCGGTACTCTGCCTTCAGCTTTTCCATTGCGGCGTAAAGCTGCCGGTCACGCTCGTTGCGAAGGAGCTCCGTATCGGCCAGCGTGTCGCTTTTGGGTTCAAAGGTCAGTTCGTCGAAGCGCAGGAAGCGGATGCGGTGTTTCTGCTTGTGCCGCAGGGCAAGGTTGCGGGCGGTTTTATATAAATACGCCTTAAAGCTGCCCTCGTCCTCAATCGGGCGTTCCTTTGCAAAGAGCTGGGAAAAGGCTTCGATCATCAAGTCCTCGGCCTCGTGAATGTCTTTCAGATAGCCGTTTATGTAGAGCGTCAGCGCATCGCCGTACTTTTCAACGAGCGTGTCGGCGGCCTTGTCCTCGCAGTCCAGATAACGCCGGTATAATATTTCATCGGAAATCATGTCTGCCGCCCCCCTCCTCGTTTTTCTATGCGCGGGTCAGCCGGCTTTTTGGCGTCCTCCGGGATTGCCCAGGATCGCCCAAAGCGGGACGCGCCGGGGATGCGCCCATCGGCACAGTATTGATTGACCCGCCGCTCTGATACGCCCCAGCGGTAGGACGCTTCCCGAATGGAAATATAGCCTTTTATTCCGCCCATATCGCACCTTCGCACAAATAAAATCTCACAGAGTACATTCTATACGAATATCCGAAGATTGTCAAGTTCGCAAGTTCGCAAGCAATGCAATCTTCTGGTTACAGATCCCGATCCCTGCGGTCATAGTGCAGGTGTCCGTCTGCAACCTTTGCATGATTTTTGATTTTGATATAACCTTTGTCCTGATTCTCCAGAGCCTTGCGGTAGCCTTCGTCTGTAAGGAACAGGCGCATTTTATCGCCCTTGTCGCCAATCGTGGACTCCCAGGAAAGCACATCGAAAACGATCATGTGCCGTACCTCAGGATCAAAGCGTTCCAGAGCCATAATGTCATGGCCCTTTAATTTCTCAGCTCCGGATTTTCGCCGGGCCTCCGCCAGCAGTTCGCCCATTGTCTTGGGGCCGGGAGGAAGCCGGTAGTTTTTCCGAATATCCTGAATAAGTGTCAGACATTCCTGTTCCGGCATTGCATCCAGTTTTCTCGCCAGGTTTGCTGCCGTCTGACGCTTTACAGGATCCGGGATGTAGGAAAGACACATCCGAAGTTCATGTGTGACTTCCGATTTCCCATAGCCATCAGCCTGAAAGATAAGCCGCTTTTCTGTTTCGTTCAGTTCCATGTGGATCTCCTTTCTTCTGAAAATGGGTACAAAAAATGGGCGTCCACCGGTTAAAGTGAAACGCCCACGGCGATCAACGGTCTGGCAAACACCAGGCCGCTGGCACTATTCAATTTTGTCGTTTAAGAAACAACCTCCTTTTTTCATAGATTTTCTCGTCATATTTCAACTTGGAAAAGGAATTGAATGGATGACGGCAAACGCCAAAACTCCTTGAAAATCAAGGCTTTTTCCGTTTGTCGTTATTATATCGTAACGGCACACCTTCGCAACGCTGGCACCGGAGAACGGCATGGATGTCAAGACTCTTTCCGCTATGCTGGGCCATGTGTCGGCGGCCACCACGCTGGACATCTACACCCACATTACCGATGATATGCAGCGGGCAGCCGCCGAAAATATTGACCGCGGCATCGGCAAGGCAGCGCCACAGGAGGACGCTTCAGAGCCGGGGCAGGAAACTGCCCCGGCTCAGGCAGAAAAGCCGAGTATGACCGATTTCAAGCCCTATGTGGGCCGCAAGCGCAGATCCGGCACTGGCTGCGTCAGTGAGATCAACGACCACCTCTTTGAAGGCCGCTACTCGCCCAAATGGCCCGACGGCAAAAAGCACGCCCGTAATGTCTACGCCCATACCCGCGAGGAGTGCGAGGAGAAGCTGAAGACACTGATCGTGGAGATGAAAGCCGAGATCGCGGAAGCGCAGCGGCTGATGGATTTGGGCAAAGGTGATGGGCAGCCGTTGGAGGAGAAGGGCAAGCGGAGGGAAAGAAAGAGAATGTGAATCGCTAACCTGTATTGAGGATTTGTATTATTTTGGATACCCGAGAAGATTACTGGGCAGAGAATACGAGGGGCAAGGGATGAGTTGTATCCCTTGCCCCTTTAACCTTGAATGTTCAGCTTTAATACTATTCTTCGTAGTACTGGTTGATATATGCATTGCTTGTTAGAGCGTTAACATAGATTTCATCATGCTGCAGTATGGTATTCTCTTCATGTTTTGCCTCTTCGACTGTTTCAAATGCAGAAAAAGAAATATACATAGGTTTACTATCTGTGTCACCATATAAAATCTGAACTGTGCCGTCATCGCTCTTCTGAATATCTTTCACACTCCTCTTCATAATTCCACGCAGCGGCTTGATGTACGCCAAACGATTGATCACATCTTGGGAATACTCTTCCGGAATATCATTTTCTTGGAGAATTCGCTCAAATAGAGCGAAAAAATCTTTTGCATATTGGGAATCTTTGTTAAGATAGTGAACTGGCTGGAGATGCTTTCCTTCGCCCCAACTCTTTGAAAAAGCTACTGCATATTCTCCGTAATAAGCAAAATGAGTGTTATTTTTCCCGAGAGCTACCTGCTCATCCATACTTAGGGATTCATAAACATCGCCGACTCCATTCACAGCAAATGAATCTGCAAGTTTATGGAAAGGAATGTCACAGAAGCATTTTTGCAGAATAGCAGCTTCATTAAATGAGTGAGTACCATTGTGGATGTTCAAATAATCGATGGTTTCAACACAATACCGTGGAATTATGGCCTTGCGGCGAAGAATAGATTCTAAATATTCTGGTTTTGTCATGAAATGAAAAAGTGTATTGGCGCTCTGAGCATAATCATCATATGGCAAATAGGAAATCTGCTTATTGGTGAGCATCCCCTCATCTCTCCATGCTGCTTTCAAAGTGAAATAGCCACATGAAATGATTCCATACGGCTACCTTAGCTGCGTAAGAGCCTATTAATAATTAATTATACTGCGATTCGGCAAAAATTACAATATTAAGTCTGTGCTTGTTGAAAAGATATGTCGAGAATGACAATCTCAGTATTTGCGCCGCAATAGACAAAGAATAAGAAAAATCCCTCTGAAATCAACGATTTCAGAGGGATTTTGGTCCGAGTGGGGCGACTCGAACGCCCGGTCTCTTGAACCCAAATCAAGCGCGATACCAACTTCGCTACACCCGGATATTCAATTTCTGCCATGATACCACGGCGGGGGAGAAAATCAAAGATTTTTCTGTCTGTGGTCATTCCTGTGGTCAAAGCCGCTTTTGTGCCGTTTTCGGCAGCCGGAGGGAAACCCGCTATTGCCCGTGTCGCAAGGCTTTGCGGCGTTTCGCCTTGTCCTGTTCCGGATACCGCCACGGCACTCCCAAATGTGGCACGGTACCAACTCCGCCATACCCGGATAGGGGAGTGGGGTACGCCGCCCGATCACGGACGGCGTACCTTTACTATATCAGATTTTCTCCGGTCTGGCAAGGGGGAAATCAGCCGTTCAGAGCGGCCT
>CATWUX010000133.1 GCA_958354085.1 uncultured Oscillospiraceae bacterium | reverse complement strand
CCCGGTTTCCTCCAGCCGCACACCGTTCAGCCGCACCTGTTTCGGATGCTGCCGCGCATCCCCGCGGCAGATCACCCGCAGTGCTGCCGCACGGAACGCAGACGGATCATCCCATATTCAGATTGTACAAAAAACGATATTCCTTCATGCTCTTCTCCTGTTCCGACAGCCCCACATCACAAAGCGGGAGAAGCCCTGCCCACATTGTTCTCAATAACCGTGTTTTCATGCCCACCCCGGTCGTCGATCAGGCCGCCGGTGCCGCCTTTGTGCAACGTGTTGTTGGCTACTACACAATCAGTCAGATTATACAGCCGCATCGCCCACGCAGGGGTAATCACACCGGCATTGTTGTCATCCCGCCCATGCTTGATCGAATTACCGGTAAAAGTCACGCCCGCGCAATCCTCTAAAATGCATTGTGCTGCCTCCGGGTCGTTTTCCTGATATTTTCCGCTGCGATACAGCACGTTTCCCGTACAGCTCACGGTATGCATTCTTCGCAGCTCGATCCCTGCACGTCCCGAACGATCAATGTAGTTGCCCGTAATATTGTAATGGCTGCCGCTTTCGGCCACAATACCGCCACGGGCGTTCCATTCGATCCGATTCCCCGTCAATGTCACCGACGCATTGGGATTTTCCCCGAAATAGCCTGCCCCTGCATTTCCTGAAAACCAGTTATCCAGCACAAAGCCGTCCCATCCGTTCACCCGCAGGCCATCCCCGCCGCAATGACCAAACTGGCAGTGCCGCACACTGAAGCACCAGACATGATCCAGAAATACCGCGTGTCCGCCGTAGTTGGATACACAGCAATCTTCGATCCGATACGCGTCCTCCTGCTGTCCGTAATCCTTCTTGCGGGACAGCAATCCCGCACAGCGGCCCGTTCCGCTTCCCAGCAGCGACAGGCCGCGCAGCGTACAGCCGCCCGCCGTCGTCAAATCAAGCTGACAGGCCATATTCTCCTCCGCCTGTACAATCACCGTCCGGCCGCAGGCCTCCCGCCGAAATCCCCAGGTAGGTTCGGCGTAGAGAACGACCTCCGGGCGCAAATACAGCGTACCGCAGCGGTAGCGTCCCGGCGGCAGGAAAACCGCCCGCCCCGTTTCAGCGGCAAGGTCAATGGCCGCCTGCAAAGCGGCCGTGTCATCCGCAATGCCATCCCCCACCGCACCCAGTTCATATGTGTCGATGTCGCGATTCATATATTTTACCCGCTTTTCCCAATTTGTAGTTTTCCCGTGCGTTTATTCCGTTACTGTGACCAGAATGGGCGCAGAATAAACGGAACCGGTGTTTCCTGTATCCAATTTAAAGCTGTATTTCAGCAGTACGCTTACCTCTCCGGTCGCAGAGGCGATCCACCCGTTATCCGCCAATGTAAAGCTGAGATCACCGTCGATTACCACGGGCTCGCAGCTCACCTCCTGCGTTCCACATTTAGTTGTCGCCTGTGCTTTAAACACCGCCGGCTGTGTTAAGGAAACCGTCAAAGCGGATGGGGCAGTCAACCGTACAACATAATTCTTAACGATGTTGGGTGCTTCCATTGTCAGGCCTTGCCATCCGGAGGTGTACGCCCGATCAAATAGTGGTATCCGATAATAGGTCCATGGCCACACGGACATTCCGCGGCTGTGCAGGGCGGCGGCCAGTTCACCGCTTTGCACAGGCAGGGTGGAATAGCTGGGATGAAATGTCAGACTATCCTTTTGAACATAGTCCTTAATAACCTCTATTGCGGTTTCGTCTGATGGCAATGTATCCCTGCTCACCAGATAACCGGATGAGATAGTAGGCATAACTTCTCGGCAGCGAAGCAACTGCTGATAATTGAACGAAATGAAGTTGACTTGCGAAGCCATACCATATTGTTCTATTTTTTCGCGGAGAACCTCGACAATGCCCGCTTGCGCGCTTTTTATTTCAATAAAGAAAAGGATGTCTTTCCCCTGAAATTCAGCGAATAGTTCTTCTAAAGTACAGATCGGCTCCGGCTTTAGAGACGTATTTCCATCCACCTGATATTGCTTTAGCTGCTCCAGCGTCATCGCTTCCACCGAACCGCTTCCATTGGTTTCCCTGTCCAGCGTCCCGTCATGCGAAAGAACAATATGATTATCAGTTGTCATCCAGACATCACATTCAATTACATCCGCACCGTTTTCAAAGGCATCCCGTGCGCTTTGTAATGTGTTTTCCTGAGCTGTTACAGGCTGCCCCCGGTGCGCAACCAATACGATTTCCTGTAGTACCGCCGATCTATCAAAAATATTCAGGCAGGATAGTGCTTCTGCCGGCTCTGCCGTAACAATTCCATTTGCCCCAGCCGCTACCGCACCGTACACAGCGGTTTTTCCTATCTCGCTGCGTATCCAAACCGTCATAAGCCGTTTTTGCAGATATACAACGTCGTCTGCGGTGGCAGAGGAGGGCAGCAGAACCACTTTGGCCATAGAAGCGTTTGCTGCATCCCGCATAGCCTGCCGCCCTTCATCCGTCCCCAGACTTTCCTCTGAAAACTCCACTATCCCCTGTATCTCCGTACAAATATTGCGAACCCGTTTTATCAGGCTCGGATTATCCGAAGCCACGAAACAGTCCTTCAGACCATTCACCTGCAGATAAAGCGTCAGTAAATCGGCTTGTTTATCCGTGCGCACATAGAAAATCGGAATAACCTGCCATTCCAGCTTATTAAGTGCTTGTGTAATTGTCACTGTCGGTTGGCCGTCCACTATCACACGCAGAGTATCATCCAGATAAAGGATTGCCGAGGATGGCGATAAATCGCCCGGCAAAGCCGCATATTGCTGAGCAGAGGACACCTCTGCCACGACAGCGGGAAGCGAAGTCGAGCCCTTCGAATAGGCCGTCTTAACCGCACGGGGCGTTATGGTCGCCTCATCTAACACAACCGCCGGCCCCTCCTGCGATAGGCTAGAGGAGGACTCTCCCGGCAGCGAAGAAGACGGTGGATCCAAGACCGCCGTCTGGTTCCGGCATCCTGCCATCGTTAGGATCAGTGCTATTAGCCAGTAGAAAGTGCTTATTTTATGTATTTTCATTCTCGCCCTCTCCAATATACAAAATTCTACGGCTTTGTCTGTAGGATAACGAAATGCGAACCACAGATGGTTCGCATTTCGCACAAGATCGGCTTTTACAGCGTTTCCAGATAAAAAGGTGCAACCGGCAGACCATTTTTATCATATAGGGACGGCGACGGCACAGAAGCGTTAGCATAACGTACGCCTACCGGCACAACGCCAGCGGCGGATACAGTCAATGTTACGCCATCCGCGCCCACTGCGGCAGTGGCCGAATGCCAAACACCCTGTGCATCACGAACTTCCAAGTCGGTGACTGTACCGCGGATAATTAAGCCACGCGATACATTTTTAAAAGATAGTGTCACTTGTTCACCGGAAACCGATGCCCCTGTACAAACCGGCGAAAGCGCAAATTCCCCCTGTCCATATACTTGATCAAGAGCAATGGCAGCCATCCGTGCAGAAACCACCGGTTTATCTGCTTTAGGATGGATATCTTCCGGATCCCCTGTGTCAATCGTTACCGCGGTATACACGCCTTTGAGATTCTCTTGCATTCCCATCTGCACATAGCGAAAATGCTTCCAACCTTCCTCGTCGGGGTGAACATATTTCGGTAACATGACCTGAATCACCGGCATGTTCGGGTTTTCAAACCCCGCCCGATAATCCTCCAATAGGATGCTGAAAATATTTTGATAGGAAGCATAAGTTCGTTCACAGACAACGTTATCTTCGCCCTGATACCAGAGCATTCCCTTAATTGCATAGGGAAACAGAGGAAGAATCATGGCCTTATAATCTGTAGCGTCCTTCAACGGCTTCCCCGGATTGGTATATCCACGTTCCATTACCTTGGCGGTATCCACCCATAATTCCAGCTCAGTAGCGCTCTCTGCGGAACGTACAATGCCGACAGGCACGCCCAAAGACTTCTGCAGTTCCTTGGCAAAATAGTAAGCTACGGCGGAAATGCTGACCAGATTTTTGCTGGTGTCCGCCGGCGTCCATGAACCAGCGACCGCATTCTTCGGCGTTTCCGACCGCTCAATCGTCACCAAAAATTCCCGCAGGCTGTCATTTCCCTTCTCCTTGAGCAGTTCCTTTTTCATAGAATCATCCACATGAAACAGGCTCATTGCCATATTGGACTGCCCGCCGGCCAACCACACTTCGCCTACCAGAATATTATTGACGACCAGCACCGTATCGTCACAGGAAATCACCATTTGCCGGTTTTGCGTACTGGCCTCCATTGCATCTAAGTTTACTCGCCATTTTCCGCCCGATATGACGGCAGTCTTGGTCTGTCCGGCAAATTCGACCGTAACCGTTTTGCCATCCTCACCGGTTCCCCAAACCGGTACCGATGCGTTTCGCTGCAGCACCGCATACTCTTTGAACAAAGGATTTACTTCTAAAACCGTTTTACCCTGGGCCGGCTGGCGCAGGGACGCTTCATCCATCGGCGTTGTTTCCACTGCTGTGCTTCCCTGTGTAGGAACAAACAAATCCTTAAAACTTTCCGTCTGGCTTATGACACTGCCGGCATCGCTGGAAAGGTTCGAGGTAAGCGAAGAAGACACGTTCGGTATATCCGGTGTTTGCGTACAACCGGCCAAACTAAGCGCCAATACCAATACCGACGCAATCGCATACATACGCTTCTTCATATTGATGATCTTCCTTCCTGCGCTATTCGAAATTGCAAAAACCTTGGGTGGCTCTATTCACACTCTTTATACACACGTACATAATCCACCAGAAAAGCAGCGGGCAATTGCTCATCAATGAGCTCTCCGCCCCAGCTGCCGGCCTCGACTGACAAAATCAGATAACAGGGAACCGTACACACGCCGCCTGCGCTTGTGCGCCAGGTTTCTTCTCCGTCAACATAAAAAATGTATTCTTCTTTTGTCCATTCCAGCGCATAGGTATGAAAATCCGTATAAAGTCCCGGACGGATTACATCCCCGCTGGAAGCCACTCCGTGATCCTCTGCATATCCATCCCAATGAATATTGTGCTGAATTGTGCTGCGATTGAAAAACGGTGATTCCACAATATCAATTTCCGCACCATCCACGCCGCCGTTTCCGACCGACGGCTGGCTGTCACACATCAACCAAAAAGCGCTCCAGCAACCAGCGGCCGGCTGCAAGCGGCAACGAACTTCAAAATAGCCGTAAGCCTGTTCAAAAATATTCGGAGTCCAGATTGCACCGGACAGGATCCGATTGCCATCTTCCTCTTTTTCGATGCCCAACGACAAGCAATCGTTACCCGGGAAGGTCACTTGGCCGCGGTTCCAATAGTTCTCTTTATCCTGACGTTTCCATGCGGGACAATATGTCCAGTTTTGACTGTTTAACCTCGTCCCCTCAAAATCATCGCTAAAGGTGACTTCCCATTGTTTTCCATGGAACTCTACTTTGTCCCCTACCGCCACATGAGTCACCGGCACGGCCGTTGTTCCCGTTGTTGTTTGTGTTTCCTGATCGGCGCCTACGGTGCTCCCTGCGGCACTGCCGGCGGGCGTGCTCTGACTTGTCGTCCCTCCCGTCTCACAACCGTTCAGCAAAAAAATGCTCATCGACAAAAGAATACCCGTGATCCGTATCCCTGCTCTTTTCATCATACTCGCCCCTTTGTATTTTCTATCAAATATTATCTACATACTGTTTATCGACTACCAACAGCTGTCCATCTCCGCATATTGGATTGTACACGGCAGCCGCGCGTCCGAGAAAACAAGTAGCCTCGTGTTTTCCGGATCAAACCCATACTCCTCTGTATAGTTGTATCGTCCTTCATTGATAAAAATCTCAATACAATCTCGATCGCCCAAAATACGCAAGGACAGTCTCTGCGAAATCCCCTTGCAGGACACGGTGTACGCCTGTTCTTCCGAAGTATCCGGCCGAACGAACGAACCGGATAACGTTTCGTCAATCAGTGAAATCTGGTATTCCTTGCCCCTGAGCTGTAGACAAATTGACGTCACACTACTGTTTCTCAGATCAAACTCCATTTTCAAATCATAGGTAATGCTCACTGAATAGCCCAACAACCCGCATAAATACTGACTTTAAGCGGGTTA
>CATWUX010000132.1 GCA_958354085.1 uncultured Oscillospiraceae bacterium | reverse complement strand
TCCTTTATTCATCATGGTCGCGGAATCAATCGTGATCTTCGCGCCCATGCTCCAGTTCGGATGCTTGAGGGCATCCGCCGCCGTGACCTGCTCCAGCTCCGCCGCGCTGCGCCCGAAAAACGGGCCGCCGGACGCGGTAAGAATCAGCCGCTGCACCGCTTTTTCCGGCGGTGCGCCCTGCAGGCACTGAAAAATAGCGGAATGTTCGCTGTCCACCGGCAGCAGCCGCACGCCGTGCCGCCGCACCGCGTCCATGACGAATGCGCCGCCCGCCACCAACGTTTCCTTGTTCGCGAGCGCCACGTCATGTCCGGCGCGGATCGCCGCCAGCGTCGGCAGCAAGCCGACCATACCGACCACGGCGTTGAGCACCATGTCGGCGTCCTCCAGCGCCGCCAGCGTGCAAAGTCCCTCCATCCCGGACAGCACCTGCACAGGCAGATCGCGCACACGTATACGCAGATCCGCGGCCGCCTGTTCATCGTATAAAGCCACTATGCGCGGGCGGAACTCCCGGATCTGCCGTTCAAACGACTCCACGCTCCGGCATGCCGCCAGCGCAACGACCGGGTACTTTAGCTCCCGCGCCACATCCAGCGCCTGTACGCCGATCGAACCGGTCGAACCTAATATCACCAGCCGTTTGGGCCGGTCTGGCTGTATGGAAATAGAAACCGCCTCCTAGTTTTAAACGGGGTACACGAGCGGCAGATACTGCACAAGAATAAACATCACCGGCGCCACAAAAATAATACTGTCGAACCGATCCATGATACCGCCGTGTCCCGGAATGATGTGTCCGAAATCCTTCACGCGGCATTGCCGCTTAATGATGGAGGCGAACAGATCGCCCATGACCGAAAGCGGCGCACAAGCCAAAGCCAGCAGCGCCACCTGCCACAAGCTCACCGCTTCGCCGGTACCGTCCAGCGCCAGAATTTGATACAGCCACGCCGCCAGCACGCTGCTGGCGATCGAGATCAAAAATCCGCCGACCAGTCCCTCGACTGTCTTTTTCGGGCTGATGGAAGGGCACAGCTTATGCTTGCCGAGAAACGTTCCGATAAAATAGGCTCCGATATCGCACAGCCATGGCATGATAATAACCAGAAACACGTAGAAAAGGCCATGCTTATACGGGCGCAGATACGCCATACAGGAAAGCGCAATCGGCACGATTATGGATACAAAAAACACAAATCCCGTGCGCTCCACAGCCAGCGTCTCGTGATAGGCAATCTGCATAACCGCCAAAAACAGCACATAGGCCAGCAGGATCATCAGCGCCGGCGTGCGGCTTTCTCCGAAAAAGAAAAACGGCGTTGTCATGGCAAAGACCACCGCTCCCGCCATCAGGCCGCGGTGATTGACAAAACGCGTCACGATCAGGATTTCGTACATCGCCAACGCACAAATAACCGCCATCGCCACATTGAGCAAAAACGGGTACGGGCACAGCAATACAACCAGCGCCAATACGCTGCCCACCAAACCGGTGATGATACGTGATTTCAAGGCTTAAACTCCTCCAAAACGCCGGTGACGACGTGCGTATTCTTCCAGTGCCGCATCCAGATCCGCCGGCGTGAAATCCGGCCACAGAATGTCCATAAAGACATATTCCGCATAAGCGGATTGCCAGCACAGGAAATTGGATGAGCGGTATTCCCCGCTCGGACGCAGAATCAAATCCGCGTCCGGTTGTCCGGCGGTATACAAATAATCCGCCACCGTCTGCTCCGAAATCTCCTCCGGAATCAGTTGGCCGTCCACAGCCGCCCGCGCCATGCGCTGTGCGGCCTGCACGATTTCGTGGCGGCCGCCGTAATTGATCGCAATGTTCAGGCACATGCCGGTTTTATCCGCCGTAGAGCGCTCCGCTTCCTCCATCAGCTCCCGGATATCCGGCGCCAGCGGCGCACGGTCTCCCAAAAAGCGGGTGCGGATATTTTCCTTTTTGAAATCTGTCAGCGACTCCCGCAGGTAATCGCGCAGCAGATTCATGATCGCGTCCACTTCCGCCTGCGGCCGTTTCCAGTTTTCCGTGGA
Source organism: uncultured Oscillospiraceae bacterium (assembly GCA_958354085.1). Lineage (GTDB taxonomy): Bacteria > Bacillota > Clostridia > Oscillospirales > Acutalibacteraceae > CATWUX01. The sequence continues at coordinate 4,117 of CATWUX010000132.1, read as the reverse complement.
AAACGCATAAACGGTCAGGTAGCGGATACCGCGCTTTTCACAGTGCTTCGTGATTTTCCGGAACACCTGTGCGCCGGTCACGTGTCCCGCCTGCCGGGGCAGACCGCGCTGCTTTGCCCAACGGCCGTTGCCGTCCATGATGATGCCGATATGCACCGGTAAGGCATCCGCGGGCAGCTCCGCTGCCGGCTTCTTTTTAAACCAACGCATGGCGTGCTCTCCTTAAATTCGAAAAAAGTTGGAAACATCTTGGCTATCCGCCGTGTTTTCCCCAAAAATAGGGCAAACAGCCATCGCTTAGATGTCCATGATTTCCTTATCTTTTTTCGCGGCAACCTCGTCAATTTCTTTGCAGAATTTGTCGGTCATATCCTGCACGCGCTTTTCCGCGCCCTTCAGATCGTCCTCGGTGATCTCGTTTTTCTTCTTCATATCCTTGAGCTTTTCGATCGCATCGCGGCGGATGGAACGGATCGCCACCTTCGCCTCTTCGGAATATTTGTACACGCCTTTGACCAATTCTTTGCGGCGTTCCTCGGTCAGCGGCGGGAAAACCAGCCGGATTGACGAACCGTCGTTCTGCGGATTCAAGCCGATATCCGACACCTGAATGGCCTTTTCGATTGCCTTGAGGGAGGTTTTATCCCACGGCTGAATGAGCAGCGTGCGCGGTTCGGGTACCGAAACCGCCGCCAACTGATTGACAGGCGTGGGCGCGCCGTAATACTCCACAAGCACCTTGTCCAGCACACCCGGATTGGCGCGTCCGGCACGAATGGACGCATATTCCTGCGTCAGCGCGCCGACCGATTTGTTCATCTTGTCTTCCGCTGTTTTAAATACTTGATTCATACCCAATTCCTCCGTATGTGTTTAATATTATTCCACAATCGTGCCGATGGCCTCACCGCTGACAGCGCGTACAATATTCTGCGGATCCTCAAGATTAAATACCAGAAGCGGCAGTCCGTTGTCCTTACACAAGGTTGCAGCGGTGGAATCCATCACTTTGAGATCCTTGTTCAGCACATCCAGATAACTCAGCTTATCAAACTTGACGGCATGCGGGTTCTTTTTCGGATCGCTGTCGTAAATGCCGTCCACCATGCTCGCTTTGAAAATAATGTCGGCTTCAATCTCCGCCGCGCGCAGCGCAGAAGCCGTATCGGTCGAGAAGAACGGGTTACCGGTGCCGCAGCCGAAGATCACGACACGTCCCTTTTCCAAATGGCGCACGGCGCGGTTGCGGATATACGGCTCCGCAATCTGATTCATCGTGATGGCGGTCTGCACGCGCACATCGCAATCCAGTTGTTCCAAGGCATCCGCCAGCGCAAGCGCGTTGATGGTTGTCGCGAGCATTCCCATATGGTCGGCACGCGTACGGTCCATTTTCCCGCTGGAGCGTCCGCGCCAGAAGTTGCCGCCGCCTACCACAATTGCGACCTGCACGCCGGCGTCCACGCATTGCTTGATTGCCGAACAAACATGCAGCACCGTATCAAAGTCCAGGCCGAATTTGTTATCGCCCGCCATAGCCTCGCCGCTGAGTTTCAGCAAGATCCGTTTATATTTTGGTTGCATACCAACATCCTCCCCGCATCTGCGCGCGACGAAAGCGCCGTCACACGCTCAATACATTTTTCCAATATTATGCTCCGTATTATTTTACTATATATGCAATTTTCTGTAAAGCCATATTCGGAAATTCTCTGTGAATTTTTCGTGACCGACCGTTTGTAATAAAAAAGCGCCGCTTCTGTACAAAAAAGCAACGCACGTCCCCCCGCCGGTCGGAAAAGAACAATACAAAAGAGGGGCAAAAACCCCTCTTCTATATTGTTCTCCGCGAATTTCGGCGGATATTCTTTTATTCCTGCTCCGGTTCTTCCTCGTCACCGTTGCAATCGGCATCGCAGCAGCCGTCGTCTCCGCAGCCGCACTCCTCACAGCAGCAATCACCCAGATCATAATCAAAGCAATCGCCGTACGAATCCGCCGCGAGGCGCTTTTTCGCCCGGGCACGCAGCACCATTACCACGACCGTAGTCAGAGCCGCCACAACGGCAGCTAAAACGACAACAAAGGTTATTTTTGAAGTTTTGCAATCTTTCATAACAAATCCCTCCGGCAATAGTATTCCCGTTTCTCTTCAGAAATGCATGGGTTTTCCACACGGATACGAGTACACTATACCGCAGAAAACGTCAGAAGTCAAGAAAAGCCGCGAAGCGTTACAGATTGTTTACCTTTATTTGTCCTTTGACCATAACCAGCTTGATATTCAGCTGGTCGTCCAATACCACCATATCCGCATTTTTGCCCGGTTCGATCGAGCCGGTAACAGCGTCCACACGAATCGCGCGCGCCGGATTGATGGTGGCGGATTTGATGGCCTGCTTCAGCGGGATACCAAATTTCACCACATTTTTGAATTCTTCATAAATATTGGAGGTAGAAGCCGCGATCGTGCCGTCTGCAAGCAGTGCCTTGCCATCGCGCACATACACCGTCTGGCCGCCCAGATCGTATTCGCCGTCCACATGGCCGGCGGCGCACATGGAATCGCTCACGATCACGCTGTTGTCCTCGCCCAGCTGATAGAAAGCGATGCGCAGCGCGGCGGGATGGATGTGGAAACCGTCGCAGATCAGCTCCGCACGCACGCCATGGCTGCGCGCCCCTTCAAACACCGCACCGACAACGCCGGGCGCACGGTGGGACAGCCCGCTCATCGCGTTGTACAGATGTGTCGCGTGGCGCGCGCCCCATTCGATGCCCGCCTTCGCCTGATCGTAATCCGCCGCCGTATGGGCAATGGATACGGGGCAATACGGCTGTACCTCGCGAATAAATTCCTCCGCGCCGTCGCATTCGGGCGCGATATCAACGATGCGGATACAGCCATGGCAGCCGTCATACAGCTTGCGGAACTCCTCCTTGTCCGGATTGCGGACAAACGCCCCGTTCTGCGCTCCTTTTTTGGACATCGCAATGTACGGGCCTTCCATGTTGATACCGTGAATGTACGCGCCGCTGACCTTGTCCTTCTGCTCGTCTACATTTGCAAAAATTTTCTGTAATTCCTCAAAAGACAGCGTCATGGATGTGGGGCAAAACGATGTTATGCCGCGTTTGACCAGACAAGTGGACATGGCCTCGAGTGCTTCGGGCGTCGCTTCGCCGGTGTCATGACCCGCGCATCCGTGTATATGCATATCCACAAAACCGGGAATCACCGTGTAACCGGTCAGATCCAGCACATCCCCCCCGACAGCGGAAACCGCCCCGACAGCCGCGATCTTTTCGCCGTCCACCGCGACATCCGCGCGAACCGGCTCAAAATCCCCATTATACACAACTGCGTTTTTCAACAACATATCCCTTACCTCCTAATCCTTCGGCCCGTGTGCACCGACGGCACGCACGGGCAAATACGATGGCTTTACAAGGTATAGTATACAAGAATCCACCATACCTATACAAGGCGGGAAAAGTCGCTTCCTTTGCACTTTTCGCCAAGAGACCTCCCAGCGAACATCCGGTCAAAAAAGGGATTGCAGCATTATTATTCCGCACTCCCGCCGGAGATATCGTAGATCAAGCTGCCATCCGACATCACCTGCGGCAGCTCGCCGTTCCACTTTTCATAGAACATCTGGCGCAGCATCGCATCCTTCACTTCTTTGGACAGCGACGACCAGGCGTTTTGCATGATGACCAACGCTTCCGCATCGCCCTCGGATTTTGCAATCGCCGCCTCCGCCTCTTTCTTTGCGACTTCCAGCTGCTCTTCCGCCTTGATGATCGCGCGTTCCTTATCGTACTGCGCCTTCAGCTTCTCCTGTTCCGCGATCATCTTCTGTTCAACCGCGTTTTCAAACGCATCGTTAAAGGTAATATCGTAAATAATGACCGCATTGACGGTAATATAATAGTGATTTTCAATTTCCTTGACCGCTTCCAGCAGCAGCGGGGAAATGGTGCCGCGCGTTTCGATAATCACCATCGCGGATTTTGTGGACAGCACTGTTTTGGCTTTTTCCTCGATCACCTTTTCAATCTTCGTCTGCAGCACCTTTTGCGAACCATATGTATTGGCGATCTCTATGATTTT
>CATWUX010000131.1 GCA_958354085.1 uncultured Oscillospiraceae bacterium | reverse complement strand
TGAACGGCAAGGGTAGCGCGTCGGCGCAGGCGCTGTCCCCCTCCGGCGTGACGCTGGAGGGCTTTAATATGCTGACAGGCGCATTCCGGTGTCAGTTTACCACGGACGGTGTGGGGGCGGTGTTTCCGCTGCCGCGGCGCGGGTTGACCGCCAACATGGGTGAGGTGACGCGCGTGACCTATACGGCGCCGGACGGAACGGTTATCCACTGGCAGATCGCGGACACGGACACGCTGTCGACGGCGAAAAACGTGAACGGCGTGTCGGTTGCGGTGCGCCTTGACCGGACGGCGGGAACGGTGTCCACCTGTGATCCGACGGGGGCGCAGCTGATCGCGCTTGCGGGCGGAGGTGCGTCCAATAATTTGGAGATCAAGGCATGGAAAACCGAGGAGGCCAAGCTGGAGAAAATTTGCAAAATGCGGCTGTACACCTGGTTCGGCGGCGATCGTTCCGGTTTGGGCGGCGGTACGCGGCTGTTCTTGGCGGGCAATCCCGCCTATCCCAATCTCGTGCATTGGAGCGACGTCAATCAGCTGCTGTATTTTCCCGAAAACAACTATGCGTTTGTGGGCAGCGCGGATCAGCCAATCACGGCCTTTGGACAGCAGGGGAAGATGCTGGTGCTGTTCAAGACGCAGGAGATATATTACGCGACGTATGTGGCCGGCTCGTCCTTCTCCGGTGAGGATATTCTCGAAGGGAACGTCGGCGATGTGACCGCGGCCGCCGCGCAGTTTCCGATTACGCCGATCCATATGGGCATTGGCTGTGATGCGCCGCATACGGTGCAGCTGTGCGGAAACCGGTTGATTTGGGCGTGTACGAACGGGAAAGTGTACACACTGACGGCGGCGAATCCGTTCAGTGAGTGCAATGTGCACGAGATAGCGGAGGCAGTGGCTCCGGAACTGCGCGGGGCGGACTTTTCCAATGCGTATGCGGCGGATGCGTTTGGGTACTATTTGCTTTTGTGCGGAAACCGCCTTTTTGCGCTGCAATACGGCGCGGCGGCGCAGCCGTGGTTTTGCTGGGATGTGGCGCTGGAGGGCGTGACGTGGCATGGACTGGCGGCGCGCGGCGAGCAGGCGGTGCTGTTCGGTCGGCGGCAGGATGCACAGGGGGTGTACCTGGTGCAGGCCGTGCTGGGCGGGACAGACGACCGGTTGTATGACGGCGTGCAGACGGCGGAGCTGCCGGTTTCCTGCCGGCTGCGCACCAAGCTGTTTGATTTCGGCAGCCCGGAGCGCTTGAAAAGTGTGCGGCAGGTGTATCTGGGCGTAGGCAGCGCGGCGCCGCGCGAGGTGCAGGTGCGGTATGTGACGGAGAACGGTACGACGGCGGACGGTTTTCAGACCGCGGCAGGCGAATGGCTGCACGAACAGCGGCTGCGTCCGGGCGGCGACCGGGTACGGCGCTTTGCGCTGGAGATCGCGGCGGACGGTGCGCTGGCGGTGGACAGCCTGGTGATTCAGTATCGGATGTTAGGAGGGAGCGGCAGTGGCCGTATATGAACAAAACAAACGTAAGGCGCTGGAAGAGGCGGCGCGGGAGCAAGCGGCTTTTGCACAGGCCAAAAAGTCCTATGCACAGCAGCTGATCGAGCGGATGAACGCCAAAGTGGATCAGGCCGCCGGCGAAGCGGTGGCTGAAAAGCAAGCGCAGTTGGAGCAGGCGGATGGGCGATATCGCGGAAAGTTCGATGCGAATGCGGTGCAGCAGCTGGCACAGGAGCGGCAGATCGCGGAACGGCTGGCCAATTTGGGATTGACCGGTTCCGGTGCGCAGACGGCGCAGGAGACGGCTGCGGCGGAGCAGCGGCAGCGCGGCGATGCCGCGATCCGTCAGGAGAAAGCCGCCTATGTGACGGGGCTTACCGATTCCATCCGGCAGGAGCAGGAAACGGCACAGAAGAAAAAAGAGCAATACCGCGCGGAGGTAATGCAGGATTTGCAGGAGACGCTTGCTTCCAATGAGCAGAAGCTGCGCGAGGCGGCAATTGCTAAGGCGGATAAGGCCTATGCACAGGAGTTGGCGAAGGAGCAGGCGCAGGCCAAGGCGGCAGAGAAAAAGCAGGTATCGCAGGCACGGGTTAAGCAATATACGACCTTGATGTCGGCACGGCTCAAGGTGCTGAGTTCACAGCAGGGGGCAGACGGAAAACCGCTGTTGTCCGGCAGTGAGGCGCGCAAGCGAATGGTACAGGAGCTACTGACGCAGCGGCTGACGACCGAAGAGGTCATGGCGGTTCTGGATGCGCTGGGCATTTCGCGGGCAGAGCAGAAAAGTTTGCTGCAGGGATAAGCCGGTTGGGAAAGGAGGAGAACAGCGATGAGTTCAGAGATGACGAGTACGGCGGTTATGCCGCTGCGGACGGTGGAATTTACAGTGGATGCGTTGGGCGGCGTTTCGCCGTCGGCACCGCAATATGCGGGCGTTCAGGCGGAGCACAATGCGACGCAGATTGTGTTCGATGTACAGACGTGGCAGGCGGTGAATCCGGCGTTTTTATATCGGCTGGAGCTGGTGGACAGTCTGGGTGATTACGCCACGACCGATTTGCTGCCGGTGGAAAGCGGGAAGGTGCGGCAGTTGCTGCCGGGTGCGTGGACGATGCATGGCGGCAATGCGCTGCTGCGCCTGACGGCGTCGCAAATGACGGAGGGTGCGGAGGAACAGGTGGTCTACACCGCCTCGGCATGGGTGTTTTTTGATGCGCGGGATACCGGCAGCGGTGATTTGGAGGAGGAGGCACGGGAAACCGTGACGGTGCTGCTCGATGAAACGCAAAAAGCGGCTTCGCAAGCGCAGGAAAGCGCACAGCTGGCAGCGCAGTATGTGGGAAAGTCCGCTTACGATGTGGCGGTGGATAACGGCTTTGTGGGAACGGAGCCGGAATGGCTGGCGTCGCTCAAGGGCGATACAGGCCCGCAGGGGCCGCAAGGCGAGCAGGGGATTCAAGGTATCAAAGGCGAAACAGGCGCAAAAGGCGATAAGGGAGACCAAGGCATTCAAGGCGAGAAAGGCGACAAAGGCGATAAGGGTGAGAAAGGTGACACGGGAGCGACCGGAGCAGCCGGACCAAACGTCGTAGGTTCTTCTACAAGTACGACGATGAGCGGCTTGCTGAAAGGAAACGGATCCTACATAGATTCGGCTGTTTCCGGAGTTGATTATGTGGATCCGTCCGCACTGGAATCGTATTTGCTAAAATCCGGCGGTGCGGTTACCGGCAACATTTATCCGTCCGCGAACAACAGCTATTACCTTGGCACAAGCACAAACAAATTCAATACGGTATATGCCAACACGGGATTTTTTACCAGCATGGCGATCAACGGTTATTCCCCGTGGACATCTTCTTCACTGCCGGCATCGTCCGGAACGTGGACGCCCTCCGGCACGGGCATATCTTCCGCCTCCGGCCGCTATTACCGCATTGGCAACCTCGTCACGGTGTGGGGCAAATGTACGGTGACTTCCTCGACGTCCGCAGATTCGCTTGCCATATCCGGCTTGCCGTATGTGTGCAACAGCAACACGGACAGTGTGGCCGGTACGATCGGCAGGACAAGCAATATGGTCGTGTATACCTCGTCGAATAAGGCCGCTAACCCGGATTATTATTTTCCGGTTGTCAGTGCCGGTGGATCGAGCGTGTATTTTTGCGTTTTCTTCGGAGGGCGTTCATATGGCAATATATCTTTTAGCGTCGTAGACAGCGGAAATGTTAATTTTTCCCTGACGTATTTTATTTAAAGGAGGAGACACCATGCAAAAGAAAAGTGTGGATATGCTTACCAAAAATGGCGTGAGCGTCGAAACAACACAAACAGCCGTGATCGACGGCACCGAGTATACGCTCGGCCTGCCACACCGCTGCGCTTACGTCAACAGTTTGCAAGGGCGCGCGATGCTGATCGGGCAGGAGCCGGCGGATGTTGTGGCGGCTGTGCTGGCGATGTGGGGCGATACGCCGACGGTGGAAGAGCCGGAGGGAGAGGCGGAAAATGTCAACTAAAATCTATGTAAATCCTGCAACACATGCGGAAATCCATCCGTGCGCCGGAAAGGAAGGTTGCAATGAAACGGCGCATTGTCTGGAATATTGCAGGATCTTGTGCGCGTATCTGCGAGCGTGCGGGTTCGAGGTCAAAATGGGAGAATATTCGTACAAGTCCACGCAGGGAATGCGGGACGCGATTAAAGAATCCAACGCGTGGGGTGCCAATCTGCACATGGCGGTACACACCAACGGCTGCGCCTCACACGAGGGAACCGGCAGCCGTCCGATGTACTATTCGGTCGGCTACGGTAAGCCGATCGTGGACAAGATACTTGAATGGCGCGCAAAAATATATCCGCGCAAGATGAAATCCGGTCAGAATCAACAGCTGGCGGAGCTGCGGGATACCAAGGCGACGGCGGTGTATGAGGAACTGGTATTTCACGACAACAAGGAGGATGCCGTTTGGTTCCATGAAAATATGCAGCGCATGGCGGAATATACGGCGCGGGCGCTGTGTGAGTATTACGGCGTGGCTTTCGTTGATCCGTTTGCGCCGCCTCCGGAACCGGAAAAGTCGCCCTTGTACCGCGTGCAGGTCGGAGCATTCCGCCATAAAGGTAACGCGGAAAGTATGCTCAAAAAGCTGAAAGAGGCGGGATTTGACGGGTATATCAAGGAGGGAGATTGATGCAGACCGACATTGTTGTGGCGATTATCGCTTTTTTCGGGACGGTGCTGGGCAGTGCGGGCGGCGTGCTCGCCTCCAGCCGTCTTACCAATTACCGGCTGCAGCAGCTCGAACGGAAAGTGGAAAAGCACAATTCCGTTGTGGAGCGCACCTATATATTGGAGGAACAAATCAAGGTGGTGAATCATCGCATAGCCGACTTGGAGATGCAGGAGGAAAGGGGAAGAACATAATGGAAAACATCGCTTTGATTATTATGTTGGCCGTTACGGTAGAGGCGTTGGTGGAATATGCCAAAAGCATCGGGCAGGCTTTCCGGGATAAGCAAGCCAAAAGGGCGGTCACGCAGCTGTGTGCCGTGGCGGTTTCGATCGGATTATGCGCCGCCGCGGGCGCTGACCTGTATGCGGCCATCGGCGTGCCGTTCACTGTGCCGTGGGTCGGAAGGATCCTCACCGGTATTTTCGCCAGCCGCGGCGCCAATTTTGTCAGCGATCTTGTCAGCAGGCTGACGGCGCAAAAACAAGAATAAGCACGAGTATAAGCAAGCCGGGGCAGCTTTTTGAACTGCTCCGGCTTGCTTTATAGACAGCGTATAATTCATCGGGGAAAGAACGCCGCGGACAAATTGCGCAAGGAGTGCATACAATAGGGTGAGGTGATAGACGTGGCAATTAAAATTTTTATAGATCAGGGGCATAATCCCAGCGGCCCCAATACCGGCGCCGTCGGCAACGGCTTGGTGGAGCAGGATGTTACGTACGCCGTGGGCACATATCTGGCGGATATACTGCGCGCGGATCCGCGCTTTGCCGTGCGCGTGAGCCGTCCAACGCCGGATACGGTTCTCGGAACCAGCAATGCTTCCAGCTTGGCGGCACGGGTGAACGCCGCCAACAGCTGGCCGGCCGACTATTTTATCAGCATCCATTGCAACGCCAACGTAAATCCGGCCATCAACGGTACAGAGGTTTATGTTTATCGGCAATATTCGCAGGCTTATTGGCTGGCGCAGCACGTCCTGAACGGGATCGTGGAGCGTGTTGGCACGCGGGATAACGGCGTTCGCGTCAACCCCAGTTTATATGTGCTCAGAAGAACGACCATGCCGGCCATTTTGGTGGAGCTGGCTTATCTGACCAATGAAAGCGATGCGGAAAAGCTTCGTGACGATCCGTATGCGTTTGCGCAGGGGATTTACAACGGATTGCTGAGCTACTTTGGCTTGCCCGCCCTCGTATGAGAAAAATCGCTGTGAAAAGCGAAGCCTAGCGGAAGAGCGTGTCCGCCCAGTAGGCGTTGGAGCAGGCGTGGAAACCGTGATCGTCACGACAGTCGACGCGTATGTATTGCTCGTTTCCGCTTAACGGAAAACGGGCTTCGGTGATGGTCTTTACGTGGTTGAAGCTGGGAACCGGGCGGTTGATGTCTACCTCATAGGCAGCAATCGCCAGAAAGTCCGCATCGTCCAGTTCGGTATGATGCACGTAACGCCGGTGATCGGTATAAGCGACCACGGCATAACCGGCGGCTTTGTAGGCGTCTGCTGCTGCGGCGTCAGATGTCCGTCGGATAACGTGGTGTGCGCATGCAGGTTGGCTTTGTAAAACTGCCCTTCCGATGGCAACAAATCTTTTTTCATTGAAACGCCATCCTTTTCCCTGTATGCTTCTG
>CATWUX010000130.1 GCA_958354085.1 uncultured Oscillospiraceae bacterium | reverse complement strand
TTTGCCGCATCCGGCGGATGAACAGGATGAGCAGGAAAACCACCAACGGCAGCGCCAACACCGCTAAAATTTCGGTTATCGACAGCGGCAGCACGGCAATCAATCCGCCGAGCGGTACGGAAATCAGACGAAAAATCCCGCGCGCAAAACCGTATTCCGTCACAAGCGGCGCATGGGGAAGAACCAAATAGAGAATAATCGCCAGTAAAGCGGGCAACATAAAAAGTCCATGACGAAAAAAACGGAAAAAGCGCTTCATAAATACTCCATCCTTTGTTAGAATCCGGCGTCACAAACAAGTGTGGCGGCTTTTTTAAAGACGATGTGTCAATAGCGAATCCCTGTAAATTAACCGAATATTTTTATGACAATCTATGCAAAAGTGAGAAAAAAGTCGTAACCGGCAGATTGGCTCTTTTCATCCGGTGGTAAGCCGATTATAATAGAAACGATAAGAACTTATCCGGAAAGCAGAAAGGTGCGTTTTGTAACTATGACCATATCGCTCACAGAATTTCTGGCACAGTTGTTAGGAAACCCGGCGTTGCTGATTACAGTATTGTTAACGCTGGGTGTTATTTTTGTAAACGGCTGGACAGATGCACCGAACGCGATTGCCACTTGCGTTTCCACTCGTTCTATGGGGCCGCGGGCGGCCATTATGATGGCCGCTGTGTTCAATTTTCTGGGCGTGCTGGTCATGACGCTCATCAACAAAACCGTGGCGGAAACCATTTATAAAATGGTGGATTTTCGCGGGGATACGCACGAGGCGTTGGTCGCTTTGTGCGCGGCGTTGTTTGCGATTGTGATTTGGGCCGTGGCGGCTTGGTATTTCGGTATTCCTACCAGCGAGAGCCATGCGCTGATCGCGGGCTTGTCCGGTGCGGCGATTGCGCTGCAGGGCGGTATCGGCGGCATCAACGGCGGCGAGTGGGTCAAGGTGCTGTACGGTCTGGCGCTTTCGACGGTGATGGGATTCGCTTTTGGCTGGATCGCGGCGAAAATTACGACTTTCATTTGCCGCGGAATGGCACGCCAGAAAACCAACCGCTTTTTTCGCGGCGCTCAAATTGGCGGCGGTGCTGCTATGGCCTTTATGCATGGCGCGCAGGATGGGCAGAAATTCATGGGCGTGTTCATGCTGGGCATATTCCTTGCGAACGGTCAGGGCGATGTGACTACCTTTGATTTGCCGCTGTGGCTGATGATTCTTTGTTCAGTCGTCATGGCAGTCGGTACGTCGATCGGCGGTTACCGTATTATCAAGGCTGTCGGCATGGATATGGTGCGTCTGGAAACCTATCAGGGCTTCGCAGCGGACACCGCCGGCGCTTGCTGCCTGTTGGTCGCGTCGCTGACCAGTATTCCGGTTAGCACGACGCACACGAAAACGACCGCTATTATGGGTGTGGGCGCGGCCAAGCGCCTTTCGTCGGTGAACTGGGGCGTGGTCAAGGAAATGGTGCTCACATGGGTTCTGACTTTCCCCGGCTGCGGTTTGATCGGCTTTTTCATGGCAAAGCTGTTTATCTGGTTATTTTAACAGGTATATAGAAGGGAAGGAATCATGATGGGAAAACGGGATTACGATTATTTTGACGCCTTTGTGCGGGCAGTAGGCTATTCATGCCAGACAGCGGAAATGCTTCGCGAAATTCTCGGACAATACGATCCGGATACGATCAAAGAGAAACTCGGTGAGGTGCATGCCGTGGAGCATGCCGCCGACAGCGCCAAGCACGATATCATTCGGGAACTGTCACATGCCTTTATCACGCCGATCGAGCGCGAGGACATCCTGCTTCTTGCGCAGGAAATTGATAATGTGACCGATGCAATTGAAGACGTTCTGATGCGGTTATATATGTGCAATGTCCTGTCTATCCGTGAGGATGCGTTGGAGTTTACCTCGATTATTGTCGCTTGCTGCGATATGCTGCGTCAGGCGCTGCAGGAGTTCCATATGTTCCGCAAATCCGGAACGATTTTGGAAAGCATCGTAGAGGTCAACCGCTTGGAGAGCGAGGGCGATCAGCTGTATACCCGCGCGGTACGGCGGTTGCACATGACCTCGCACGATCCCATCGAGCTGATGGTGTGGCGGGAGATTTTCGATCAGCTGGAAAAATGCTGCGATACGTGCGAGCATGTGGCAAATGTGCTCGAAAGCATCGTTATGAAGAATTCATAACTCCCTTTTATATATCATTGAGCAGGAACAGCCCCAGCGATATATACGCCTCCATGCCGATCCACAGCAGACAGGGGAGGAGCAGACGATAGGCGGCGGGACGAATGTAGCGAAAGCCCGACATGGTGAGCGTGACGAGCGCAGCCAGCCATATCGTCCATAAGAAACCGATCAGACGCCACTGTAGCCGGAACACCAACACCGGCCAGACGGCTTGCACGGCGGTTTGCAGCAAATATACCCGCAGCGGCAGCGCACGATCCAGATCGCCGCTGTTCCAGACCAGATAGGCGGCGGTCGCCATCAACAGGTGAACGCCGAACCAACAGCCGATCAGCACCGGCAGCGCCGGCATAAAGGCCGGTTTATGCAGGCTGTCCAGTATGGTAAACCGGCTGAGCGCACCGCCTGTCAGGGCAGTCGTCAATGTAAGGATTTGAAAAAACAAAAATGCGCGCCCGTCAAAGGGTTGTTTGCGCAGTCTGGGTTTTGCTCTTGTCATATGTCCGCTCCTTCCGCATAACCTCATCTATAGGTATGCGCAAGCGGGCGGAAATATTTCAGCTGATCGGTGAACGCTTAGCAAATGACGTAGAACAAAATGCAGAAATACTGCAGCAGCGCACCGGCTACGACGAACAAGTGCCAAATGCCGTGCATGAAGCGGATGTCTTTGCGGCGATAGAATAAAATGCCCGCCGTATACGCAACGCCGCCGAGAACCAAAAGAATTATGCCCGGCAGCGCCATGCTTTGCATTAACGGCACAAAGGCGATCACCACGCACCAGCCGCTGGCCACATAGCATACCATGGAGATTTTCTTAAAGCGTTCGATGCTGATCACGTTGAGAATAATCCCGAAAATGGCCGCACCCCATACCAATCCGAAAATAGTCCAGCCGATCCATCCGCGCAAAGTAACCAATGTGAACGGCGTATACGTACCGGCTATGAGGAAAAATATCGAGGTGTGGTCAAATACACGCAGTATCGATTTGGCCGTGCGGTTGGTCAGTGAATGATACAGGCAGGACATCGTGAACAGTAAGATCATGCTGGCGCCGTAAATGGCGGAGCTCACGATTTTCCATGCGTCGCCCTGCGCCATCACCAGCAGGATCACGGTACCGGCTACGGCCAACGCCGCGCCGACGCCGTGCGAAACCGCGTTGGCAATCTCTTCACCGAGCGTATAGAAAATGGGCGACTTTTTATTGGATTCGGTTTTATTTGCGGTCATAACAGCCTCCAGACTTGGAATTATACAACCCATATGCGCAATTACCGGTGCCTTTAGTATACCATATCTGTCGTTTGTGTTCAATAGGTTTTTAAAACCATATTATATATTTTTAAAAACTACATATTGTGCTTGCAAAAAAGGAAGGAAGAAAAAGCATGAATTATGCGGAGGAATCCCTGCGTCTGCATCGGGAATGGCAGGGGAAAATTGAGGTCGTTTGCCGGGTTCCCATGGAAACGCGCGAGGATTTGTCGTTGGCTTATACGCCGGGCGTGGCGCAGCCGTGTCTGGAGATACAGAAGGATGTGGATAAAAGCTATGAGCTGACGCGCCGGGCCAACTTGGTGGCAGTCGTTACCGACGGTACCGCCGTTTTAGGGCTGGGCGATATCGGCCCGGAGGCGGGAATGCCGGTCATGGAAGGCAAATGCGCGTTATTTAAGGCGTTTGGCGACGTGGACGCCGTCCCGCTGTGTATCCGCTCTAAGGATGTGGATGAAATCGTCAATACGATCCGTTTGCTGGCGGGCAGTTTCGGCGGCATCAATCTGGAGGATATCGCCGCGCCGCGCTGCTTTGAGATCGAACGCCGCCTGAAGGAATGCTGCGATATTCCGATTTTTCACGACGATCAGCATGGCACGGCGATTGTGGTCGCGGCGGCGGTTCTCAATGCGTGCCGTCTGACAGGACGTGCTGTGAACACGGTGCACGCGGTTATCAACGGCGCGGGCGCCGCCGGAACCGCGATTGCCGATATGCTGCTGCAACTGGGCGTGGGCGAGCTGATCATGTGCGACCGCGCCGGTATCCTGTATGACGGCGCGCCCAACCAGAGCGCGGCTCATAATGAATTGGCGAAAAGAACCAATCCTCGTCGCCTGACCGGTCAGCTGGCCGATGCCATGCGCGGCGCCGATCTGTTTGTCGGTGTCTCCGCGCCGAATGTCGTAACCGCCGAGATGGTCGCAAGCATGAATGCGCAGCCGCTTTTGTTTGCCATGGCAAATCCGGTGCCGGAAATCATGCCGGACGCGGCCAAGGCCGCCGGTGCGGCCGTCGTCGGAACCGGTCGGAGCGATTATCCGAATCAGATCAATAATGTGCTGGCGTTTCCCGGGCTGTTCCGCGGCGCGCTGGACGTTCGTGCCCGCGATATCAACGGCGCTATGAAGTTGGCAGCCGCTTATGCGATTGCCGGATTGGTGACGGAAGCGGAATTGAGCGAGGAATACATTATTCCGAGTGCGCTGGATAAGCGTGTTGCGCCGGCGGTGGCGAAGGCGGTCGCTGAGGCTGCCCGTCAAAGCGGCGTTGCGCGGATATAACCAAACCAAAAAAATCCCGGTCAGACAGAATCTGTCTGACCGGGATTTTTGCGCTTCACAACAGCTGATAGAACAATCCGTCCTGCGTGGAATACCAAAGCAGTGTTCCATGCCCGCGTTTGGGGATACGCAGCTGCAAATTCCACTCCGGATACTGCTTGATTAGCTGCACTTTCTCGCCGGTTGCCAATGCGACAAACGCAATATAGTTGTCCTTTTGCATCGGATGAGAACCGGTGATATACCAATCGTCCTCCACCGATTCTACGCACAGCTTTTGCTCGTCGTCGGCTTTGCGCGGTTCCAGCGGTTCCAGTTTTCTTCCGCAGCAGGAAACGGAGGCATTTCCTGTGCAGAGCGTGATATTGCCGCATATGGGGCAAACATAGTAGCGGGATTTTTTCATATTACCTCCTACAAACGGGTTGGGGGACAGCTCCCCATCCAGTATATCTTCGACGTTTACGCCAAGAATGTCGGACAGGTCGGCCAGCAGAGAGACGTCCGGGCAGCCCAGGCCGCGTTCCCATTTGGAAACCGTTTTGTCGCTCAAATGCATCGTATCTGCCAACTGCTTTTGCGTCAGCCCCTTTTCCTGCCGCAGACAGCGGATCAATTTTCCAACCTTTGCACAATCCATGCCGATCACCTCTGTCTATCAGTATACCCGTTTGTCAGGAATTTGCAATCAACGCTCCGTAGAGTCCGGAACAGGGGCGTTGCTGTTCCTGTTCCAACACATAATCCAGAATCGCTCCGGCAACATCCACGCCGGTACAAGCGGTGATGGCTTGCATATAGGCGTTGGAATTGACCTCGCACACAAGCGGCTGCCCATGTTCGTCACGCAGCAAATCCACGCCTGCGAATTCTGTGCCGAGCAACCGGCAGCAGCGTAGCGCCAGCTCTTCTTCCTGCGCCGTCGGTGTATAGGCATCGCCGTGACCGCCATTGCCGATATTGGCACGAAAATCGTGTGTGCAGTGCCGTTTCATCGCGGCAACGACCTGCCCGCCCACAACATACAAACGGAAATCCGTTCCGGCGCTGGCGGCTATATATTGCTGTGCCAGAAACGGGCGGGCTTCCATGCGGTACGCGAGCCGCCGGAGCGCCTTAAAGTCATCCGCGCGGTACACCTGACCGCCCAAGGAACCAAAGCACTCCTTGAGAACCATTGGGAATCCCAATTCCTGCGCCGCATATTGCAAAAACGGTTCAACAGGCGCTCCCACGTGCACATAGGTCATCGGGGCGATCAACGTGCGCGGCATGGGAACGTCGTTTGCAGCCAGCACGCGGTGCGTCGCCGCTTTGTCGTCGCAAAGGGCCACAGCGTCGGCTGTGTTGTACAGCCGTATGCCGCACACTTCCATAGCACGCGCCAATCGCAGATCCTTATCCCAAAATAACGCAAAATCTGCCGCCGACAAGCTGTCAGCGGCATTTTTATCGGCGCCGTTTTCGGGCAAAACCCGTATGCGCAGCGTCGGTTCCATAGCGGCGATCAAGCGTGTGTTGGGAAGCGGCGTCAGATGAATGTGTCGTTTCGCGGCGGCATCCGCCAAACGCCGAACAGGGTCGGGAGGTGTTGTCGGATTCCAAAATCCGTTGTAAATCACATATCCAGCCAAGATGATCCTCTTTTCCGGCAGAGTTATTGTTCAGGAGGAGAGGGATATAGAGGAAAGCTGTTTTCCTCCTCTTCCGATGGGGCAGGCGGAGCGGCATCGTCCTCCGGCAAGGCGGATGCGTCTTCGGGCGCTTCGCTTTC
>CATWUX010000129.1 GCA_958354085.1 uncultured Oscillospiraceae bacterium | reverse complement strand
ATCGGCGTGCACGACCGACGCCAGCCAAGCCGCGCCGAGTGAGGTCACAACGCCCGCGGCGGTGCACCACAGCACGGCTTTCCAGACGATCAGCTTGTTTTTGATGTGCGATATCAGCGCCGCGGGCGCGCAAAAAATGAAATACAGCAGGTTGATCCCGCCGGCAAGATATTGCTCCACGCCGGCAACACCGGTCAAATATAAAATCAGCAGCGAACCGCCGCCGATGCCGAAGCCGCTGATCACGCCGGTTGCCAAACCGACCGCAAAATTCAGTATCCACTCCATCACAGCAGCAACACCGCCCTCACGCCGCCGTACAGCAGCAACAGTCCAAAAGCGCGGCGCAGCAGCGTGACCGGCATTTTGCGAAACACGCAGCCGGATATGATCCCGCCCGCCAGCCCGCCGAGCAGATACGGCAGCGCAAAGCCGAAATCCAGACTGCCGCGCAGGAAATAGACGATCAGCGACAGCGCGGACAGCGGCAGGATGACCGCGACCGAGGTGGCGAACGCCTTCTTTTGCTGCATCCCCAGCCAACAGGTGAACAGCGGTACGAGAAACAAGCCGCCGCCCGAACCGAAAAAGCCGTTTGCGGCGCCGGCCAGCGCGCCGGTAACGGCATATTTCCAGACAGCCGGCGTTTCGTCCGCACGTTTTGGCAGCATCAGACATTCCCCCGTGAAATCGTATTCACGTGTTAGTGTGCGGCGTTCGGCCGAAAAAATACAGAGTGGCGGCAAAATGTTTCATTTTGCCGCCACTCTGTATTTTATGTCTATAACGACAGCACGCCTTTTTCCAGCATGGACTGGGCGGCAAGCAGCACGCCCATTTTGCCGGAATGGAAATTCAGCCCGCCCTGCATATACGCCGCAAACGGCTCGCGCAGCGGAGCGTCTGCCGACAGTTCGATAGAGGCTCCCATCGTGAATGCGCCCGCCGCCATGATGACGGGATTCTCATAGCCGGGCATATCCCACGGCTCCGGCACCACAAATGCGTCAATCGGCGCGCCGCGCTGCATCCCCTGACAAAACGCGACCAGTGCATCCGGCGTGCCGAGCTGCACCGCCTGAATAATGTCGGCGCGCGGCTCGTCGGCTGTCGGCGTGACCGGATAGCCCAGCCGCGCAAACAGCGCGGCGCAGAACACGGCGGTTTTAAGCGCTTCGCCGACCACGTGCGGCGCGTGGAACAGCCCCATATACAGCGAGCGGTTATGCCCCAGCGATGCGCCGACCTCCCGTCCGAGCCCCGGCGTGGTCATGCGGTAGGCGCACAGCTCCACCAGATCGGCGCGCCCGCAGATATAGCCGCCGTTGTCCGCGATGCCGCCGCCCGGATTTTTGATCAGCGAACCGGCCATCAAATCCGCGCCCACGGCGGTCGGCTCGGTCTCCTCCACGAATTCACCGTAGCAGTTGTCCACGAACACCACCGCGTCCGGCCGCACCGCCTTCACTGCGGCAATCAGCTCTCCGATCTCCGCCACATGCAGCGACGGACGCAGGTTGTATCCGCGCGAACGCTGGATATGTACCACTTTTACCGCCGGCTCTTCCCGCAGCGCCTGCACAACAGCGGGCAGGTCGGGGCGTCCGTCCGCGCCCAGCTCCACCTGCCGGTAACCGATGCCGTATTCGCGCAGCGAGCCGGGCGCGTTATCGCGCAGGCCGATCACCTCTTCCAGCGTGTCGTACGGCGCGCCGGTCGCGGCCAGCAGCACATCGCCGGGGCGCAGCACGCCGAACAGCGCGATCGTAATCGCGTGCGTACCGGACACAATACTGTGCCGCACCAGCGCGTCCTGCGCGCCCATGACGTCGGCAAACAGCTTATCCAGCGTGTCCCGTCCCCGGTCGCCGTAGCCATAGCCGGTGGTCGGCACAAAATGCGTATCGCTGATCTGATGACGGATAAAACCCGCCAGCACCTTCTGCTGATTATATTCCGTACACGCGTCGATACGCGCAAACGCCTCC
The DNA here is from genome assembly GCA_958354085.1 of uncultured Oscillospiraceae bacterium. Classification (GTDB taxonomy): domain Bacteria; phylum Bacillota; class Clostridia; order Oscillospirales; family Acutalibacteraceae; genus CATWUX01. Next base: position 4,600 of record CATWUX010000129.1, on the reverse strand, counting down.
CGCGTGCCCGCCAGCACCTCCTCTGCCAGCGCCGTCAGCCGCGGATCCAATGTAAAAAACGGTGTGTCCACTTTCTTCAACCTTTCTATTTCAAGACTCGCTCCGCCATGCCCCATTCGCCGCACACGACAAATCCCAGACGGGTGTACAGCGCCTTGGCGCGATCATTTTTGGGGGACAGCAGCACCCGCCGCCCCTCACGCTGCAGCTGCGCCGCCAGCGACGACACGCACGCCGCCGCATAGCCCTTGCCGCGGCTCGCGGGCAGCGTCGCAACCGCGCCGATGAGCGCCGCGCCGGGGCATTCGGCGGTCGTCATCGCGACCGCCACCGCCTGCCCGTTTTCGCGGATGCCCGCAATGCGCGCCGCATCGTGGCGCAGCCGGTGGGATACGTCCGCATACCACACGTCGAACGGCGGCACGGTCTCGCCGAACACCGTCGCCAGCACCGGGTACATTTCCCGCGCGGGCAGCGCCTCCACCGGCGCTTCCGGCGGTGCAAACCGCACGGCGGGCGTCATGACCTCGCCGGTTTTGACCGCCCAACCGGCTGCCGCCAGCGTCTGCGCCAATGCCGCGTCCGTGCGCACGGCGGCAATTTCGGGGTGCATGGACAAGAACAGCGCCAGTTCCTCCCGCTCCTGCGGGCAGGCGGCGACCGTTGCCAAACCGTCCATCAAGGCGATCCGGCTGCCGCTTTCGCCGCTCCAAAAACGCACGAACGGCCGCTCGGTGCCATAGGCCGCCGCCAAACCGGCAATGCGCACCGCCGCTTCGTTGTCCGGCGCGAGCGCCGCCAGCTCTGCCGCCGTTGCCGCCCGGATCATACCGCCAGCTCCCGCGCCAGTACGCGCAGCAGCGCCTGCGTCTGGGCAATGTCCTCCTCCGCCAGCACGCAGGAGGGCGAATGGATATACCGGCAGGGCAGCGATACCGCCGCTACCCGTGCGCCGTGTCCCGCCAACTGGATCGCGCCCGCGTCATTGCCGCCCGCGATCATCGTTTTCGGCTGCGCCTTGATGCCTTCGCGCGCCGCCGCGTCCAAAATCGTATCATACAGCGCCTTATCGTACAGCGTGCGATTGTCCATAAAGGACACGACCGCGCCGCCGCCCACGCGGCAGACCTGCTTGTCCGCCGCCACGCCGACCGTATCCGCCGCCGTCGTTGCATCCACGACCACCGCCACGTCCGGCTGCATCGCATAAGCGGCGGTTTTCGCGCCGCGCAGCCCGATCTCTTCCTGCACCGTGAACGCCAGCGTCAGATCGACCGGCGGCGTTTCCTCCAACAGCGACAGCAGCAGCGCGCAGCCGGCGCGGTCGTCCAGCGCCCGCGCCTTGAACCGTCCGCCCTCCAGCGCCGTCCATTCGCTGTCGAACACTGCCGCGTCGCCGGGGCGCACCAGCGCCTCCGCCTGTGCGCGGTCGGCCGCGCCGATGTCGATGAGCAGCTTGGAAAAGGCGGGCACGTTTTTCTGCTCGTCCTCGCTGCACAGGTGCTTGGCTTTGCCGCCGATCACGCCGGGCAGCCCGTTCACCAGCACCCGCCGTCCGTAAACGACCGCCGCGTCCACGCCGCCGACCGGCGTGAACCGCAGATAGCCCTCGTCCGTGATGCCCGTGACGAGGAAACCGACCTCGTCCATATGCGCCGCAAACAGCAGCTTACGCGCGGCACGCCGCGCGCCCGTGACCTGCACCAGCAGATTGCCCAGCGCGTCGGTCGTGACCGCCGTTTGCGCCGGCGCGGCCTCTACCGCCGCCCGCAGATAATCGCGCACCGCATCCTCCCGACCGGAGATGCCGGTGAGCGCGCACAAATTTTTCAGATGCCGCATCGTGGCTTCGATGTTCATACCGCCGCACCGCCTTCCTTGATAAACGCCGCCATCAGGCGCGCGGTCTGCTCCACATCGCGCACATCCACGACCTCACCCGGCGTGTGCATATACCGCAGCGGGATGGACAGCAGCGCCGTGCGCACACCGGCGCGCGCCGACGCGATCGAATCTGCGTCCGTGCCGGTGTCGCCGCCCATAACCTCGTGCTGAAGCGGAATGTTTTCCGCCCGCGCCAGCCGATCCAGCCGGTCGGTCAGCGCCCAGTCGAGACTCGGCGCCCAGCCGAGCATCGGCCCCTTGCCCAGTTCGCCGCATTTGGCGCGGTCGGCGTCCGGTGTGAACGCAAAGCTCACATCCACCGCAATCGCCGCGTCCGGCGCGGCGGAAAAAGCGGCGGTCGCCGCTCCGCGGCAGCCCAGCTCCTCCTGCACGGCAAACGCCACCGCCACGTCCACCGGCAGCGCCGTATCCCGCAGCTGTTCCAGACACAGCAGAACCGCCGCTACGCCGGCGCGGTCATCCAACGCCTTGGAACAGACCAGCGAGCCGGTCATCGGACGGAAATTGGCGCGAAACGTGCCGCGCGTTCCCGTGGAGACCGCTGCCCTCACCTGCTCCGCCGTCAGCCCCGTATCCACGCCCATATCCGCAATTTCCGGCAACGCGTCGCCGCCTTTGTGCAGATGCGGCGGCGTGGAGCAGAATACGCCCGCAACCGGCTTGTCCCCCCACAGCACGACCTCCGCGCCGGCCAGCGTGCGCCGGTCGATGCCGCCGCAGGGCGCGACTTTCACGAAGCCCGCGTCGTCCGCGCCGGTCACGATAAAGCCGATCTCGTCAATATGCGCCTCCAGCAGCACGGTCGGGGCGCCCGCGCGTCCGCAACGCCGGATGCCCAAAACATTGCCCATCGCGTCGGTCGTGACTTCCTCCACCAGCGGACGCAGAAGAGCGGCGGCAGCCTGCGCCGCCTGCGGCAGACCGCCCGCTCCCGCCGCGCTGCACAGCGCGTCCAAAACAGCCGTTACTTCCATCTTTCTAACCCTTTCTTTCAATCCAACGCGAGAACCAGCGAGCGGAAATGCTCGCCGCGCTGTTCAAAATTCTTGTACATATCAAAGCTGGCGCTTGCGGGTGACAGGAACACGATGTCGCCGTCCGTTGCCAGCTTGTGCGCCGTTTCCACCGCCTGCTCCATGCTGCTCACCCGCACGATGGGCAGATCGGAGCACGCGCGAATCGACGCCTCGATCGCGTCCGCCGTCGCACCGAGCAGAATTGCGGTTTTCACCGTCCGCGCCGCGACCGGCCCGAGCGGCGCATAGGGAATGTGCTTATCGTAGCCGCCCGCGATCAGGATGACCGGTCGGTCGAACGCTTCCAGTCCGGCGATGGTGCGCGACGGGCTGGAACCGATGGAATCGTTGTAATACCGCACGCCGTGCAGCGTACGCACCAGCTCGCAGCGATGCGCAACGCCGCCGAATTCCTGTGCAAAGGTGCGGATGACGGCGGGCGGCACCTCGCCCCAAACGGCGGCGATCGCCGCCAGATAGTTTTCGATATTATGCACGCCGGGGATTTTGATGTCGCTTGCCTGCATAACCACCGTCGTTTTGCCCCCCGCGGTATAGCACAAATCGCCGTGGTCGTTCAGCCACGCACCCTTTTGCTGCGGCGCGCGGCGGGAGAAGGTGTAGGTAGCCCCCGGCGCCTCCGCCGCAAACGCGGCCGTATAGGCATTGTCCGCATTGAGCACCGCGCGGTCGGCGGCGGTCTGATACGCGATCAGGTTGCGTTTGGCGTCCACATATTCCTGCATATCGGTGTGCCAGTCCAGATGGTTGGGCGCGATATTGGTCACGACCGCCACATGCGGGCTTTGCGTCATGCCGGTGAGCTGAAAGCTGGACAGCTCCACGACCACCGCGTCCTGCGGCTGCACGGTGTCCAGCTCCGGCAGCAGCGGCCGCCCGATGTTGCCGCCGACGTGCACGGTTTTGCCCGCCGCCTTCAGCAAACCGGCGATCACGGTCGTCGTCGTGGTCTTGCCGTCCGAACCGGTCACGGCGTATACCGGCGCCGGGCAAAACTGCAAAAACAGCTCCATCTCCGACGTGACCGGAATGCCGCGGCGGCGCGCCTGCTCAAATTCCGGCAGATACGGCTTCATGCCGGGCGTGCGCAGAATCAGCGTCACCTCCAGATCCGCGAGATATGCCTCTCCCAACGCCAGCTCGGCGCCTGCGTTCTCCAGTTCCGCGGCCGTTTCGCCCAGCTCCTCCCGCGTATGCCGGTCGCACGCCAGCACGCGCACGCCGCCGGCCAGCAGCTGGCGGATGACCGGCAGATTATTTTTGCCGATCCCGCACACCGCCACACGCTTACCGCGCAGCCCGTTTAAAAATTCCGCCCATTTTGTATTATTCATAGCCAAGACCATGCCTTTCCGCCCAATCTTTCCCTTTTTCTCTTTTATATTATACTGTTGCGAGGGCAAAATATCAACCGGCGAACGATGTTCGTTAATTTTTTATAAACGATGCCAAATTTTGTTGCAGTCCCGGCGGAAAAAGGGTACAATACACGGTGAGAAGGTATCTCGCTTTCCCAAAAACCGTTTTTATGCATTACACCCTTGCGCTGAAAGAGCACAAGGCTCAGAAAGGCATGGTATCCATATGTTTTTCTATGAAGGCTATAGCTGCCCCGTGTGCGGAAAGCCCTTCGCGGAGACGGACGACATCGTCGCGTG
>CATWUX010000128.1 GCA_958354085.1 uncultured Oscillospiraceae bacterium | reverse complement strand
GTGGCGCTGACATTTTTGGTGCAGACGCGGGATTACAACGGTGCGGGTATGGATGTGGTCGCGTGCGCGCTCGGCGGTCAGGCGCGTCCGGAAGCGTGGCTGCTGAAGATCCTGTTTACCGCGCTGACGCTGGCCGCCGGTTTCAAAGGCGGCGAAATCGTACCGGCCTTTTTTGTGGGCGCGACTTTCGGTTGTACGGTGGGCGGTCTGCTTGGCCTGCCGCCTGCCTTTGCGGCGGGAATCGGCCTGATCGCGATGTTTTGCGGCGTGACCAATTGCCCGCTGGCTTCGCTGCTGCTCAGCGTGGAGCTGTTCGGAGCGGACGGGCTGCTGTATTTTGTGGTGGCGGTTGCGGCTAGCTATATGCTGTCCGGCTATTACAGTCTATACAGCGCGCAGAAAATTCTGTATTCCAAAATTCACCCGGAATTTGTCGATCATCAAACGCACTGATCATAAAAAATTTATCTTTCTGGCAGGAAATCCCCCTTATATTTTGCCGCTTGCGTCAAAGAATAACCAAGGTATAGGGGGAATGCACAGGATGAAAAAGTACAGCATATTGCTTACGGCGACGGCCATGCTGATGGCGGGTATCGTCATCGCCGGAAAGCTGACGAAAACGCCGGAAACGCCGGTACGCTTGTATACATTGGAGCCGCAGCTCATGGAACAGACGGTGACCTGTTCCGGGAAGATCGAACCCGCCGAAAGTAAGAACCTGTATACGGAAGTCAGCTGTGTGGCTGAGCAGCTGTTTGTCAAAGCAGGGGATAAGGTGCGCAAGGGCGACGTTCTGTTCACGGTGGATGTGGACGCCACGAAGGAGGTGCTTGCGTCGGTCGGGGGCTTGCCGGTCGGTTCCATTCCCACTGACCGCATCAAAAAAGAAGTGATCGCGCCGGTCGGCGGCGTGATCGCGACATTGAACGTTGAGCAGGGAAAACTGACCGATTCAGCCAAGCCGTGCGCCGTCATCTCCTCCACAGACGGGCTGTTGGTGAAAATCGCGATCCATGAAAACAATATTAAAAACGTCAAGGTCGGACAACCCGCCGTTGTCAGCGGGAGCGCTTTCCGGCGCGCCCAGTATACGGGCGAGTTGTCTTATATTTCGCCGTCCGCGCGGCAGCAATACGTCGGCAGCGTGGCAGAAACCGTGGTGGACGCCATGATCACACTGTCGCCTGATCAAATCGACGATTCGCTGCGGCTGGGGCTGTCCGCCAAAGCCAAGGTGATTCTCGGCAGCACGCCGGATGCTCTGATCGTTCCGTATGAAGCCGTATTGCAGGATAAGAACAATCAGGAATATGTGTATGTTTACCGCGACGGCTATGCCGTCAAAACCCCGATTACCACAGCGGCGGAGCTGAGCACCGGTTTTCATGTAACGGCCGGTGTATCGGCAGGCGACCGCATTATTCTGGAGCCGGAAACTATCCCGCGGGACGGTGCGCCGGTCGCGATAGAAGAATAAAAAGGGGAGAGCGGCGGAATGCGGGATATTTGGCTGTGCGCTTTAAAAAGTATATCGCGCAAATGGACGCGGACGCTGTTGACCGTCAGCGGTATCACGGTCGGGGTAACGATGGTGGCGATCGTAGCGGTTATTTCCAGCGCAGGAAAGTATGCGGTGAATAGTGAACTGGATAAAATGGGGGTGGACGGGCTTTCCGTGAGCACCAGCGGCGGTATCGGTACCGTGGCGGGACTGACTTTGGAGAATCTGGAAACGATTCGCGGTATTTCCAATGTGAACAGCGCGATGCCGCTGGTGATCGAGTATGCGATCTCTTCGCTGCGCAACAACGATGCGAGTACGCTGGTGTGCGGGATCGACTCCGGCGCCAAGCAGGTGATCTCGTTGGAGCTGGAATACGGGCGGTTGATTTCCCGCGGGGATGTTAAAGCGGCGGCACGGGTATGCGTGGTCGATCAGACGGTCGCGCAAAATGCCTATCAGCGGGAAAATATTACCGGCAAGCACGTGACGCTGAACATTGCCGGCAGCAGTGAGGAATTTGAAATTATCGGTGTGACCGCGACCGGCAGCAGCTTGCTGCAGAACATTGTGGAATTTATTCCCGGCATGATTTATGTGCCGTATACGACGCTGCAAAGCATTACCGGGCGGGAAACCATTGATCAAATCGCGGTGCGTGTGGAAAAGGATGCGGATGTGAAGATCACCGAAACCCGCATTACAGATATTCTGGAACACACGACCGGCCGCAAAAACTTTTTCCGCACCGACAATCTGGCGATGCAGAAGGATCGCCTGAGCAATCTGCTGGATATCGTGACGCTGGTGCTGACGTTCATCAGCGGAATTTCCCTGCTGGTGTCCGGATTGGGGATCATGACGATCATGCTGGTGTCGGTGAACGAGCGCACGCGGGAAATCGGGATCAAAAAAGCGATCGGCGCGTCCAGAAAACGGATTCTATTTGAGTTTCTGGCGGAAGCCGTTATCATTTCTCTGCTTGGAAGCTTGAGCGGGGTACTGCTGGGGGCGACGGTGGCCTGGGCAGGCGTGTCCCTGTTCGGGTTTTCTGTCCCTTTGCCGCTTTCTTCGTTCGGATGGCTGATTGTTTTCGCCGTCGCGATCGGCGCGGTGTTCGGTGTTTATCCGGCGGTCAAGGCTTCCAAGCTGCGTCCTGTTGAGGCGCTCAGAGCCGAATAATTTCGCTTGCATTTTGGTGAAAAAAGGAATATACTGTAGTTAATCACTGCTAACTTTGCGGCGGTGTATAGTATGAAAGTGAGGATGCAGTATATGAAAGAATTGAAAGGCACCAAAACCGAAGCCAATCTGATGGCGGCTTTTGCCGGCGAATCGCAGGCGCGCAATAAGTACACGTATTACGCTTCCAAGGCCAAGAAGGAAGGCTTTGAGCAGATTGCCGAGCTGTTTACCGAGACGGCCAACAACGAAAAAGAGCACGCCAAGATCTGGTTCAAACTGCTGCATGACGGCATGCCGGATACCGCGACCAATCTGGAGGACGCGGCAGCGGGTGAAAACTACGAGTGGACCGATATGTATGCCACATTCGCCAAAGAAGCCAAGGAAGAGGGCTTCGATCATATCGCTTTCCTGTTTTCCGAAGTGGCGAAGATTGAAAAAGCGCATGAGGAGCGGTATCGGGCGCTGCTGAAAAATGTCAAAGAAGGTGCGGTGTTCCAAAAAGGCGATATCGTCATTTGGGAATGCGCGAACTGCGGACATATCCACGTAGGCGAGAAAGCGCCGGAGGTGTGCCCGGTATGTGCACATCCGCAGGCCTATTTCAAACTTCGCGCACAGAATTATTGATCGTCAGGCAGAATTCCGCATCCGGCCGAATGCGGGAGAGTGTACTGGCTTGGTGAAATGTGTACTCGGCTTTGCAGTACCCAGAGAAAAGGAGCGGACGCCAACCGGCGTCCGCTCCTTTTATGGTATAGAACCGTTTATTTTTCCTGCAAATAGGCGCGAATTTCCGGAAGGCGTTGGATCGTTTGCTCATAGCCTTCCTGATAAAAGGCGCGAATCTTTTCGACGTCCCGTTCCAGACGCCCGAAATGGGCGGTATCGGCCGGGCGGATGGTCAGCACAGTGCCTTTGGCCTCCAATGCGTCCAGCTCGTCCACGCTGCGGTTATAGGCTTCGGTACGGTTGTGCAGCGCTGCGCAAAACTGCGGATATTTCCGATAACGCTTTTCCGCCAGTTCCAGAGCCTTTTCCGGCTGCTTGCGGTACCCTTTTTCACGGGTGAGCAGCACCAAAACACGGTCACAGCCTTCTTCCATCGCGTGACGAAACGGTATCGAATCGCATACGCCGCCATCCATGTACGGAATGCCGTCAAGCACAATTTTCGGGAACAGCAGCGGAAGGGCACAGGAGGCCTGCAACACCCGAAATTCCGGATCATCGCGCTCGACCTCCCGATATTCGGCTTGACCGGTCAGCATATTGGTGACGACCGCGACCGCACGGCCCGGATAGGCGGCAAACGCGTCAAAATAAAACGGGATATACTGTGCCGGAATATCCGCGAATACAAATCGACGGTTGTAATAGCTGCGGTTGAAGGGATTGAGCAAATGGCGCTTGCCCATATACCGCCGGTCGTTTACATAGCGTTCCAATATTTCCAGATTGCGCCGCGGTTGTTTGGAAAGATACGAGATACCATTGGCAATGCCGGCGGAGGTGCCGATAAAATAGTCGGCGAAAATTCCATTTTCCAGCAAAGCATCCATAGCGCCGCAAGCAAAAATCGAGCGGTTTGCGCCGCCCTCCACGACCAGTCCGAATTTCATTTGCCTCATCCTTTCCGGAAAACCTATGCGAAAGCCGGCCGCATCAAGTCGGCCGGCAAAAGAGCATTTACTGTGCATGAATTGTCAATTTACCGTCCGCAGCCTCTACCTTTATGGCGCTCATGTCCTTGTCGCAGTTCTGTACGATGCACATGGCGACTTTATCCTCAACCTCACGGCGAATGGCGTTGCGCAGATCGCGCGCGCCGCGTTTTCCGCCGACCGCCATGGCGGCCAGTGCTTGCGCCGCCTCGGCTGTCCAGCTGAAAGCAATACCGCGTTCGGACAACGGCTCCACCAGCTCGCTGAGCATCAGATCCGCGATACGGCGGAAATCGTCCGCGCCGAGAGGGCGGAAGTATACGATTTCATCCACACGGCTGAGAAACTCCGGCCGCAGGAAATCGGAAAGCGCTTTTTCGGCTTTATCGCGGGAGGCTTGTGCATCGGATTTGCCGAAGCCCATGAGATTCTCCCGGAATTGGCTGCCGGCGTTGGAGGTCATGACGATGACCGTGTTTTCAAAGTTGACCACACGTCCGTGCGCATCCGTGACGCGTCCCTCGTCCAGAATTTGCAGCAGGATATTGAGCACATCCGGGTGCGCTTTTTCAATCTCATCAAACAGCAGCACCGAGTATGGCTTGCGGCGTACCTTTTCGGTCAGCTGTCCTGCCTCGTCATAGCCGACGTAACCGGGAGGCGAGCCGATGATGCGGGAAACCGCGTGCTTTTCCATAAACTCAGACATATCCAGCCGGATGAGCGTTTCCGGCGTATCAAACAGTTCGGTCGCCAGCACCTTGACCAGCTCGGTTTTTCCGACGCCTGTCGGACCGACGAAGATGAAAGAGGCCGGTCGGCGGCGGGGGCTGATCTGCACGCGGCTGCGACGGATGGCGGCGCTGACCAGCGCCACGGCTTCGTCCTGCCCGATAATTTTGGCAAGGATGTGCTCTTCCATATGTGCCAGCTTGGCGAGTTCATTTTCACGAATTTTGGAGGCGGGGATCCCCGTCCACAGTTCAATGACGCCGGCAAGGTCATCCATCGTGACCGGCGCCTGTGTGGCGGCTTCGCGCAGGTCATCGGATTCCTGTTCCACCTTCATCAATTCCGCACGGGTATTGGCCAGTTTTTCATAATCGATGGCTTCCGCCGCCATCTGTGCTTCCTCGTCTTTTTTCAGCTCGGCCGCACGCCTTTGCAGTTCGTCGTATTGTGCCGCCGCTGTATTTTTCAGCGAAGCGGTCGCGCAGGCTTCATCCAGAAGATCAATGGCTTTATCCGGCAGAAACCGATCGGTGATATACCGCTCGGAGAGAACAACGGCACGGCGAACCAGTTCGTCGGTGATACGCACGCCGTGATAATTTTCGTAATAATGTTTGATGCCGATCAGCATTTTGGTGCTGTCTTCGATGGAGGGCTCCTCCACGGTTACCGGCTGAAAACGTCGCTCAAGCGCGGCGTCTTTTTCAATGTGCTTGCGGTATTCGTTAAAGGTGGTGGCGCCGATCACCTGATTTTCGCCGCGGGAAAGCGCCGGCTTGAGTATGTTGGCGGCGGACATGCTGCCCTCGGAATCTCCCGTGCCGACCAGATTATGCACCTCGTCAATGAACAGGATGATGTTTCCTTCGGCTTTGACCTCCTCGATGAGACCTTTGATGCGGCTCTCAAATTGGCCGCGAAATTGCGTGCCGGCGACCAGCGCGGTCAGATCCAGCAGATGGATTTCTTTGGTCAGCAGGCGGGGAGGGACGTTGCCGGACGCGATGCGCAGCGCCAGGCCTTCTGCAATGGCGGTTTTACCCACGCCGGGTTCCCCAATCAGGCAGGGGTTGTTTTTGGTGCGGCGAGACAAAATCTGCACGACGCGATAGATCTCCTGATCACGGCCGATGATCCGATCCAGCTTACCTTCGCGTGCACGTTCGGTTAGATCGGTGCAATATTGGCTCAAAAATTTACGCTTTTTTTGCTTCTTTTTTTCTGCTTTATCAGGTTCCTGCACAGAGGCAGCCGCTGTTTCTTGGGCGGCGTCTTTATCGGAAGAACCGAAAAGATTCTGCAAAAACGGAAAGGTGGCGGCACCGCCGGGGGTAAAATCCTCCTCCTCGCCGGTTTCCGCCAGATTCATCAATTCTCCCAGCTGTTGATCCATTTGTTCCATATCGTCATCGGTGATGCCGAATTTATCCAACAAATCGCCCACCGGTTTAATTCCCAGCTCTTTTGCGCATACCAAACAAAGACCATCGTTGATGGTCTTTTCGCCTTCCATGCGGGTGATAAAGACCACTGCCGCACGCTTTTTGCAACGTGAACAAACCATAGGATCCCTCCTG
>CATWUX010000127.1 GCA_958354085.1 uncultured Oscillospiraceae bacterium | reverse complement strand
CATGTTGGCTAATATGATGGTGGCGTGAGGGAGGAGCTTTCGGACGACTTTCATATGCAGAAACCGTGCCTTTCTTTTTCAATTGATATACGGATAATTTCGTCATTCCGTTTCGCCGATATAGAGAATATCGCTGACGCGGCGCCCGCCTCGGTAGGGCTGATTGGCGAGGTGGTCTCCGAAGGTCATAACCGAGGTCTGGCCGCCGTCCAGATTATAAGCGACTTTGCAGCCGAGGTCGGCAAAAAGCTGCGACAGCTCGGAAAGCGTCATACCAGAGGAGTAGCCGTCCTGCCGTCCGTCCACCAACACAAAGACATAATGCCCCGGCTCGTAGTAGCCGATTGCGGAACGCGGGTTTTTGGGAATCAAAGTGCTGTCAAACGACGTCATAGCTTCCCCGTTGTTTAGCAGGGCCGGGCCGAAGTTCCACGCCTGATAAGCCCCTTTGTCGATCGCATTCTGAATATTAAACTCCGTTTGCTTATACGTTTCCATGGTGCCGTCATAATACAGCACACAAACCTCGCCATAGGCATCGCTGCGATAGAGCTCGCCGTTGCGGATGACAACGCCGGTATCCCGGATGCCGTAGTAATCGCCGGATATTGCCAATATGGCGTTGTTGCGCTTGGCCATGTCCAGCGTTTGTTCCGTAAAGGAGCGGCCGTAGGTATCTTTTGCAAAAGCCGTGCGGAAATTCTCGATGGCGGCAATGTAAATATCGGCCACATAATAGGTGATGGGACGTCCGTTCGCGTCGGTTACCGATTGTTTGTCGATCGTGACCGCACAATTTTTGCTGCGGTAAGTAGTATCGGTGGAAATCAGCGTATCGGAAAATTTGTCGGCAAATTTCGCCCGCCAATCGTTCGGGTCGATGACATCACTTTCGGAAGGAGCGGCGGAATTTTCCGCTTGTGAAGAGGAAGGACGAGGAATTTCCGTGACCGGTGACTGGTGCGCTCTCGGCAAAACGTGGTGGAACAGCGCGAACACGCACAGGCAAACGCCGGTAATGGCAACGTCCGTCACAATCAGTGCCCAAGCCGGGAGCTGCTTATTGGATGTATGGACACGGGAAGACGAATACGATTTATTTGAAAAATGTTGTCCGTTCTCCGATTTCTTTTTTTGCAGCGAATGGGGAGACGGTGAGAATTTCCATCTTTTCAAAACGAGCGGCAACCTTTCTGTTGGAATATCAATGTTTATTTCTATCATACAACATTACTCGACAAATTGCATCAAAAAAACGGTAAGAATCTTGTAAAATTTCTGGCAGCGGCGAAACGCGCATAATACACAAAATGTTGTAGCATGTTTCTACACAACCGCTATAACCATACAAATTTTCCGAGAACCCAAAAATGCTCTTGAATTCCTGCGCCGTTTGCAATACAATATGAATAGAGATTTGCGGGGAGGTTGTCAGGATGTGCCGCTTGGACAAATGCCATATCGGACGGATGTCGTATACAAGAGGGCAGCATGACAATATCCGTGCGCGCAAAATGCAAAAAATAGCAGAGCTGTAGGCTGTGGTGCATCTGTACCACAGCCGCTTTTCTTTTTCAGAAAGGGGTAATCAGAATGGGCGTCACAAAAAAGGTTGCCGTTATCATGGGCAGCGACAGTGATTTACCGGTGGTCTCCAAAGCAATTGATAAATTAAAAGCGTTGGGCATTCCGGTGGAGGCGCATGTCATGTCCGCGCACCGTACACCCGCACAGGCCGCGGCTTTCGCTTCGCAGGCGCAGCAAAACGGTTTCGGCGTGATTATCGCGGCTGCCGGGAAAGCGGCGCATTTGGCGGGAGTGCTTGCCGCACATACGGTGCTTCCGGTGATCGGTATCCCGATCAAATCGTCTACGCTGGACGGTTTGGACGCGCTGCTGGCCACCGTACAGATGCCGGGCGGCATTCCGGTGGCGACCGTGGCGATCGACGGGGCGGAAAATGCGGCAATTCTGGCGGCACAGATGCTGGCCCTTTCCGACGACTGCCTGCGGGACAAGCTCACGGCTATGAAAGCGGAGATGGAACAGGCAGTTTTGGAGAAGGATCGCAAATTGGCAGAGCAGCTCAACGCGTAAAACAGCGTTAAAATATAGTATATATAGGGAGAGAAGAAACATGCAAAAAGGAAATCAGCTGTACGAAGGAAAAGCGAAGAAAGTATTCGCGACCGATGATCCGGCGTTATATATTGTCGATTATAAAGATGATGCGACGGCTTTTAACGGCGAAAAAAAGGGTACCATTGCCGGCAAAGGCGTGGTCAACAACCGCATGAGCAATTTTTTGATGCAGAAGCTGGAAGCGGCCGGCGTTCCGACGCATTTTGTTAAAGAACTGTCCGATCGTGAAACGCTTGTGAAAAAGGTATCCATCGTGCCGCTGGAAGTGATTATCCGCAATATTGCCGCCGGCTCCTTTTCCAAACGCTACGGCGTGGAGGAAGGCACGGTGCTCAAGCAGCCGTCCCTTGAGTTCAGCTATAAAAATGATGATTTGGGCGATCCGCTCATCAACGATTATCATATTCTGGCGCTCGGCTTGGCAACAAAAGAGGAACTGGATACCATCAGCCGCTATGCGTTTGCCGTGAATTCATTTTTGAAAGATTATTTCCTGAAGCTGGATGTTGAGCTGGTCGATTTCAAGATCGAATTTGGCCGTCTGGCGGACGGCACGATTGTGCTGGCGGATGAAATTTCGCCGGATACCTGCCGCTTTTGGGATGTGCATACCCACGAGAAGCTGGACAAAGATCGTTTCCGCCGCAATATGGGCGGTGAAGTCGAAGCGTATCAGGAAATGATGCGCCGTATCATGGGAGAGTAATGGCGTCAGGCAGCTTGCTGCCGCATATTGTACGAAGGTGTCCGCTTATCGACCGTCGCCGTTAAGCGGACAAACCCGTTCCATGCGTCGGAGAAAAGGAGTCGTGTATGTTTGATAACCTGCATGAAGAATGCGGCGTGTTTGGCATTTTTGAACCGACCGTAAGCAATGTGGCACAGTCCACCTATTTTGCCTTATACGCCTTGCAGCATCGCGGACAGGAAAGCTGCGGTATTGCGGTGAATGAGGACGGCGTGTTCCGTTCCCACCGCGACAGCGGACTGGTTCCCGAGGTATTCACCCCGAATATTTTGGAAAAGCTCGGCCGCGGCAATATTGCCGTCGGACATGTGCGGTATTCCACGACCGGCGTGGCGCATGTCTCGAACGCGCAGCCGCTGGTGGTGCGTCATGTCAAAGGCACGATGGCGGTTGCCCACAACGGCAATCTGGTCAACGCGTATGAACTGCGCCGCGAATATGAGATGGAGGGCGCGATTTTCCACACCTCCACGGATTCCGAAGTAATCGCATACGCGATCACAAAAGCACGGCTGAAAACCGACTCGATTGAAAACGCCGTCGAGGAGGCGATGAAAGTACTGCGCGGCGCCTATTCACTGGTTATTATGTCGCCGCAAAAGCTGATCGCCGCCCGTGATCCGCAGGGCTTCCATCCGCTTTGCATCGGGAAAACACAAGACGGTGCGATCGTATTCGCCTCCGAAAGCTGCGCGCTGGACAGCATCAATGCGGAATTTGTCCGCGATGTCAAGCCGGGCGAGATCGTGGTCGCTTCGGAGGACGGTATGTATTCGATCGAAACGCATTGCGGGCAAAAGACCGGGATGTGCGTGTTTGAATTCGTCTATTTTGCCCGTCCGGACAGCGTGATTGCCGGTGCGAGCGTACAGGAGGCGCGGCAGCGCGCCGGCGCGTTCCTGGCGCTGGAACATCCGATCCAGGCGGATGTTGTCATCGGCGTGCCGGATTCCGGTCTGGATGCCGCGCTCGGGTATGCTCGTCAGTCTGGAATTCCGTATGACGTCGGGTTTATTAAAAACCGTTATGTCGGCCGCAGCTTTATCCAGCCGACGCAGGGCCAGCGGGAGGACGCCGTCAAGATCAAACTGAACGCGGTCAAAGCAGTCGTGGACGGCAAGCGCGTCATCATGATAGACGATTCCATTGTGCGCGGTACGACCAGCGCCCGTATCGTGAATCTGCTGCGTGAAGCCGGTGCCAAAGAGGTGCATATGCTGGTTTCTTCGCCGCCGTTCATGTATCCGTGCTATTTTGGAACGGACATTGATTCGCAGGACAAGCTGATCGCTTGCCGGTTGGATACCGTGGAGGAGATTGCCCGGGAAATCGGCGTGGACAGCCTTGGCTACCTGAGCGTGGACAGCGTCAAGAAAATCGCGAAAAATGCCAATTGCGAATTCTGCGACGGCTGCTTTACCGGCCACTATCCGGTGGAACCGCCGGCAGAAACGCCCAAGGATAAGTTTGAACAGAAAATCTCCAAAAAATAAAACGGATTTCCGTGAAAGGACATGGGTTTTAATATGAATAGCGTAAGTGAAAGCTATGCCGCGGCCGGCGTGGACGTAACCGCCGGCTATAAAGCGGTGGAATTGATGAAGTCCCACGTTGCCCGCACGAAGATTCCCGGTGTATTGTCCGGCTTGGGCGGCTTCGGCGGCCTGTTTGAACCCGATTTATCCGGCGTTCGCCGCCCGGTGCTGGTATCCGGCACCGATGGTGTCGGTACGAAGCTGAAGCTGGCGTTTTTGATGGACAAGCACGACACGGTCGGCATCGACTGCGTGGCCATGTGCGTCAATGACGTAGCCTGTTCCGGTGCGCAGCCGTTGTTTTTCCTCGATTATATTGCTTGCGGCAAGAATGTGCCGGAAAAGATTGCGGCGATCGTATCCGGCGTGGCGGAGGGCTGTGTGCAGTCCGGCTGCGCGCTTATCGGCGGTGAAACCGCGGAGATGCCCGGTTTTTATCCGGAGGATGAATACGATCTCGCCGGCTTCTCGGTGGGAATGGCTGATTATGACCGTATCGTGGATTCCAAAAACGTAAGGGCCGGCGACGTGCTGATCGGTGTGGCGTCCAGCGGCGTGCATTCAAACGGCTTTTCGCTTGTGCGAAAAATTTTCAACGTATCGGAAAAGACATTGTCGGTTCACTATGATGAGCTGGGCTGCACGCTGGGCGAGTCTTTGCTCACCCCGACGAAGATATATGTAAAACCGCTGATGGCGCTGATGAAGGACGTACATGTCCATGGCATTTCCCATATCACCGGTGGCGGTTACTATGAAAATATCCCGCGTATGCTGCCGGATGGCATGAAAGCGGTTATCGAGAAGAAAAATGTACCGGTTCTGCCGATTTTCCACGTGATGCAGGCGGTAGGGAAGATCCCGGAGCGCGATATGTTCAACACCTTTAACATGGGCACCGGCCTGTGTATCGCCGTGGCGGCGGACGAAGCCGATAAAGCACTGGCTTCGCTGCGCGGCAGCGGCGAAACCGCCGTCGTACTCGGCACGGTCGAAGCGGGAGAAGGCGGCGTGGAGCTGGTATAAACAGCCTGCCACGTCCGTGGAAAGGACGGAATTCTTATGATCAACATTGCCGTACTGGTATCCGGAGGCGGAACCAATTTGCAGGCATTATTGGATGCGCAGGAGACGGGACAGCTGCATGGCGGCCGTATTGTGCGGGTGATTTCCTCCCGACCCGGTGTTTACGCGCTGGAGCGGGCGGCCAAGCACGGTGTAGCGGCTTCGGTCGTTGAACGCCGCCGCTTTGACAGTGCCGAGGCATTTGATGCGGCGCTGTTGGAGGAACTGGAGGCGTGCGGTGCGGAATTGGTGGTGCTGGCGGGTTTTCTCAGCATTTTGGGCGAAGCCGTAATTGCCCGCTACCGCAATCGTATTCTCAATGTGCATCCTTCGCTGATTCCCGCCTTTTGCGGGAAAGGCTACTATGGCTTAAAGGTGCATGAGGCGGCGTTGGCATACGGGGTGAAGGTGACCGGCGCGACGGTACATTTTGTGAATGAGATTCCCGACGGCGGCGCAATCCTTTTGCAAAAAGCGGTCGCCATCCGTTCGGATGATACGCCGGAAACCTTACAGCTTCGGGTGATGCAGCAAGCGGAATGGGAGCTTCTCCCGCGCGCCGTTTCTCTGTTTTGCGAAGGGAAAATACATTTGAACGGCAATGTCGCCGTTATTGACGGCGAATAAACTTACCATCACGAAAGGATGACCATAACGATGCAGAAAATGGAATTGACCGCTGAACTGGGAGCAACATCCTATCCGGGCCGCGGTATTGTGCTGGGCAAAACGGCCGACGGCACGCAGATGGCGATCGCGTATTTCATCATGGGGCGCAGCGAAAACAGCCGCAACCGTGTATTTGTTGAGGATGGAAACGGTATAAAAACCAAGGCGTTTGATGAAAGCAAAATGGTGGATCCGTCTTTGATTATTTACGCGCCGGTACGGGTGCTGGGGGATGTCACGATCGTGACCAACGGCGACCAGACGGATACGATTTATGAAGGTATGGCGGACGGCAAAACCTTCGAAGACGCCCTGCGTACGCGTACTTTTGAGCCGGATGCGCCGAATTTCACGCCGCGTATTTCCGGGCTGGTGGAACCCACGCAAAATCGCTACCGGCTGTCCATCTTAAAGTCGGCGGATGGCGATCCGACATCCGTACGCCGGTTTTTCTATGACTATGACGCGCCGAAAGCGGGCGAGGGGCATTTTATCCATACCTATCAGCAGGACGGCAATCCGCTGCCCTCGTATGAAGGCGAACCGACGCCGGTGACGATTGA
>CATWUX010000126.1 GCA_958354085.1 uncultured Oscillospiraceae bacterium | reverse complement strand
AAGTCAGCTTAACGGCCACCGCCGTCACGACTATGAACAGTAAATTTTCCAGCGCCGGAATCAACCAGACAAATCATCGAATGATTCTGAACGTGGATATTGTGATTTTTGCCGCCGTTCCCGGTTATAGCTATGCCAGTATGCACGTACAAACCGAATTTATTGTTGCCGAAACCGTCCTCATCGGTCGCGTTCCGGATTCGTTCACCGAAGTCAATGACGACCGTTCGGACATTTTGGGCAAAATTTTTGACTACGCGGATATTGAATAATACACCGCAAAGAAATTTACGGATTTCCTTGTAAACACTTTGGAAAATTGGTATACTACGGGAAGAAAAGAAACCGAAAGGATCGGATTTTTCATGGATTTTGAAACCGCCGCCCGGCGCGTGGTGCAGCTGCGCCAGCAAATCGATTATCACAGCCGCCTGTATTACGACAACGATGCGCCGGAAATTGAGGACGATGCGTTTGACCAGCTGACGCGTGAACTGCGTCAGCTGGAAGCGGAATTTCCTCAGCTCATCACCGCGGACTCCTACACGCAGCGCGTACACGGCGAAATCTCCAAGCTGTTTACGCCGGTGGCGCATGAAGTGCCGCTCGGCAGCCTGCAGGATGTGTTTTCATTTGAGGAACTGCGGGAATTTGACAAACGCGTGCGGGAGACGATCTCCGATCCGGTTTATATTGTGGAACCCAAAATCGACGGTCTGTCCATTGCGTTGGAATATGTGGACGGCGTATTCGTGCGCGGCGCAACACGCGGCGACGGACTGGTCGGCGAGGATGTGTCCGCTAATCTGCGTACCATCCGGTCGATCCCCGCACGGCTGACGCGTCCTCTTCCACGCCTGATCGTGCGCGGCGAGGTGTATATGCCGCGGGAAAGCTTTGCCGCGCTGGTTGAGGCACAGGAACAAAACGGCGAAAAGCCCTTCAAGAATCCTCGCAATGCCGCTGCCGGCTCGCTTCGGCAAAAGGATCCGGCCGTCACCAAAACACGGCAGCTGGATATGTTTGCGTTTAATTTGCAGTTGATCGAAGGGGAAACGGTTTTCTCTCACGCGCAGTCACTGGAATTGATGCGGGAGCTGGGAATCCACATGATTCCGTTTTATAAACGCACCACTTCGATTGAGGAAGTGGTGGCGGAAGTGGAACGCATCGGCACAATCCGCACCTCGCTGCCATTCGATATCGACGGCGCTGTTGTAAAGATAGATGACTTTACACAGCGTGAGACGCTTGGCAGCACGTCCAAATTCCCCAAATGGGCGGTCGCCTACAAATATCCTCCGGAAGAAAAGCAAACCACCCTGCGCAGCATCGAAATCAACGTCGGACGCACCGGCGTCCTCACGCCGACTGGCGTGTTTGATCCGGTCACACTGGCGGGCACAACCGTCAGCCGCGCCACATTGCATAATGAGGAGTTTCTCCGTGAAAAAGGCTTATGCATCGGCGATACCGTTGTCCTGCGCAAGGCGGGCGACATCATCCCGGAGGTTGTACGCGTCGCCGCACATTTGCCCAATGCCGTCCCCTATGAGATGCCAACCGTTTGCCCCTCCTGCGGTGAACCGGTCACACGCGAAGAGGGCGAAGCCGCTCTGCGCTGCACCAACCCGGAATGTCCTGCACAGCGGCTGCGCCACCTGATTCATTTTGCCTCCCGCGATGCGATGGATATCGAAGGCTTGGGGCCCGCCGTTGTGGAACAGCTGGTAAGCAACGGCCTTGTATGTAATGCTTACGACCTTTACAGTCTAAAATTAGAGGAACTGGCCGCACTGGAACGCATGGGGCAAAAATCCGCTGAAAATCTGTTGAATGCGATTGAAAAATCCAAAGAAAACGATTTGTTCCGCGTGCTGTTTGGTATCGGTATCCCGCACATCGGGCAAAAAGCCGCAAAGCTGCTGGCCGAGCATTTCCATACCATGGACGCGATTTTGGAAGCGACGGAGGAGGCTGTCAGCGCCATCGACGGCTTCGGCGGCATTATGGCGGAAAGCGTGGTACGCTTTTTCTCGCTTGCCCCCTCCCGACATCTGGTCGCGCAGCTGGCGCAAGCGGGCGTCAACATGACCTGTCAAACGGAACGTGCCGATTCACGATTTGCCGGCATGACCTTTGTGCTGACCGGCACACTGCCCACGCTCAAACGCGATGAAGCGGCTGCCATCATCGAACGTTTCGGTGGGAAAACCGCCGGCAGCGTTTCCAAAAAAACGTCGGTCGTCCTGGCCGGCGAAGACGCCGGCAGCAAGCTGACCAAGGCACAGCAGCTGGGGATCCGCATTATTGATGAAAACGAGTTTTTCCGCATGACCGAAACCGAATAGCCCTCATGACCGGAGACAGTTCTTTGTCAACTGTCTCCGGTTTTTAATACTAAAATCTGATTGAAAGCTTTAATCGATTTCCGAGGATGAATTACACCAGAAAAGGCAGACGACGCCGCTGGGCTGACGCCCAGCAAGGAGGATAACGCATTCTGGTGCAATTCAGACCGGAAAGGATGAAAGCGTTTCATTCGATTTTAGTATAAAATTTTGCGCCGGTGTACAAGCTACCGATCGCTCGTGGCATACATATACTGTCAAAAGAAAAACTTTGCATCGCTTTCTTTCGGAAGAGATGCGGAAAGGATAGACAGTTTATGGATATTCATGTGGTCAAGTCGGGCGAGTCTGTGTACAGTATCGCGCAAAAGTACGGCGTATCGCCGCAAAGCATCGCTGTCAATAACGAGCTTGCCAATCCAAGCCAGCTCGTTCCCGGCCAGACACTGGTCATTCTTTATCCCGACCAAACCTATACGGTACAATCGGGCGATACCCTGTTTTCCGTCGCGCAAGCGCTGGGCGTGACCGTTAATCAGCTGCTGCGAAACAATCCGCAGCTGGGCGGGAACATGGTGATCCGTCCCGGTCAGGTGCTGACCGTTACCTATAAACCGCAGCCACAAGGTCTGTTAGCCGTCAATGGATACGCTTACCCGTACATCGACCGCGCCGTGCTGCGTAAAACACTGCCGTATCTGACGTATATCACGCTGTTCACCTATGGCATCACGCCGGAGGGAGAACTGGTCGATCTGGACGATCAAGAGGTCATCTCCATTGCCAGAGAATACGGCGTTGCACCGCTGATGCTGATTTCCACGCTCACTCCGGAGGGAACCTTCAGCAATCAGCTGGCCAGCACCATCCTGCATAACGCCGAATTACAGAACCGGTTGATTGATCGAATAATGAACAACCTGCGCACAAAAAACTATTATGGTCTGGACGTTGACTTTGAATATATCCTGCCGGAAGACCGCATTGCGTATGTGGAATTCATCCGCAATCTGACAACGAAGCTGAACGCCGCCGGTTATCCCGTATTCGTAGCCCTCGCGCCCAAAACCTCCTCCGATCAGCGCGGACTGCTCTACGAGGCGCACGATTACCGCGCGCTCGGACAGGTTGCCAACCGCGTATTGCTCATGACATACGAGTGGGGCTATACCTACGGACCGCCGATGGCGGTCGCCCCGCTTAACAAGGTGCGCGAGGTATTGGACTACGCCGTTACGCAGATACCGCGCGAGAAAATCCTGATGGGCATCCCCAATTACGGCTACGACTGGACACTGCCCTTTGTACAGGGTGTCTCGAAGGCGCAATCACTGTCCAACGTCGCTGCCGTTGAACTGGCAGGCAGGGTTGGCGCCGTCATTCAATTCGACCCTGTTGCGCAGGCGCCCTACTTTCGCTATTATGACGATCAGTGGCGGGAGCATGAAGTCTGGTTTGAGGACGCGCGCAGCATCGAAGCCAAGCTGGCGCTGATCGCGGAATATGCGCTGTATGGCGGAAGTTACTGGAATATTATGAAATATTTTCCGCAAAACTGGCTGGTACTCAATGCGCTTTACAATATCCGCCGCGTCATATAAACAAAAAACCGCCCATGGGTTTGCCGCGCTTTTGCACGACGTCCCCATGGGCGGTTTTCGTACGACAGCCCTGTTCGGGGCGTTCACCAGACTCAGGCGCGGCGGAGATTCTCCATAAACGCCTAGTCGGTGATCACTGCATCAACGACAACGTCATCGTAGACACTGTATTGAAACAGCACTTCCGGAATCTGATTGTCGCTTACATTAAAATACAGTACATAATCGGCATAACCGGACTCATATTTGCTACCATCGCCAAAACAGGTGAACGTAATTTGATACAGCGGCTTGGTAATATCCGGCTTTTGCCCCACGTTCTCTTTTCCTTCCGCCGCCAACGCTTTCAGGCTGTCATAATACGCGCCCGGCATATCTCCGTGGTAATACATATTGAGCGTCCCAACCGGATTTCCCTGTGCATCCTGCAGGTTATACGCCGTAATCGTTAAAGCCGCCTCCTGTGCCCATTTATGCTGTTCCAGCGTCTCCCACAGCTGCTGCCGCTGTGTCTGATTCACTTGGGCGTTGCTCAGCTCCATAAATAGGTTGCAGGTTTTGGGTAGGAAGGTGGGCAGTTGAAAATACTCCACAAACGATTTTGTTCCGATCATTCCGCTGAAATTCACAGCGGCGCCGTCAAATGAAGTGAACTCCGTTGAGAGCTCTTTACTATCTGAGCGGATACTGATACCATGCAAATACGCGTACCATGTTTCAAACGGAATGGTTTTCAGCTCCTCCCGCAGCATCTCGTATACCTGCCGTACCTCCGCCTTCGGCAGAGGCCCGATGCTGATGGTGCTGAGTTCCTGAATCGGCGGCAGATTCATATAAATATCGCGTACCTGCTCATTTTGAGATAATTCCTCCATCAGGCTTTGCATATCGGAAGAGGCAACCAGTATATTGCGGTACATCGTCCGGTTTTTCGTATGGATAACGACCTGCTGCATCTGTATATCCTCATTCCGCAAGGCAGTGCGATATTGCTGATTTTTCACCAACTCGACGGTTTCCTTGAGCTGGCAGGAAACGATACGGCGTATCTCTTCGCTTTCATGCCGCACTTCATCCGCCTTCGCCGAGAAAAACCGTTTTGTGCCATAGCCGCTGCTGCCGCTTGTCAGCTGTACGCTGATAATTTCCTCCGTCTCCGGCGTAAAGCTCAGCACGGAGTGATAGGCGCCTATGATACTGCCAATAAACGTCACGTTCATAAGCACCAGAATTCCCAATGCCGGAATACTGCGCAGCAGGTTTTTCCACCGCCGGGTCGTCACCAGCTCATAAATGAAATACGCTAAAACGGCAATAATATACACCACGATGTAACTGAAAATTTCGGAATTGGAAATCGTATTGCCGTTCAGAATATCCTGCACGATCGGTACGCAGGCGAACAGGCACACCACCATGGCGATCAACAGCCGGTACAGGCATTGCAGCACGCGATTGGGCGCGGACTGGCCGGCTGCTTCGCTTTTACGCGTGTGAAACAGCCACGCGGCGGCAAACAGGTATACCACTCCAAGCGCCAGCGTATAGAGGCCCCCCGGCAGAAAATCGACGCTGCGGGTCGCGCCTCCTTCAAAGACGCCGAAAATCAGATTGGTCACAACATTATATTCGCTGTCCAGCGGCGGGAACAGGGAGACGCCGGAGATCACCGGTAAATTGCCGGAAAGGCATCCGGTAAACACCAAAATCAGCAAGCGCGGCATAAAAATCAGCAGTCCGGACACCACCACGTTGGTGAACACCGTGCCGCTGACGCACATAGCGATAGCGACGCTGGCCGCGACCAGAATCGAGCCGGCCCAGACGTTGAACATCATGACAAAAACGCTGGTAAAGTTGATGTTATAAACCGTGTTAAAAGTCCCTGTCATGAAGTAGATCTGATGTCCCAGCACGGACACCGCCGAGCTGATCACGATAATCGCCGTCAGCCATGTCAGGATCGCCGCCATGAAGCTGACAAACAGCGATATCCGGGTGTTGGGAATCGCATGATAAAAGTCGCTGGAATTGCGTTTGTTCAGAAAATTGAATAAATACAGCGTCATGAGCGGCGCAATCACGCAAAAGCAAATCAGCAGAAGCGGGTGCATACGCAAAAAGTCGGTCGAACAATTCGGATTGACCTGAAGATACAGCCCGATCGGAATGATGATCGCTTCCAAAGTCAGGATGATCAGCCCCATGATGCCGATCAGCCGCAGCTGCTTGAGCGCATCCAGATATAAGCGTCCGTCAAAAAATTTCTTTTTCATTGCAGCCCCTCCAATACGTCATGGAACGCATAGCCCAGCGCTTCCATTTCATACGTGAACACTTCCTCCAGCGAAAGCGGAAGAATATCCAATATCACCGGCTCCAGCGCACGCAGACGCGCGGCCGTCTCTTCACGGTCGCCGCGCACGATCATATTGGTCACGGAACCGCGCTTGGAAAAATGCAGAATATCGACGTCCGCGAAACGCTCGCGGTCATACTCCTCCGTAAAAGCGATCTGCACCTTGAACAGCGAGGTTTTCAGGTTCTGGATATCGCTTTCAAAGACCAGCCCGCCTTTATGCAGCAGAGCCAGCTGATCGCAGGTATCCTCCAATTCCCGTAAAGAATGGGATGTGATGATCGCAGTGGCGTTGCGCTCCACAACATCCTGACAGATCAGGCTTTTCACCAGATTCCGCATCACCGGATCTAATCCGTCAAACGTTTTTAATAACAACTCTGATTATCTCCAAAAAGCCCGGAAATACGGGCATTTCACGGGATATA
>CATWUX010000125.1 GCA_958354085.1 uncultured Oscillospiraceae bacterium | reverse complement strand
GGATGCCTTCTGCGATCGCTTCCGCCATTTTGCGGGTGGACTCCCACATCGTATCATATAGAATACTGATCTGGTTCTCCGCATATCCGCTGCACCACTGCTGATATTTCTCCACGATCTGCATAGGATTGTTCCGCCACAACACGCCATGGCTCGGGCAGATCATCGAAATCGGTAAATTCATGCCCAGAATTTCCGCGAGCTTGCGTTTGACCATCGGGTTGAACGGATTGAGGATATTGGCATAATATTTCATTGCTTCGGCATACAGCTCGGCATTGTCCACCGCGTCGTTATAGAGCGATTCCGTGGCATAATGCTGGCCAAATCCATCGTTACTGAACAGAATATTTTCGCCGCTCATATAGGTAAACATGGTATCCGGCCAATGCAGCATCGGCGCTTCGATAAACGTCAAGGTGCTTTCGCCGATGTTCAGCGTATCCCCTGTTTTTACCGTCACGAAATTCCATTCCTCATGATAATGTCCCTTAAGCAGACGTGCGCCGTTCGCCGTACAATAGATCGGCGTATTCGGAATTTCCCGCATTAGCGCCGGCAGCGAGCCGCTGTGATCCACTTCGCCATGGTTGACAACAATGGCGTCGATCGTATGCAAATCGACCTCCTGTTTGAGCTTTTCCACGAACTCGTCATCATACGGCCGCCAGACGGTATCTACCAATATCGTTTTTTCATCGCGAATCAAATATGCATTATAAGATGAACCGCGGTGCGTTGAAAATTCGTCACCATGAAAACGTTTCAGTTCCCAGTCCACTTTGCCAACCCAAGTCACTTTTTCCGTCAATTGCTTGCCCATTTTGGAGTCCTCCCTTTTGAAGTCTATGAATATAGTATATCACAAAATCTACGGAAAAAAAGAAGAATTTTCAAAAGTATACCAATTAAGTATACAATCACAAATCTACCGGCGGTTCTTTTGAAAATTCGTATAATTTTTAAAGAGAAACACCGCCACCAATGTGACGGTGTTTCTCTTTGTGCTTTTATGGCTGTGTTTCCGTCGGCAATTCGGTCGAAACGGCCGTATCCGTTTCGTTTTTGTCTTCCGGAACGAGCGTACCATTCATAATCTGTAGGAATTGCTCGCCATCCATCTTTTCGTTTTGGATCAGATATTGCGCCACTTCATGCAGCTTATCCGTATGCTCCGTGAGCTTACGGGTGGTTTCGTCATAGGCGTGGCGGATAATCGAGGCTACTTCCTTATCGATCTGCGCGGCAACCTCCTCTGAATAATTCCGCTGATGACCGAAATCACGGCCAAGGAACACTTCGTTAGAATCGGACGTGCCAAACAGAATCGGCCCGAGCGCGTCGCTCATACCATATTTCGTCACCATCTGCCGTGCCGTTTCCGTTGCACGTTCGATATCGTTGGAAGCGCCGGTGGAGATGTCGCCGATAATCAGCGATTCCGCCACACGACCGCCCAGCAGTGTCTGAATATCCTCCAGCATCTTGGTCTTCATCCGATGCGCATTATCCTGCTCCGGCAGGCTCATGGTATAACCGGCCGCCATGCCGCGCGGGATAATGGAAATCTGATGCACCGGATCCTGCGTCGGCGAATAGTACGCGACGACGGCATGGCCGGCTTCATGATAAGCCGTAATACGCTTATCTTTATCGCTGATCACGTGGCTGCGTTTTTCGGTACCCATGACCACCTTGATAGTCGCTTCCTCGATTTCCGGCATCGTAATCGAATGATAATTCTTTCGTGCCGCGAGCAAAGCCGCCTCATTCAGCAGATTTTCCAGATCCGCACCGGTAAATCCGGCAGTGGATTTGGCGATCACCGAAAGTTCCACATCCGGCGCAAGCGGCTTGCCGCGCGCGTGCACCTTCAAAATCTCCTCGCGCCCTTTGACATCGGGATAATTCACCACGATCTGGCGGTCAAATCGTCCGGGACGCATCAAGGCGGGATCCAGAATATCCGGGCGGTTGGTTGCCGCGATCATAATAACGCCTTCGTTGGCGCCGAAACCGTCCATCTCCACCAGCAACTGGTTAAGCGTCTGCTCTCGTTCATCGTGACCGCCGCCCAAGCCCGCGCCGCGCTGGCGGCCAACCGCGTCGATTTCATCAATGAAAATAATGCAAGGGGAGTTTTTCTTCGCCTGATCGAACAGGTCGCGCACACGCGACGCACCGACGCCAACGTACATTTCGACAAAGTCCGAACCGGAAATCGAGAAAAACGGCACACCCGCTTCCCCGGCGACCGCACGGGCCAGCAAGGTTTTACCGGTACCGGGAGGGCCTACGAGCAAAACGCCTTTCGGCACGCGCGCCCCCAGTTCCTTAAACTTTTTCGGCGATTTGAGGAAGTCCACGATTTCGCGCAGCTCCTCCTTTTCCTCATCCGCGCCGGCAACATCCGCGAACGTCGTCTTGCGCTTTTCGTCAACCGGCTGCTTGATGCGTGCTTTACCGAAGCCCATCGCTTTACCGCCGTCCATGGCGGAGAACGAGCGGCGCATCATGATAAACATCGCCACAAAGAAAACGACGATCAGCACCATAGGCAGCATATTGATCAGCAGCGGCCATTGACTGACGCGGATATACTCGTACGTCACATCCGTAACCGTACCTTTTTCGATCAGCTTACGTACATCATCCAAAAAGATATCCGTACTCGGCACGGAATATTTGATGAGGTCTCTGTCGTCGATCTTCCCGTCGTTGTTGACATCGGTACGGAATTCTTCCCGCAATTGGATAACCAAATTGCCGTTGCCCAAATTCAGCTCGAATTTTTCTACCTGATTATTCTGAAAATACGCCAGATAATCGGAGTAAGTTTTTCCGGGCGAAGTCGAGCGGTTGCTGAACAACAACCAAATGCCGATAAAGCACAGCAAAGGCAGACCGACAAACAGGCCAATGTTGCGAATGGTTTTGCTAAAGTCATGATTATTGGATTCCAAAAATATTCACTCCTCTGCGAACACCAGCTATCGGCACTCGCGCGTTTTCCTATTACTCCGCATAAATTTCCGGTTTCAATACACCGATGTACGGCAGGTTCCGGTATTTCTCCGCGTAATCTAATCCGTAACCGACAATGAACTTATCCGGTACGACCGCTCCGACATAATCCGGTGTAATAGCCACTCGGCGGCGCTCCGGCTTGTCCAGCAACGTGCACAACCGGATGCTGGCCGGATTCCGCGCAGACAAATTTTTCATCAGGAACGACAGCGTTACCCCGGAATCCAGAATATCCTCTACTACCAGAATATCTTTTCCTTCCAGCGAGCAATCCAGATCCTTCAGGATCCGAACCGCACCGGAGGTCGTGGTGCCGTTGCCGTAGCTGGAAACCGACAAAAAGTCGATCGAACACGGAATATCGATCGCCCGCATCAGATCTGCCATGAAAATGAGCGAACCCTTCAGGACGCTGACCATAAACAAATTCTTGTCCTTATAGTCTTCACTGATTCGCTTGCCAATACCCGCTGTGATTTCTGCCAATTGTTCTTCCGTATACAAAATTTCCCCAATATCACTATGTATACTCATCATTCCTCAATCCCCTTCCTATATTCGCCCTTTCGTGAAACTGATTATTCGATTATACCGAATAGAAAACCGCGATTTGCGTTGCCGCATTGTCTACCGCAACCCGCTTATCACAGCCAAAATCGTACACCAGCACGATTCCTTGTTCGTCCCGTAAGATCGGCGTGGAGGCCCGCTGTTGTTCCGGGAGTTTCGCTTCGTTAAACAGTTTTTTCAGCGTTTTGCCAACACCGCGCCCCGCCGGATGGAAAGCATCACCCGGTTGACGGTTCTCTATCCTTATATTGCCCTCTATCTTATCATAGTTAAATGCATTTTTTAATAATATTTTGTGAATTTTCTTTTGAAATTCAAATTTTTCGCGTGAAAGGATCTCGAACACATAGGTGCTGCCTGCGATCTCATAACGCGAGCCGGACAGCGCTAAAAACGAAAACGATTCCGGCGGTGCCAAACACGGTTCGATCTGCAAAAGCTGACCGTTTGTGCGGGCAATGATGTTGCCCGGCAACGTCACAGCGCCCTCGGCCTCCCGCAGCTGCAGCAGGGCTTCGGCATGACGGTCTTCACAGCCCGTTGCTCCGCTTTCTTCGGCGGCCAACATAAGCACGCGAACGGCGATCGCTTCGGGCAGTTTTCCAAGCTGCTTTCGGTCGTATCGCCCCGCTTTCCCCTCCGGCGAACGCACTTGCTCCAATGCGCGCTGTGCAAACTCCTGCAAGCAGGCGGCATCTCTTCGAGCAGTACCGGCCAAACGGGCAAACGCTTCTTCTATCTGCGGATTGATTCTGTAAAGTTCCGAAACTACACAGTGGCGAAGGCGATTGCGCGCATAAACGGTATCGGTGTTCGTAGAGTCGGTCACATACGCCAGCTTTTGTTCCGCGCAATATGTCTCGATTTCCGCTCGTGTGCAATCCAGCAATGGGCGAATGATCTGCCCGCGCGTCGGTGAAATACCGCTTATTCCCTGCAAGCCGCAGCCGCGCACCATATGCAGCAATATCGTTTCCGTCACATCGCTGCGCGTATGCGCGGTAGCGATACGTGTAAAGCCGTTTTTTTCCGCCGTTTCTTCAAAAAAAGCATAACGGATCTGCCGGCCGGTCTCTTCGATTCCTTGCCCTGCCGCCTGCGCGGCAGCCGCGACATCCGCATGGCATAGAAACAGCGGCACCTCATGTGCGGCACAATATTGCTGTACAAACTGCTCGTCCCGCGCCGCTTCCTCGCCGCGCAAGCCGTGGTTGACGTGCGCAGCCGCCACGCGGCCCAGCCCCAGTTCGTCTCGCAGCTCAAGAAGAACATGCAGCAGCGTCATAGAATCCGCACCGCCGGACAAACCCACCAGCACGGCATCTCCCGCCGTCAGCATATTTTCTCGGCAAATAATAGACAAGGCCTTTTGCTTTACATCGTTATCTTTCACTGCGATGCAACTCCAAACTGGTAAACTGCGTAAATTCGCCGCTCCAGGACAGCTTTACCGTTCCCAATTCCCCGTGGCGGTTTTTCGCCACAATGACTTCGGAGGTACCGGTCTCCACCTGCGTCGGATCCTCTTTTTCATTTTTATAGTATTCATCACGGTACAGAAACAGCACCTGATCGGCATCCTGCTCGATCGAGCCGGATTCACGCAGATCCGCGAGTGCGGGGCGGTGGTTTGCCTGCTTTTCGGTGCTGCGCGCCAGCTGCGCACAAACCATGATCGGCACGTTAAGCTCTTTCGCCATGATTTTCAAGCCGCGGGTGATCTCGGTGACCTCCTGTACACGGTTATCGATCCGGCGGGGGGATTTCATCAGCTGCAAATAGTCGATTACCACAAAGCCGACATTTTTCATCCGGCGTAGCCGCGCTTTCATTTCCGGTACGGTAATACTGGCCGTATCATCCAGAAAGATCGGCGCTTTGCACAGCAGACTGGACGCGGCGGCAATCCGTCCCCATTCGTCCGGCGTCAGGTTACCGACACGCAGCTTTTTGCTGGAAACGCGGGCTTCGGAGGACAGCAATCGGTTCACCATCTGTTCCCGCGACATCTCCAGATTGAAAAAAGCCACCGGCCGGTTATGCTGCACCGCCACGTTGCGGGCAATATTCAAAGCAAAACTAGTTTTTCCCATACCGGGACGGGCGCCGACAATGATCAAGTCCGAACGATTCAGGCCGGTGGTGATCTCATCCAACGCCGAAATGCCGCTGGGAATGCCGATAAACTGGTCGCGTTCGTTAGAGGCCAGTTTATTGAACATCTCATAATTGCTCGCCAGCACCTCTTGGATCGGTACCAATCCCCCCTGCTGCCGTCCTTGCCGGATATCATAAATTTTCTGCTCGGCAGAATCCATGAGCATGGCCGGATCAATGCCGGGATCCATCGCATCGTCCACGATTTCCCGCGCCGCTTTAATCAGCGAACGCACATCGTACTTTTCCCGCACAATGCGGGCATAGTTGCCGATGTTGGAAATGGACGGCACCATCTGTGCCATCTTGAATAGGTAGGCTTTTCCGTCCTCACCGGAAAAAAAGCCCTCTGACTTCAGCGATTCCAGCACGGTGACAAAGTCGATAGTGGCGGACTCCATCATCTTCGTACTCATAACACGATAGATCGCCTGATGCTCGGGCAAATAAAAATGCTCGGGGCGGAGCGAATCCGCCACGTTATTGATACTGTCCGGTTCGATCAAAATCGCGCCCAGCACCGCTTGCTCCGCCTCCAGACTGTAAGGCAGATTCAAGCCGTCGCTATAAATGCTGTTGTTGTCCTGCATATCGGTTATCCTTTCCGGGTCCGCTGTTGGTTATTCGCTGACCATAACGGTGATTTTCGCGGAGATCCCCTGATACAGCTTGATTTCCGCTTCATAAGAACCGAACGCCTTGATATCCGCCATGGCGATCTTCCGCTTGTCCACTTCGACCTGGAACTGATTTTTCAGCGCTTCCGCCACTTCTTTGGTGGTAACCGAACCGAAAAGCCGGCCGCCCTGTCCCGCTTTCGCAGTCATTTTCAGGGTTTTGCCCTCCAATATCTTGGCTGTATCCGAAGCGTTTTTCTTATCCTGCTCCACATGGAACCGAGCGGCTTCTTCCTTGTTTTTCAAATCATTCATCGCCTGTGCGTCCGCTTCGATCGCGAGCCCGCGCGGAAGAAGAAAATTCCGCGCATAGCCGTCCGAAACATTCACAAGCTGTCCTTTTTTTCCCTGTCCTTTTACATCCTGCTTGAGTACTACTTTCATAATAAACCTCCTGTAACATTACACCGGGTGTCGATCGGAAAGATGCTTACC
>CATWUX010000124.1 GCA_958354085.1 uncultured Oscillospiraceae bacterium | reverse complement strand
TTCCCAATACATGCGAAGAATAAAATGGCGGGAAATAGTTCCTCCGATCCAAATATGTTCGATACGGCCCGGGCCGTCTATCTCAGCCAAGGTCACCTCTTCCCCCGCCGCCACGCTCATACAGGCACGGGGCTTGTCACACTCCTTCCCTGTTCCCCCGCCCTTTTTACCGGTTGGGTTTTCCGCAGAAAAGCCAAAGCTTTCCGCGTCTTGAATACAAACAAAATCAAACATCCCTGTCTCTCCGATCTCGTAATATTCCCATGTCAGCGTCTAGAACAGTCTCCTGATAAAATGCGGAAATGAACCGCAAAATATCCACTTTTTAACAAGAGGCTATGCTTCATACCGCAGGATGTGCTGTGCCTCCTGCATCGTTGAGAAAATACCCGCGCCGACCATGGCATACAAAGCGGCGCCATAGGCCGCCTCTTCCGTATGCGCCGGCACGCACAGCGGCGCACCAAAACGCTTTTCAAACATCCGGCGCAGTACCGCCCCCTTGCGGATACCGTTGCCGGAACCAACCAGCGCCGCCGGACGGAAATCCGGCAGCACGGTGCGGCCGGCATACAGATCGTACAGCTCGTTGACCGTCCCTTCCAGCACACCGACGGTCAGGTGCCGGGGCGTAAAATTCTCGGTGCCCAGATTTTCGATGCTGCCGCGTTTTTGCGGCTCGCGGCGGGTACCGCTGAATTGCGTATGTACCGTCAGCTTGTCGGACAAATCCTCGAAATCCGCGGATAAGCGATCCAGCACCGGATACAGGCTGTCGCATGCCAGCCCCGCTTCCTGCACCAATGTCCGGCAGAACTGTTCCAGCAACGCATAGGCGCGCCCGCCGCACAGGGACGAACCAACCAAAAGATAGGTTCCCTCCACACAAGGCCGCGTTTCCAGCTGGACATCCCGCACCAGCGTATCCGACAGCAGCGAAATCTGGCTGCCGGTTCCCATGTTTACCAAGATCGACCCGCGCATATCCCGCACGGAACCGAGAAAGCTCGCCTGATTGTCGCCGATGGCGCTGAAAACCGGGACGCCCTCCGGTGTTTCTCCCAGCTTTTCATAATCGCCGCCGACCGCGGGAAACATCTCCGGTCGCATGCCGCCCGCGCGGATGGCATTCGCATCAAAAGCGGCGTTTTCGAGGGAATACAGTCCAAAGCTGGCCGCGTCGGAGGCATGCAGCAGCGGCGTTGTGCGCTGCGCAAGCCGCATCGCCACATAGTCGTGGATCGTGCAAAAAACGGCCGCGGTTTCCGGCACCAAACCGTTGCTGACATGAAAGAAATGCGTGACCGCGCCAAATCCGGTCGCCAGCGGATAGCCTGTCCTTGCCGCCAATTCCTGCGCATACGTTTTGCCGGTTGCGCAGATTTGGTCGCCGCTGCCGTCCTGCCAGATGTGCAGCGGACTGACCGCCGCACCGTCTGCGGACAGATACACGATGCCGTGCATCTGTCCGGTCACACCGATGCCGCCAACCGGCGCATATTGCGCCAGCAGCCGCTGTATCAGCCCACGCGCGGTGTCCAAAATCACCTGCGGATCCTGCTGCTTCTGCCACGCATACGCCGTCTGCAAAAAAGCGCGGTTTTTCTCCGTGATCGCCTCCAGCACGGCGCCGTTTTCGCTGTCCACTACGGAAGCACAAATCGTAGTCGTTCCGATATCCAGCCCGATTATCCGCATACCGCCGCTCCTCCGTCGTCCATGGATGTTGATTTCAAATCGAGACGTGCAATAATATCATTCTGAATTGCCGGGGACAAATCGAGGAAGTTTACAAACGTCCCGTGGATGCGCATGATATAGACGCCGCTCGGCGCATATTTTTTCGGGTTGGCCAGCACCTTGCGCAGCATTTCCGGCGTCGTGACGTTCACATACAGATAAAACGGAGACAGCGCCTTATTTTCGGGGTTGAAGAACAGCGGCGTCATGATACGCTGCTTAAATTCCACGCCTTTTTCTTCATAGGTCGCACCGCGGAAATAGTGCGGATCAATGCCGAAATGCGAAGCGTAGCCGCCGTTCATCTTGATAAACGGCAGGCGGAAGGCCGACAACGTGCGGAAACCCAGCCCCGATTGCGCATCGCCGTACAGCGGATCGATACCGTAGTTGAGCATATCGCGGGATTTGCGTCCGTCCGGCGTCGCGCCGACCCAGTAGCCGTACAGCAGATGGGTGGACGGCGTGCTGAAATCCGGCCGGAACGGATTGCCCAGGTAATTTTTGCGCGCCGCTACAATATCCGCGACGGTTTCCGCCACGGCCGCCGCTTCCTTATCCACGATCTCCACATTGTTGCCGTATTTCGGGCAGGACAACAGATACTGCCGCAGTTCCTCATCGCCCTCAAAGTTGTTGCGTAGCGCCTCCAAAAGGCGAGCGCTGTCTTGCGGACGGTCGCGCAGCAGACAATCGATCGCGATCAGCGAATCCGCGATCACGGCCAGTCCGTGAATCAGGCAGCCGCTGCCGTTATATTTGGTGCCCTGATGTTCCGTATCACGCGTATCATAGCCGGATTCCACGCCGCCCATCAACGTGCTCAGGAAGGGGACAGGCTGCAGAGCGATCGCACGGGAGGCATTGTTTGCCGCGTCGGTCATCTTCTCCACATACAGCTTGACCTGCGTATAAAACCGTTCCCGCACCTCGCGCAGCAGCGTTTCGGCATCCACGGCCGGCTGCGGCTCTCCGATTCGTTCGCCGGTGACGGTGGATACGCCGTCGTTGAGCGTCAGCTCCAGAATCTTCGGCAGATTCAGCCAGCTGTTGGTGGTGTTGGCGTTGTCTTTGCCCATGATCAGCGGCTCCTGACACCCCGCCACAGAATAATCCGGCAGGTCTGCCTCCTCCACGCCGGCACGCCGCAATACTTCAAACATCGAATCGTCGTTGAACAGAGACGGCGTCAGGCAGCCGGGAGTGAAGAAGAACCGTCCCAGCTCGGCATAGAGCTTATCCGGTGTTGCCTTGTGCAGCTTCACGGACAAAATCGGCTGCGGCAGGTTCATATCGTAATACGCATCCAGCAGCGCATAGCTGGACTCGCTGGTCAAATCATGCCCCTCGACATCCCGGCCGCCGATCAACACATTCTGCGAAATCGCCCAGCTGCGATCGCCGACATTGAAGAAAACCAGAAAATGCTTGAACAGTGCCGCCGCCTGCTCACGCGACAAGCCTTCCTTCACACGATACGGTTCAAAAATGCGGTCGGCATTTCCGACAGAGAATGCAAACGGGTTGGGAGATTGCTCCATGCACATGCCCTGCCACAGCAGCAGGAAGCTCTGTATGGCCTCATACAGGGTATCCGCTCCGTGTGTCGGCACCTTTGCCAGCGCCGCCTGCAGCTGCTCAAGCTGCGCGCGGCGTTCTTCGCCGGCAGTTTTCGCCTGTTCGGCGGCCAGTGCCGCATACCGCTCTGCCAGAATTTCCACAACCGTCAGCGCCGTTTTCATGGCTTCATAATTGTCCCGACGCAGCGCATCCGTCTCGGTCGCCAGATGCCGGTCAATCTCCGCTTTGACCGACAGCGTTCCCTCCGCCAGAATATGCCGCATATCCGGAATCAGGTGACCGGTCACCTGCTCGATAAAAAACGCTACCTCGCCGGTATATTTCTCTACCGCTTGATAGGTTTCGGAAAGTGCCTGCACATACGGTGATTTTTGGTCGTATACCCGCATCGCGTCAATGCGCTCTTGCGTGATCTCCTCGTTCGGCTCAATATCACCGAAAACAGCGGTTGGATCGCAATAGCCGGCGAAGGATTCCACCTTGAAGGAGGGGTTGATCAGCGCATAGCTGCGCGCAAACGAATCGCTTTGCGTGCCGGCAAACACGGCCTGCTCACTGAGCGTCAGCGGAACCTGCCGGGCAATCTCACACAGCAGCTCCGCTGCGCGGCGCTCCGCCGATAAGCCGGCGTACTTTTCCGCGCAGTCCCGTGCGATTTCCTTGCTCAGGAACCAGCCATCCAGCCGCTGCTTGCTTCTTTCTTCGCGGAACAAATTTTTCGCCATCTCTGTCAAAAGGGTGCTTTCAAATGATTTCATCGTTGCCATCGTCTATGTCTCCTTTTCTGTGATATATATTGTTCTTTCATTAAACGCTTGAAAAGATTTTCGCGGAAATTTTCCGTCCTGCAAGGCCGAGAACAAGAACACAACGGGGCGAAAACGTATTATGTATGAATGACGGCTATTCCATGATCACGCAACAGCGTTTGCAGCCGCTGCCTATCCACAGGGCGAACAAACCCGTTTTCCACTGCATATGGCCGTCCGCATTGCGCCCACTTGTCCTTGCCGTATTCATGGTACGGCAGGACTTCCACAGTAAACGCTCCCTCCAAGGATTGGAAAAAGCGCAGAAACTGCTGTGCATCCTGCTCGGTATCGTTCACGCCGTGGATCAGCGGAATACGAATCTGCGGGTGACGCCCTGCGGCGGCTGCCGCGCGAAGATTCTGCAAAACCGTGGCATTCGGCGCGCCCGTATGGCGCTCGTGCAAGGCGCTGTCCGCCTGTTTGCAGTCCATCATCAACGTGTCGATATAGTCGAACAATTCCGGCAGGCGCGGATGTGTACCGTTGGTTTCCAGCGCAACCGCAATACCGTTTGCTTTCAGGAGGGGCAGCAGCTGCCGCAAAGCCTCCCATTGCAGCGTCGGCTCACCGCCGGTAAAGGTAACCCCGCCGCCGTCAAAAAACATCGGCCGGCAGGAAACCGCCTCCTGCACAATCGCCTCCAGCGGAACATCGGATGCCGCACATTTCATACTGCTGTTGCGGTGAATCGTCAGACACTCGCGCGCCGCACACGTTTTGCATACATCTCTGTTCAGCTGACCGTCGGCGATCGCACCGTGCGGGCAATAGCGTTCCTCCAGCTTGCCGTTCACCAGCAGCGGCGGTTCCCACGTCATCCCCTCGGGATTGGCGCACCACGCGCAGCGCAGATTGCACCCTTGCAAATGATACACCAAGCGGTTTCCCGGACCGTCCTGCGAATAATTGAAGCCTTTTTGAAAAATACGCAGACAGTTTCGGCCGTCCGCCCTCTCCTGCTGCCTTTCCATCTTTCCGCCGCCTTTATTTAGTTCGTCGCTCGAACAAACTATACAGTAAGTGTACCACGTTTTTCATGAATTGTCAATATATATTGACAATTCGGGTGGTTTATGAAACAATAGAAAACAAGGCGTGAAGATGAGGGGTGAACAACAGTTGAAACAGAATGCTTTGAATATGGCAGCGGTAATCCGGCAAAACCGTGCGTTGGTGCTTGGCTGCATACGGGAAGCCTCAATCTCACGAGCGGATATTGCCAAAAACACCCATCTGTCAAAATCTTCTGTGACCACCATCACCAATGAGTTTATCGCGGAAGGCTTGGTTCGGGAGATCGGAACGACCGATTCTCAAATGGGACGCAAGCCCATTTTACTGGATATTCATGCCGCTCACCGTTTTGTGATCGGGATTTATCTGCACCGCGCCCTCCTGTCCGTCGTTCTGACGGACTTAAAAATGCAGCTTATCGGCCGCACACAAGCGCCGACAGAAGATTTTCCCGATGCCGATGCGATTTTGCGCTGGGTGCATGATTCGGCTAACGCGCTGATAGCCGAAAACCATTTGGATCCCGCCACCTGCATCGGGATCGGCTGCAGCTGCCCCGGGCCGCTGGATTACCGTACCGGCATGGTTTTGACGCCGCCGAATTTCCCGCTGTTTCATCATTTCCCGCTTGCCGAGCGGCTGCAGGAGCATTTTCACAAGCCGGTTTTTGTAGAGAATAACGCCGTCCTGCTGGCCAGTACGGAATATCGCCTGCAAAAGCTGCATCAATATAAGCAGATCCTGTTTCTCGTCATACAGGACGGTATAGGCTCCGCCTTGCTCGCCAATGGGCAAATCGTGCGCGGCGCTTCCGGTTTTGCCGGCGAAATCGGCCACACCAGTATTGATCTTTACGGCGAACCCTGTCCTTGCGGAAATCGCGGCTGTCTGGAACAGTATCTCACGCTGAAAGCATTAAAAATGCGGTTTGGTTTTACGGATTATGCCAAAATTGTGGACGACGCATATGCCGGTGAAACCAATGCAGCTGAAATTTTAGAATATAGCGCCGAACATCTGGCCTGCGCGTTGATCAACAGTATCCATTTGCTGGATCTGGACGCGATTATCTTGTATGGCGAGCTGAATTATCGTCCGGAACGATTGCTGGAACGCCTGCGGGAGGCGCTCCAAAAACGTTCCGTGCTGTTCCGTTCTCATCCGATTGCCCTGTTCCCGTCCAAAATCACTCCTGCCACCGCCGATATTGCCAGCACCTCCCGCATTCTCGACGAGTATTTTCAGCAAAAACTGGACGATGGCCGCTCAGCGGACTAAGTTGCGCCAAAAAAGCCGATATGGATGGACGAAATATCTGCGCGACAAATCCGGGTAAATTAGTGAGACAATTGTATGCTTTGTAAAGCCGATACTATAGCAAGTGTTTCAATTCGCCGTTAATTTTCTCATTATCATCCAGAGCCTGAAACTTCGCAAGGAAAACCGTGGAGAAAATTTTTAGGACGGTATCTTCTTCGGCTGGTCTTAAAATTAACTTCAATAGGGTGGTAGAAATTTTTGAATAAAAAGTGTGATCTCCGTGTAATAATCGTAATTACACTGTGTGTTTTTACATATTGCATAGGAATGATATTAGGAAAGACTATTTCTACGCATGGAGTAGAAGCATGGGGTGGGTTTATAATCCCAATTAGCATGTTGATTCTATTTTTGCCAATATCTGCAATGGAAATAATTTTTTGCCGTTTGCTGGATGATCGATTTCGACTTTTAAAATTCATTTTCTATTTTCAACTAATTCTTTTTCCAACGCAAATTGCAAGTGCAAGTTGGACACCCGCATGAATAAAAATAGTTCGGCG
>CATWUX010000123.1 GCA_958354085.1 uncultured Oscillospiraceae bacterium | reverse complement strand
CCCGACCGGCGCTGATGGCCCAGACAGTCAGGGTACTGTCACCGGAATAGGTGCTGCCAATTGAATTGTAATCATTGAAAAAGGAATCAAAGAAAGCTCGAATATCGAAGGACAGCTGCTCGCCGAAAGAGGCCGAAGCGTTAGGCAGCGGCTGATCCGGAGAATATATGAAGAAACTGTCCAGCTCTAGTGCCTGCTCTTTTATTTGCAGCAGCCAGGAGCCCAGAGAGTTGATGTTTTCTTTATAACGGCTCAGTCGTTCCGGAATGGTATAGGGATCCTTAATAAAGCTGTCCAATTGGGCAGCGACTTCCTCCAGCATGGAAGCTTCAGAACCGGAACCACCGATGTTCTTTTCGATACGGGCGATTTCCTCCCGCAGCCGGTCCGCATTTTCCTTAAATGTGGGGATCAGGTCGCTGATCTCCTTGTTAAGCTTATAGTCTCGATAAATATCCGGCGTTGTACTGGTAATCATAATGATTTTCCGGTACATGGTATTGAGGGACGCAATCACGCTCTCCACGTGGCGCAGCGTGGTTGTGATCTCGCCCAGATTGACACACAGAGTCAGTGTATGTTGCCCTTTCTCAAGATATAAGGCATAGGGTGTGTTTCCGTCACCGAAAGACTGGATATACCAATTGACTTTGTATGGAAACTCCATGTGCGCCGCCTCGGCGCAGGGCAGCTCACCATCAATGAGCAGCGTACGGGTGCTGGGCATGCCGCGCAAAAAATTCTGCTTAGCACGGAACGCGAAGCAATAATAACCATCCTCCGGCACATCAAAAGCCCAGCTGATCCACTGCCCCTGATATTTCCAATTGCTGCGGCCGATCGTGTTGAGCCGCACCAGACTGGGATCGCACGGCACGGTCGCCGCACTGCCTCGGTCGTTCATAGGATAAAGCACCGAATGGGATTTTTCCAGCGTATCCTCAGCCTCATAGCGCTGTAGGTAGCTATTGTTTGTTACGGTCTCGGGTGCCTGATATGGTTTTGCTTGCTCCGGAGGCGACAGCGTCAGGGATGCCAGAGCAAACGGCTCCTGTTCTGACAGCAGGGTCAGTGTATGCTCCCCCGCAGTGAGAAAGAAGACAAAATCCGTTTCATACAAGGAGTCATCGTTGCGAAAACGCTGCGTATTCCATCGGGGAGCCTCTGTCTGCTCTGGACGGATCTCATTGCCGCGGTTGTCCGTAGTAATTTCCGCTGCATCCTTCCAGATTCGGGAAAAGGTCATATGATCTGACTGAGTAAAGGGGAAAGCGCCGTCCAGCTGAAATCCGATCTGAATATCCTTTCCCTTGCCCGGCAGAGGATAATAGCATATAGAAAGACTATACAGCGCCGTCTCCGGAACTGTCACGGTGCAGGAGATGCTGCCGGTCTCATTCTCCCATAGCAGCGCGGGAACGCTATCCAACTCTTCCCTGCGGATCTCTGCTCCGTCGTCCGCAGAAAACGCCGCAGCATCCACCGTCACCGTCTGTAATGCTGTGGAAACAGACGCATATTGTGCAGCGTATGTATCATATTCAAGGGGAGTTTTTGCTGTGTCTATATCAGCCGCGCTTCTTGTCTGCGAATACGAAGCTTCTGTTTCACCCCGGACAGTTACTCCAACGTTTCCGTTGTTCAACAGAGAGACTGTCAAAGCACTCAGCACCAGCCAAGCGCCTGCACGGCGGATTTTCCTTCCGACTCCGTTCCATCTGTGTATACGCTTCATAAACGACGCGCTCCCCCTTGTTTCCGTTCCGGACGCCCCGCAAGGGGCGTCCGGAATAGCCGATCTGCATTTTCGTCTTTATACCGATTTATCTTTACGGGACTTTTTAATAACCAAGAAATATACAGCCGCACCGGCGCCGCCCACGATTATTACACCCAAAATAATCCACAGCCACAGCATCGAACCGTCGTCTGCCGGCGTAGTAGATGTTCCCGAAACCGTAGTAGTTGCATGACTGTTGACCGCCGAACTCCCAAGAGTCGAGTCCGTCGTCTTAGAGTCCTCCTGCGTTGATATAGCGGTAGAGCTTCCAGTATGGTCTATAAGAGTGGTGTTGTCTGTATCAGTATTCGGTTGTTCAGCCGATGTTTTATCCGTGTCGGTATCTGGTTTATTGGCAGTTGTTTCAGCGGAAATAATGGGCTTGTTGGTTGAACCGGCCGTCGTGAAGCCGCTGGCACTGCTGATAAACACATCGTCAACATAATAGGCACCGGACCAGTTCATCTGACTGGCATCAGAAGAATCCGCGGGCTGGTATTGGATACCGATAAAAGCCTCTTTGAGATTGCCGGCCGGGGTGAAGGTTCCCTTGATTTCCCGCCATTCTTTGTCGCTGGCAGTAATCTCGGCAGGTGCGCCCATCATCGCGACCAAATCGTTGCCATTTTTATCAAAAATCGCAAAACGCATCAGCCGGTCGCCGGAGCCTTTCTCCAGTTTGACCCAGACGGAAAAGGTAATAGGTTCCTTTTTGACGAAGGTGTACCCGATCTGATAAGGCGCTGCCCACCAGTAAAGCCGGTCGGTCACCTTCAGGCTTTTATTTCCGGAATGCTTCTCCTCTGTGGTAAGCTGCAACTTACACCAGGATGCATCCCGGGGTGTCCAGGTGAGATACGGATCAAACACGCTCTCTACCTCGTCCAGATGCAGTTCCTCCTCAAAGCCGGGGTTAACGGCCAAATTCTTTTCCTCAGCAGAAACGCTCAGGACACCCATAGCGGAAAGCAATATATACAGACAGGCCAGAATGGAAATCGTCTTTTTCATAGTAATACCACTCCTTTCAAAAATTGTGTTACTCCTTGATGCCCAGAACATCTTCTTTATAGGTGTTCACAATGTCATTAATCCACTCTTCCTGCACTTCCAGCTCCGTTTGCCAGGAAACGCCGGTGTTGCGCATCGGTGTACAGCAGACCCACTCAATATAGTCCGTATATCCGGTTACACGTTCGCTGGGACAGAAGG
This sequence comes from uncultured Oscillospiraceae bacterium, assembly GCA_958354085.1. Classification (GTDB taxonomy): domain Bacteria; phylum Bacillota; class Clostridia; order Oscillospirales; family Acutalibacteraceae; genus CATWUX01. The sequence continues at coordinate 4,019 of CATWUX010000123.1, read as the reverse complement.
ACAAGCCAATTTCCTTTTGCATCGTTTCATACATGGCGAAATCGGCGTCATCCCAGCCGCATTCCAACTGTTTTGCTTTGTTCTTTTCCGAGACGGTCTTCAAAGCGGGGATACTATCCTTATACTCTTTGGAAGTGTTGCTCGCGATAAGGAACGAATAAATAAACGCTTTCGCACCCTCCACGTTGGCCGCATCCTTACCGATCGATAGAGCGTTATAGTTGGCCCACTGATAGGTCTTATCGGCGCCCGGATATTTCGGCATAGGAGCAAAGTTGGCAGAATTGTCTATCATCATGTCGGTAAGCTGAGAGTTTGCCAGCCAGATACCGTCGATCATCATACCGATCTTACCGGTTTTAAACAGTTCCACCGACTGCAGTTCGGGGCTGTAGACATTGTATTTGCCCACGCTGAGCTGTCGCCAGAATTCCATGGCCGCCATAATGTCCGGGTCACGCAGCTGACTGATGGGAAGGCCGTTTTCGTCAAAGGTAAGCACATCTTTACCCGTGGTAAGCCACCAGTCTAGCGCACGCAGTCCGGAGCCGCCATAAATGCCGTTATCCTTATCCGTGATCTCCAAGGCCGCATTCAGGTAGGCATTCCAGTCCCATTTGCCTTGCGCATACAGTTCGCGGGGGGTTTCCAAACCAGCTTCTTTAAACAGCTTTTCGTTGTACCACATCACATGGCCGAACGAGCCGCGTGCCGGCGCCGCATAGTGCTTGCCGTCATACATACATCCCGTGAGGGTATACTCGCACCCCTCAAAGAGGAATCCCGAAAAATCAAAAATATCGTCCAGAGGCTCGAGCAGATCTTTCTTCGCGAGCAGCGGGAAATCGCGTTCGCGGCTGTAATACACATCCGGTGGGGTTCCACCCAGCACCATTTGCGCCAACTTGGTGCCCAGATCTGTCCAAGCTACCGTTGTCGGTTCATACTCCAGTTCGCATCCGAAAATGGCGTTGGCCCGTTCTACCTCGCCGCTAACGTCGGATTGGCAAAGGATCTTCAGCTTTTTCTCCGTCACGTTCACCTTTGGCAGATCCTGGTTTGAAGACGTACCGGAATCCTCCGGTACGTCGGGTGACGTTGGACCGCAAGAGCACAAGCCAAGGATCATCATAACCGCGCATAGCAGCGCCACCCATCTGGCAAACTTACGCTTCATAAAACACACTCCTTCAGAAAATTTCATATTCAAATTCTGCACACCGGCAGATATAGGACATGATTGGAGAAATCAGGAAACCGACACATTCAGCAGCGTATAGCGCCCCTCGTCCCGCTGCACACATGCCTGACGTTCGCCGTTGATCGCGCCGGTTTTTACCAGCGTCACATTATCGACGCAGGCATCCAGTCCGTTTTCCACAGTAGCAAGCAGCTCTAACTTTGCCATTTCCATCAGCCCTTTCCAGGACAAATTGAAATCCATCGTCACGGTTTTCCACTGTCCCTTAACGGCAGTATCCCTTTTCACTTCGGTTGTGCGGGGGGCCCACCAAGCCAAATCGGTATGATCGTCCCCTGAGCCTTTGACGGCGATAGATGCCTGCACCGTAGTCTTGTCGTTGGCGCTGTAAAGATCAAAGGTCAGCCGGTACTGGCCGGGGCCGGTTTCTTCAAAAATATGCGTCAGCGAGCAGACGGCAGTGGCAGCTCTGCCAGACTGAAACGCCAGCGAAGTGCTGCCGCTTTTCACCCGTCCGGAAACGGTACACAAGGATGCGTTGTTGAGATCTCGCCATCCATAGATTCCGCGCTCAAAGCCCCCGTTGACCAGCAGCTGCCGGCCGGTCACCGCAACCGGTATTACCGCAGATACCGCCTCGGTCGCTGAAGCGGTCATCCGGACGCGAATGTATCGGGCTTGGCGCGTGGGAAACGTCAGATGCTCTTTTCCGCCTTTGCCGGCAGAAGCGGTATAAACCGTCTCCCACATCGCAGCATCGCGGCTGACTTCCACTGTATAGGCGGAAGCATAGGCACGACCCCAGGAAAGATCCAGGGATTGAACGGGCTGTACCTGCTCTAAATCCAGCTGTAGCCACTGTTGTTCGTCAGCGTTTCCGGACCAATACGTCACATTATCCGCTGTTAGAGCAGCGGCAGCGCACGTGGAAGCGTTCAGGCTGCCTGAGGCTGTCGCTGTCTTCACCGCCAGATTCGTGACTGGCTTCGCCGCTCCGGGAGTATAGATCACATACCAGTTATGTTCCGTTCTGCCTGTGTTGCCGATAAGAATATCCGGGTCAGCCGTCCCCTTATCGCTATACACACCGACAGCCAGCCGGTATTTTGACACCTTCTTCGGATCATATTTTGTAAAGCGGAAGGTATCGGTTACGCGGGTGGTCTTGTCACCCGTAAGCAGATCCAGCGCACAGGTCCAATCACCCGGATCGATGTGCTCCAGCCGGCAGGTATCCACAACGTGGTTGTTTTCATCAAGCAGAGCTACCCACACGGAGGATTTCATAAACAGTTTGGCGGTACCGTCATTCATCCACGCCATCGTGATTGTGCCCTCGCCGTTCATGCCGAGGTTCGTACTGATATCCGCTTCCTTGAGTACAAAATGATAGCCGATTTGGTTGGTCACCGTGTCAATGGCTGACTTCAGTTCTCGAAGCATCAACGCCCCATCGGTGCCATAGGTCCCCAGCGGATAATAGCAGGCGCGGTTTTCCAAAGGAGAATCCAGAAGCCGCTGCGCATCAAAGCCGTTGTTCTTCTTCTGATTTTGGTAGCTGCCGTCCATTTCGAGTGCCGTGGGCACCTGATTCAATCCCCAGAGCACCTCATAGCAATCACACGCACCATAGCCCGAATAACCGTCCCGGCGAATGCCGACGCCCAGAGAAGCAGCCATATAAAACGCTTCCTTCTGGATCAGGTTCATACATTGATTGCAGCCAAACCCCCAGGCAGTCATCAGCTTAGCCCGTTTACCGGAGAACGCTTTGATGTAGCTTTGCCAACAGCGCTTCATAACAGCGGTGTTGATTCCATGATCCTGCTTGTCATCCTGGCAAATACCATTATCAAAGCCGGGGCCATCCTCCGTGGAGCCGGTCAACCAGCCGTAGCTGTTTTCGCCCCAGGAACCAAAGCCGCGGATGTCGATATATTCAATATTCGGATCATTCCCGTAACGGTTAGCCAGCGCCTGCGCCAGTTCATCCAGCTTTTTGTAATAGCCCTCGCCGGGGTTGGTATAATCCACCACATGCTTGGTCATTTTCTCATAACCGCCCGGCACAGAGGCGTTGGGGCGCGCATAATTGGGCACCGCCAGCGTCAGCACATTGACGTCGGCACGATCCAAAATGAACTTTGGGGTTGAGTAATCCGACATACCGGTGGGATTGCAGGCCATGATACCGAAAGCATACGTCTTGCCGTGGGCTTTGCATTGGGCAATGCCTTTGTCAATGATGGAAAAGTCATACACACCGTCAGCCGTTTCCACGTCCGCCCAGTACAGTCGTGCATAGCCCAGCGTGCCGTAAGCCCAGGTTTCCGCCGTTTGCTGAGAAAAGTCTCCTCTGCCGTTGTCGTATAGAATCCAGCCCTTTCCGGGATTGATGAGCACTTCATCGCTCTCTTCCGGGGTCACGCGATAATAGGCTACACTGTTTACAATCACCGAATCGGTTCCTCCTCTTGTTGTCTGCATACTACTTTCCGAATCGGACATCGCCTCTTGTTCGCCGTTTGGTGCGGTTGTTTCTGTTGCCTGCCAATGGGTTTCACCGTCCGATGCCGTGGAGGAGGATTGCCCTTCTGCGGCACAACCGGACAGCAGACACAACACACTCAGTACGGCGGCTATCTTTCTAACGGACTTCAGTTTACACTCAGAACCCATACAGTCACTTTTCCTTCCTCTGGTATATACCGGTCTGAACGTTCTCCGCAAATTCCAGAGGTTTTTACCAGCGTCACGTCATCGATATAGGCGGCTGTCCCATTGGCCAGATACAACGAAAGGGCAGCCATATCCGTCA
>CATWUX010000122.1 GCA_958354085.1 uncultured Oscillospiraceae bacterium | reverse complement strand
TTTCCTACATCAGGGGGTGTTTTGTCTATTGTCCGTTTTTACTGGACCTGTTCACTTCGCCGGGGGATTTTTATTTATACCACAGAAATGCTTATTTCTTTTTCCGAAAATAATCGCGCAGTTCCTCGATTGTGGATCCGCCGGATTTCCACTGGATTTTCGGGAATGCTTTGATCATACGCTTTTGCAAGACGGGAACGTGTAAAAGGCTGCGCCGTTTTTCCTCCAGCTGTGTACGGAGCGTATGTACCAGTGACCGCCATTCTTCCAACCCCAACGACCGCCATTCTCCCAATTTGGCGCGAAACGACGTTACCATCTCTGTCTTGCGCTCTTCATAACGGTCGTAAGCATTTTCCAACCGCAAGGCGGCATCCTCCAGCGACGGCATCTTCATGCCCTCGGTATGCTCCTGAATCAACTGGCGCAGCTTTTCCATCTGTTCGAGTTTATTGCCGATCGCACGTGCAACAAAGACCGAAATCACTGCATCAACGGCGGTCAACACGCAAAACGTCACCGCCAAAATCAGCGGCAGATGCGCATCCAAGCTATATAGCCATCCCACAACCAATTCAAACAACGGCTGTACTATGTAAACAAAGCCGGTCGCCAGCGCACCCCAAGCCAATGAAATCGACAGACAGATCCGTCCGTTTAAATTAAAGCGGCAATGCGAATAATCCCACCAGCGCGCGTGAAAGCATCGCTCCATCCAATACGAGACCGTATATTCCACGGCGGAGGCGAGTATAACGCCGGCAATAAAGATCAGAGGCACTGCCAGAAACGGTGAGGTAATCGCGTCCCGTACCGGCAGCAAAAGCAGGAAAATCAGAGCGCCGCCGCAACCGTAAATCGGACAAAGCGGTCCATTTAGAAAACCGCGGTTCACAAAACGTTTTTCCTGAATAGAGCACAGCACCGTTTCCATCAGCCAGCCGCAAAAGCTGTAGGCAAAAAAGTATAAAATGGTATCCGTCCACGAATATATCATGAAATCCCTATCCTTCTGTTTTTTCGTCCGCTATGGCGATAAATCCGGCGAGACTTCCCCGCTGACTGCCCGTTGCCCGATGCGACCAGAACAAATCCGGATGACAGCGCGTGCACAGATCCGTCACGGTGATCTGTTCCACCGGTATGCCGGCTTTCAGCAGGATACGGCGATTGACTTCCCACAGATCCACATCAAACTTTTCCGATGATCGGCGGCGAATACACTCTTCCCCGCACTCTTCCAGGCGGGCAAACGCCTCGGCAACAGGTGCATCCACCTCAAAGCAGCAAGCGCCGATAGACGGCCCGATCGCCGCACGGATATCCTCCCGCCGACAACCATAGTCATGACACATCCGTTCCACCGTTACCGCACCGATACGGGCGACCGTCCCTTTCCAGCCGGAATGGGAAGTACCGACCACCCTCTTGACCGGATCGACAAAAAAGAGCGGTACGCAATCGGCATATTGCGTACACAGCACGACGTTCGGTTCGTCTGTCAGCAAGCCGTCCACATCCGTATAACCGCGCTCCCAGAGAATACCCCGGCCGCGATCCGCCGTCGTTGCATTGTGGATCACCGTATGGTGTTCCTGCGCGGAAATCACAACATTGGCCGCATCCGTACCGATTGCCCGACAAAAACGCGCAAAATTTTCCCGTACTCTCTCGGGATCGTCCCCACGCGTAAAGCTCAAATTCATGCTGGCGTAGATGCCTTCGCTCACACCGCCAAGGCGCGTGGAAAACCCATGGCGCACAAACGGAAACGCCTCCAGTGCCGGAAACGCATAATATACCAGTTCCCCCACCGTATGCACCGACAATGTCCGTGTCTGCGGCAACAGCATCCGACCGCCTCCTTTTCAAAGATGAGAAACAGTATAGCATTTTTTTGTTCAAAAAGCAACACCGCAAGCCGGTACGTAAAAGGAACGCCCGACGACCGTCGAGCGTTCCTTTTACGTATTAAACAAAATTTTTAAAATCAGCAGCGACACCACGCCGGGAATGCCCAGCACCAAACAGCACAGCGCGGAAAACAGATTCAGCCCCAGCGACACGCCGGTGAAGGTTCCCGCCACATTAACGGCTGCCAGCGCGCAGATTCCCTGCACGCCCGATCCCACCGCGCCCCGCACCGGTTTTCCGGAACGAAACAACGGAACACAGACCGACGCCACTACACACGCCGCCAGTACGCCGGAAAGAATACACAGCCACAAATCCATAAACGACCAGACCTTTCTCAAAATGGGATCTTGGGTGGTTTGTATTCCTTTCTTTGCACGTCTTTTATCCTTCGTACACACTGCCTTCAGACGGGGCAGCGCCGCGAAGCTCCGCCCCTCTCGCAGTTACGCCCTCCAGCTTCGCCTTGCGAAGAAGGAATCGGTAACGCGCGCGCAGCGCTTCCATTTCATAGATGCACGCCTCGATCAGATCGTCGTCGCTTTCCATTGCAAATCGCGCATTGACGTTATCCAGCTGGCGGCAGACCTCACGAATGGCGCTGAGCACCTCGTTCGGTTGTTCATCATCCCGCAAAATGGCCCGTTTTAAAACGCTGTCCATGCAATTTCCCGCCCTTCCAAAAATATCGTATGCTTAGTATTGGCAGAATATTACAGGTTAATCAGCGAACGTCCGATTATTGGGCGGCGGGAAGAAAACGGATGCGGCCGGTGGAAATATCACAGGCGGCAACCTGTATGGCAAAAGCGTCGCCAATCGTCACGACTTTCTTTCCGAGCTCATTGACAAGAGCGGCAACCCCATCATACCGCAGCGGTTCCTCAGACAGATCCTCCAGACGTATCAGCCCTTCTACCGTGTTCGGCAGTTCCACATAAACGCCGAAATCGGTCACTGAGCTGACAACACCGGTGAACGTCCGTCCGAGATAGCCCGCCATATATTCCGCCTTATAGCACGCCTCACAGTCGCGCTCCGCCGTCATGGCGCGCACTTCACAGGCCGAAGACGTATCCGCCGCCGAGGCGACAAAATCACCGTATCGCTCATACAGCTGCGCTTTGGACGTATGCGCCAGATAATCAGACAATATCCGATGGATCACCAGATCCGGATAACGGCGGATCGGCGACGTAAAATGGCAGTAATCCGCCTGTGCCAGCCCGTAATGCCCCAGCGGATCCCGCGAATACCGCGCCTTAGCCATGCCGCGCAGTAAGCGCTCCGACACCAGCCGCGCATATTTCGTATCGCGGGCATTTTCCATCAATTCCCGCAGCGCCAGCGGATCCAGGCTTTCCGCCTGCGGCGGCACCTCTAGCCCCAACTGCCGTGCGGTTTCTATCAGCAGACTCAGCTTTTCCGCATTCGGCTGCTCATGAATACGGTAAATGAACGGCAGCTTGCGCTCGCGTGCCAGCTTGGCGACCGCCACGTTCGCGGCAATCATAAACTGCTCGATCATCCCTTCCGCTTCGCCGGTCACGCGCGGAAAAATCGCGGCCGGTGCGCCGGCTTCATCCAGCACAAACTGCGCTTCATGGCTGATCAAATCCAGCGTACCGCGCCGGTTTCCTATCTCGCGCAGCTGTGCCGCCAACTCCCGCATAGCGTGCAGTGTATCGGCCACAGGCGCGTATTTTTCCCGCACCTCAGCGGATGCCGTATTTTGAAACAGGTCGTTGATCTCGCTGTATACGCCGCGTACGCGGGAACGGATAACGGATTTTACCACCTTCACATTCCGGCATTCGCCTTTTTTGTCCAACGTCAGCAAAGCGGACAGAGTCAGCTTGTCCGTGCCGGCGTTCAGTGAGCAGATACCGTTGGATAACGCTTCCGGCAGCATCGGAATCACACGGTCGGCAAAATAGACCGATGTGCCGCGTTCCCGCGCCTGCACGTCCAGAGGCGAGTTGTAACGGACATACCGGGATACATCGGCAATATGCACCCCCAGCAGCCAGCCGTCACCGGCCGGTTCCAACGAGACCGCATCGTCCAGATCTTTGGCGTCCTGCCCGTCAATCGTAAAAATACAACGTTCGCGAAAATCCTCGCGTCCGCGCAGATCCTTGTCCGTTACGCCATCGCTTGCCAACCTTTCCGCCTGCTCCAGCACCTCCGCCGGGAACTCCGTGGGAATCCCCATCGTGTCCACGATTGCGTCCGCGCACACGCGAGCGCTGTCGGCACTGCCGTAGGAAGTGACCACGCTCGCAATCCATTCGCCGTGCCGGTTACGCTCCACGGAAAAACGCACCTTATCGTTTTCCCGCGCATTGCCAATGCCGGATCGGCGTACAGGTAACGGAAAACGGATCATACTGTCCGGCACAACCTCGAAATGCCCGTATTCCGCAGGACGAAGCCGTCCGCTGTATAGCCTCTGCCCGGCTTCCTCTATACGCACGATCTCGCCCTGCGGACCGCGCGCATCCGTGCGTTCCACCCGCACCAAAACGATGTCGCCCGGCAGCGCATCCTGCAGGTAACGGCCCGGAATAAAGCAATCCGTGTCCTCTTTTTCCAGATGCACAAACCCAAAGCCTTCGGACAGCGAGATCACCCGCGCACGCAGACAATCGGCCGTCTCATCCCGTACATATTTGCCTTTTTTATTGCGCGTCAGCTCTCCCGCATCCTCCAGCGCCTTCAGCGACAGCAAAAAGCGAGCGCGTTCCCCCTTTTTTATCCGGAGCAGCGAAGCCAGCATATCCGCGGACAGCGGTTTGGCAGAGCGGCGAAGCTGATGCAGAATTTGCGGACGAAAATCCAATTTTTTCATCTATAAATCCTCCTTATGTCGGAGAGAATAAGAAAAGAAATGCCCTGCCGATCCGGAGCAAAACTCCGCATCGAGCAGGGCGAGATTCCGTTCTGTTTTGTCCAAAGGGCCTTTATGCGCCCAGAAAACGCGTGATCATCATGCCGGCAAATACCAGCACGAAAAACGTAATCGCGATCACCTTTGTCCATTTGGCCAGAATCGCATCCAACGTGCGCGCTTTTCCTTTTTCCATAAAGGAATCGGCCGCGCCCGAAATCGCACCCAAATTCGCCTGACGTCCTTCCTGCAGCAGCACGACGGCGATGATCAGCAACGAAAACACGATCAGAATAATACCAATTACAATTTCCCAAACCGACATTCTATGTCCCTCCAAGATATTATAGCGAAATTATACCTTAATATACTACCACAAACCGTCAACGAATGCAAGCCGATTTTTTGCCCAAAATTCCAAAACCCGAAATTTTTTCCCGGCAAGCGTATTTTTCACACCGCTTGCGGGTAATCTAACCTCGGCACCAGATACATTTACCTTGCGTTTGCTGTAACTGCGCTGCCGGATCACCGCTATCGTTCGGGTACACTCCGTCCGGCAGCGGTTTTCTTTTTCCCGAAAATCACTTTTCGCCCATTATTCCAGCGTCAGCTGCTCTCCGATATCCTCGGCGGCAGGCATCGCCCCAGCGGCAGGCAGTGATTTGGTACGATAGCGGTTCGCTTTGACCACCATATCCTCGCGGAACGGCTCCACGCTCTTCACCGTGTGACGCCCCTTGAGCGTCATCACCTGCACACCGATCGTGTTGCGTGTGGTTTTGGCGGCGATCGCACCGGTATGCACTAACAGCATCCGTCCGGAGGTCGAGGTCAGCATGAATTCGCCGTCCTCAGGAATATGCAAAATCGCTACACACGGTATCTTATCCGAATACGCCCCCACCAGCTTGCGGCGGTTGGTCTTGGTCGCATAAGAGGATAATTCGACCTTGGCGATCTTACCGTTTTCAAACACAAACAGCATATAGCCGCTGTAATCCGCGGTTACCACCATATAGACCGCGCTCTCGCCCTCGTCAAAGCCCAGCTTCGTCGCCACATAATCGCCCATCACGCTGGCCTTGGTATCGCCGAAATCGCTCGCCTTCGCTTTATACACCGTGCCGGTGTTGGTGAAAAACAGCAAATCACGGTTGTTGCTGGCTTCCACGGTCTGGATGATCCGATCACCCTCTTTGAGCTTATGCTCCCCGCTCATGCGCAACGACTGCGGCGTGATCTTCTTAAAATAGCCGTCCGCTGTAAAGAAAAAGGTGCAGGGATAGTCCGGAATCTCCTCCGCCTCATCCGCGGCCGCTTCCGCAATATCCGCGGCGTAGATCAGTTGACTGCGGCGGGGCTGTCCGTACTTTTTCACCACGTCCTGCAATTCGGACACGATGATGCTGCGCACCTTGGCGGCGCTTTTGAGAATGCTTTCCATCTCGGCGATGTCCGCTTCCAGCTTTTCAATCTCGGCGGTACGCTTGAGGATGTATTCACGATTTAAGTGGCGCAGCTTGATCTCCGCGACGTATTCCGCCTGAATCTCGTCGATTCCGAAACCGATCATCAGGTTGGGGATAACTTCCGCCTCTTCCTCTGTCGCGCGGATAATCCGGATCGCTTTGTCGATGTCCAGCAAAATTTTTGCCAAGCCCTTGAGAAGATGCAGCTTTTCCTTCGCCTTTTGCAGATCAAAATACACCCGGCGGCGGACACACTCCATACGGAACGCGGTCCATTCCTCCAGGATCCGACGCACGCTGAGCACCTGCGGCACACCGGCAATCAGCAAGTTGAAGTTACAGGAAAAGCTGTCCTGCAGCGGCGTCATGGCGAACAGACGGTTCATCAGCTTGTCCGGGTCCACGCCCCGTTTCAGGTCGATCGTAATTTTCAAGCCGTTCAAACCGATCTCATTGCGCACGTCGGAAATTTCACGAATCTTACCGCTTTTCACCAGCTCGACCATTTTCGCGATAATCGCCTCAACCGTGGTCGTAGGCGGAATTTGCGTGATGTCAATACAGTTGGCGGCCTTGTCGTAGCTGTATACCGCACGCACCTTAATGCTGCCGCGTCCGCTCTCGTATACCTTTTCCAGTTCCTCACGCGAATACACGATCAGACCGCCGCCGGGGAAATCCGGCGCTTTGAGCGTGGACAGGATATCGTGATCCGGATCCTTCATCAGAGCGATCGTCGTCTCGCACACCTCCGCGAGATTGAA
>CATWUX010000121.1 GCA_958354085.1 uncultured Oscillospiraceae bacterium | reverse complement strand
TTGCTGCAAATGACGCCGCGGCTGCTGCCCGCCATCGGCGGCGTGCGGCCGCTGCCGCTGATCCCTCTGGTTGTATGCGTGGCAATGTTTGTCGGCCCGGTCGGGGGCGGCGCCATCGGTGTGGCGGCCGGTTTGCTGTGGGATCTGTTCAGCGACCGCCTGTTTGGGTTTACGGCACTGCTGCTGCTTGTAATCGGCTGTGCGTGCGGCCTGCTGGTGCGGCTTCTGATCCGCAACAATTTATTGTCCGCCATGTTGTTGATGACAGTCGTCGTATTGATTCATGGGCTGGCGGATTGGTTTTTTTGCTATGCCCTGTGGGGGAACGAGGAGCCGCTGTGGGTGCTGCTGCGCCTGACGCTGCCCGCCGAACTGTATACGCTGCTCATTTCACCGCTCATCTATGGCGCTACACTGGGGATTGCGCGGGTACTGAAGACGCGGGAATAGAATATGCTTTAAGAAGCGGAACACTTCGAGTGAGCCGTTTCGGCGGAAAGGAGGATTTCCATTGGAAAATACGGGCAATCGCACCTCTAAAGTGCGTGCCATCGCGCTGGTCAGCATCGTGGCGATTGTGCTGGGGTTGTATGCCATGCGCCTGTTCCAGATTCAGATCGTGGAAGGGGACTATTATGCCGCACAGGCGCTCAAAAGCACCTCAACCAATATCAGTATCGCGGCTTCACGCGGGGAAATCCTCGACCGGTATATGCGTCCTATGGTCGTCAATCGCACCAGCTATTCTGTGGTGCTGGATCAAAACTATTTCCCGCGCGGAACGGATGAAGAACAGCTGGCGCAGCAAAGCGACATCATCCTTGGGCTGACGAAGCTGCTGACTGAGGCGGGCGAAACCTGGAACGACAGCCTGCCCATCAGCCGCACACAGCCGTATACCTTTGACGAGGAACGTCCCTCAAGCGTGGCCAACCTCAAATCCAAGTATCGTCTGGCGGAATACGCAACGGCGGAAAACTGTATGGACAAGCTGGTGGAAGCATACGGCGTGGCCAACTATACGCCGGAGGAACAGCGGACTATTGTCGGCGTGCAGTATGAAATGCAGCTGCGCGAGTTTTCAACGAGCAATCCCTACACGTTCGCTACCGGCGTATCCAAAGAGACCGTATACGTTATCAAGGAGAACAACCGGATTTATCCGGGCGTGGATGTGCAGACGACGCCCATCCGTGAATATGTGAGCGGCAGCATCGCGCCGCATATTATTGGCACCATCGGCCCGATCTATGAAGAAGAGTACGCGGAGCTGAAGGATAAAGGCTACGCGATGAACGATACCGTGGGGAAAAGCGGCATTGAATCCGCGATGGAAAGCGTGCTGCGCGGTACCACCGGTACCCGTACGCTCATCAAGGATGCCAAAGGCAATATTCTGGAGGAATACGAAAGCAAAACGCCGGTTCCGGGCAGTTCGGTGATCCTCACGCTGGATGCTCAGCTGCAGGACGCCTGCCAGAACGCGCTGGCGGAAAAAATCGCACAGCTGCGCACTATTACAACTCCTAAAAAAGGCGGCGATGTCAAAAGCGGTTCGGTAGTCGTGCTGGATGTGAAAACCGGCGGGGTGCTGGCGTGTGCCAGCTGGCCGTTTTTCGACCTGTCCACCTACAATGCCGATTATGAAAAACTGGTAACCGACCCGGAAAAACCGTTGTTTAACCGGGCACTTAACGGCGCGTTCGTTTGCGGCTCCGTCATGAAGCCGATCATCGCAACCGCCGGATTGATGGAAGGCGTCATCACGCCCACCACCACGTTTTTCTGCAATTATTATTACGAATATTACGCGCCAAGCTACCGCCCGGCGTGTATGCATCGCCATGGATCATTGAACGTGAGCCGCGCGCTGTACGATTCCTGCAATGTATTTTTCTTTGAAACCGGCCGCTTGCTGGGCATTGACCGCATGAACCGCTATTCCACGCTGTTTGGCCTTGGGCAGAAAACCGGAGTGGAGATCGGAGAAGCCAGCGGTATTTTAGCCGGCCCCGCCTACCGCACGCAAATGGGCGGAACATGGAATCCCGGCGATACGATTCAGGCGGCTATCGGGCAGTCGGATAATCAGTTTACGCCGATTCAGCTGGCGGCGGCGGCCATGACCATTGCCAACGGCGGCGTGCGCTACAAGACTCATTTTGTACACAGCATCCGCAGCTACGATGGTACGAGCGAAACGCTGGTGGAACCGGAGATCGCGGCGACCGTGCCGATGGATGAAACCACGATCCGGACGATCCAGCAGGCGATGGAGGACGGGCCTAAGCGCGGTACGGCGGTTTCCTACTTCCGCGGCATTGACTATACCGTGGCGACCAAGACCGGTACGGCGCAGACCGGTGTGGAGGGTGCCTCGGATCACGGCGCCTTTATCGGGTACGCCCCTGTCGATAATCCGGAAATCGCGATCGCTGTGCTGATGGAAAACGGCACGTCCGCCGCTTCCGGTCAGGTGGCACGTAAGGTGTTCGATGCGTATTTTGCAGCCAAATCGGCCGGCTTGGCGCCCACACCGGAGGGTGAACTGCTGCCGTAGTTAGAAAACGGTTCGGCTCGTGAGGGACATGTTGAGGAAAAGCCTTTTCTCCCATCCGACCGTTGTATATTTGCCGTTGAATCGTCGAAACAATCAGACAAATTGCACAGCCCTTGTTTAATTTTTTCTGTGTCTTGTCCGATGGAAAAACAGTTTACTTACCCGGAATTTTATGGTATACTGTATCAGAGGTATAGTGTGCCGAGAGATAGAATTTTGTCGAAACCGGGGGTTTAGGCGACGCGGAGGGCTTCCATGGGATCATTAACAGTCGTAACATCCGGAAAGGGCGGCGCCGGAAAATCGACAGTGACAGCCGGACTTGGCTGTGCGCTGGCGAAGCAGGGACAAAAGGTGCTGCTTGTGGATGCGGATGCCGGCTTGCGCAGCTTGGATTTGATGCTGGGCATCAGCGGAGCAGTACAGGATATGGCCGATGTATTTCTCGGCAACTGCGAGCCGATCCGTGCGGTGTATCCGTCCCCAATCTGTGCGGGCGTTTTCGTGATTCCGGCTCCGGTCAGCTTGGAGCGCCTGTGTACGCCGGAAGATATGCGGCGGCTCTGCCGCGGTTTTGCCCGGCATTATGATACGGTGCTGATCGATTGCCCGGCGGGCGTCGGCAGCGGCTTCAAAGCCGCCATCGCGGGTGCAGATCGCGCGATCGTGGTGACTACGCCGGATATGGTCTGTGCGCGGGATGCCCAGATCGTCAGCCGTTTGCTGCGGGATGCGCAGCTGCCGGCGCGGCTGGTTATCAACCGTTTGCGCGCGCTGCCAATCATGCGCGGCCAAATGCCGGATGTGGACGAGATCATTGATACGGCGGGGATACAGCTGCTCGGGATTTTACCGGAGGATGAAGCGGTCGCCGTTGCCAACGCCAACGCCCGTCCGCTGCCGTCTGACTGCAATGCGGCAGTCTGTTTTGACAATATGGCGCGCCGGTATCTGGGGCAGGAGGTTCCGCTGGCACGATTGGAAAAAATGTAGATTTTCAGGAATCGCGGCTTTTCCGCTGTTCCATAAGAATAAGGAGTGGACGATATGAATATTGCCTTGATTGCTCATGACGCCAAAAAGGAGCTGATGGTGCAGTTCTGCATCGCGTATTGCGGCATTCTCAGCCGTCACAATTTGTGTGCGACCGGAACGACCGGCAAAATGGTTGCCGAAGCGACCGGCTTGAGCATTACCCGGTATATGAGCGGCTCTCAGGGCGGCGATCAGCAGATTTCCGCGCGTATCGCGTGCGATGAAATCGACCTGCTGTTGTTTTTCCGCGACCCGATGACAGTGAAGGCTCACGAGCCGAATGAAAACGATATGTTCCGCCTGTGCGATATGCGCAACATCCCCGTGGCTACCAATATTGCGACGGCGGAGGTGCTCATACACGGTCTGGAGCGCGGCGATCTTGACTGGCGCAGCATTGTCAATCCCGGCGTTCGTGCCTGAACAGCCGGATAAGCCGATGCGAAAAATACAGCGGCGCGCAGGCGCAGGATTGATCGGCTTCTGTCTGTTGCTCGGCGGCTGCGGAATACGGCAGCCGGCTCCATCGTCTTCGCCGGCGTCCTGCGGGACAACCGTGACGTCGATGACTTCTTTCTCGCCTACAACAACTGTTGTCAGCGAAAAAGCGGTCGTTACGGCGTTAAGGCTGCTGGATGAAGAAGCAAATCCGTTGTCGGAGCGGGATGGTTGCGTTCTGTTGCCACCATTGTGCCGTATTTGTGCGGAGTTCACGGGTGCGGCGACACGCGCGGATTTTTGGGTGAAGCCGGAGGACGAAGAGGCTGCGGCGCCGCCGCGCTGCGTCGGTTCGGTCATGCTTTCAGCCGCGGATACCGAGGCGGCGTTCAACTGGCGTGTTCCGGACGGGTTTATAGGGGATATCTGGGTGCTGCTTTACGATGGCGACGCGGTACAAAATGAGAAAGCGCCGCTGGTTTGTCGTGCAATGTCGGATAGCTGCGTATAGGCGGCGACAAGGAAAAAGTATTCGGAGAACGCCAAAATCTTGAGTTTTGGCGTTCTCGTTTCTCAATACGGCCTTTTCGCAAAAATAACGCGGAAAGCTGTCATACTATTCTCCTGTGAAAATATCAGCTTTTCGTGAGAGAATAGTATAAATATCAGGGGGTAAACAACATGGCACTCATTACAAAAGCGATTCGCGGAACACAGGATGTGCTGCCGGCGGACAGCCACAAATGGCAGCACATTGAACAGACGGCGCTTGGTATCGCGCGCGATTACGGTTACCGTGAGATGCGCACGCCGGTGTTCGAGCATACCGAGCTGTTTCACCGTTCGGTCGGCGAGATGACCGATGTGGTGCAAAAAGAAATGTACACCTTTGACGACAAGGGCGGCCGCTCGATCACGCTGCGTCCGGAAGGAACCGCCGGCGCGGCGCGCTGTTTGCTGGAGCATGGGCTGAACAATGAAGCGCTGCCGCTGAAAATCGCGTATCTGACCTCTTGCTACCGGTACGAAAAGCCGCAGGCGGGACGGCTGCGGGAATTCCATCAGTTCGGCGCGGAATGCTTTGGCGCGGCCGCACCGCAGGCGGACGCGGAGGTGATCGCGCTGGCGCGTACCGTGATGGAGACATTGGGCGTGACCGGTGTGCAATTGCACATCAACTCGATCGGCTGCCCGACCTGCCGTGCGCGCTATCATGAGGCGCTGAAAGCCTATTTTGCCGCCCGTCAGGACGAGCTGTGCGAAACCTGCCGCGGACGGTTGGAACGCAATCCCATGCGGATTTTGGACTGTAAATCGCCGATTTGTGCGGCAATTGCGGCCGGAGCGCCGGTGATGCTGGATTATTTGTGCGACGATTGCCGCGAGCACTTTGAGGGCGTGAAGGCATGTCTGGACGCAGCGGAGATCGCCTATGAAATCAACCCGACGATCGTGCGCGGGCTGGATTATTACACGCGCACGGTATTTGAATTCGTGTCCGACGCGCTGGGCGCGCAGGCGGTTGTCTGCGGCGGCGGCCGGTATGACGGCTTGATCGAAGAGCTGGGCGGGCCGCATGTGCCGTCGCTGGGCTTTGCCATCGGCTTGGAACGGCTGCTGCTCATTATGCAGGCAAAGGAATGTACTTTCCCGGAGCCGCCGCGCTGCGAGGTGTATTTTGCGCCGATGGGCACAAAGGCGGCGAATACCTGCTTCGGCATCGTGACGCGGCTGCGTGAAGGCGGCGTGGCGGCGGAGATGGATACCGTCGGACGCGGTCTGAAGGCGCAGATGAAATATGCCGACAAGATCGGCGCGCGGTATACGGTGGTCGTGGGCGACAATGAGCTGGAAAGCGGTACGGCGCAGCTGAAGGATATGGAGACCGGCGAATCCAGTGAAATTGCGTTGGATGAGAGCCTGTACACGACACTCTACAACAAGTCACTCGACCGTCAGCTGGCCAGTATGGCGGATTTGTTTGGCAGCCTGACGGAATAAGCCGTCAGTAATTGAAATTCCGGCGGCGGGACGCGCCGCGGAGAGAGAAGGGCATAACAATGGCAGAAACGCTCAAAGGATTAAAACGTACGCATTATTGCGGTGAGTTGCGTGAGCAGCACGCCGGACAGGAGGTTACGCTGTTTGGGTGGGTACAGCGGCAGCGTGACCTCGGTCAATTGATTTTTGTTGATCTGCGTGACCGCAGCGGTATCGTGCAGCTGGCACTGGACGACGCGACGGCGCGCGATGTGTTTGAAAAAGCGGCGTCGGTGCGCAGCGAATATGTACTGGCTGTGCGCGGCGATGTGCGGGTGCGTTCGGCGCGCAATCACGAGATCCCGACCGGTGATGTGGAGATTGCCGTCAAGGAACTGCGCATCCTGAACAAGGCGGAAACGCCGCCGTTTGAAATTGTGGAAAACTGCAATACCGCTGAGGCCATCCGTCTTAAACATCGCTATCTCGATTTGCGCCGCCCGGATCTGCAGCGCAATCTGCTGCTGCGCCACCGGATTGCGAAGGTGACGCGGGATTATTTCGACGAGCAAGGTTTTATTGAGCTGGAAACGCCGATGCTCATCAAATCCACGCCGGAGGGGGCGCGCGATTTTCTGGTGCCGTCCCGTTTGCACAACGGCGAGTTTTACGCGCTGCCGCAATCGCCGCAGCTGTATAAGCAGCTGTCCATGGTGGCGGGCTTTGACCGGTATATGCAGCTGGCGCGCTGCTTCCGCGATGAGGATTTGCGTGCCGACCGTCAGCCGGAGTTTACGCAGATCGACCTGGAGATGTCCTTTGTGGATGTCGAGGATGTGCTGGAAATCGGCGAGGGCTTCCTTGCCACGGTTTTTAAAAAGGTGCTGGATGTGGATGTGGCGCTGCCGTTGCCGCGTCTGACCTACACCGAGGCGATGGAACGGTATGGCTCGGACAAGCCGGATACCCGCTTCGCGATGGAAATCGTGGATTTGACCGAGACGGTGCGCGGCTGCGGTTTTGGCGTCTTTACGGCGGCGATC
>CATWUX010000120.1 GCA_958354085.1 uncultured Oscillospiraceae bacterium | reverse complement strand
TGGCGAGCTCACCGGAACGTACGACGACGTGGCAGTTCGCGTCTTCGATATACACCACACAGTCTGCAAAACCCTTTGCCTTGATAAGACTCTCAATCTTTCCCTCCTGTTCAATCGCCTGCGCGACAGCCGCCGCCTGTTCCATCGCCTGCGTCTTGACCTCATCCGTGGCTTTGACGTCGTTCATCATATCCTTGATAATATCCAGCGCCTGTGTGCGGGCTGTCTCACGATTGAGCCGCGCCTGCACGAAATAGTCGTTGGGGTCCGGCTGCGTTGTCACGGTTGAAGGGTTGTTCACAAACTGGGAATCCCCCAGATTATCTCCGGTCGAAGACGTATTCCCTCCGGTATCCACCACTGGTTTTTGCGTGGAGAAATAATAGTTCAGATACACCGCTACTCCGAGCGCGGCGATCAGGCACGCCAGCACCACTTGCTTTTTACCGAACAGATTGCTCACAGTTCCATTCCATCCTTTCTTTTCGCATAAATATATGGCCGCGTCAAGATTTTTTGGTTACGCATACCCGCTGGGACGATATGTTCAGCGCGGTCGTCACGGTATCGACGATACGCTGCCGGACCAGCGGCTGGTCGCCGCCCTCGCAGACGATGACCACGCCTTTTACCGTAGGCTGGATCTCGGTCACCAAAAGTCCCTTGCGTCCCTCGTCCGTGTCCACGACAATGATGGATTTTTCGCTGTCGTCCCGCTGCGATACCTTGTTGGAGTTCCCGCTCTGGTCCTCCACACGATCGGTATTCAGCTTTTGCTGGCTGGCATAGACATATTCCACACCGTTCTCCAGCGTCACCATGACTTGGCACGTGCCGGCGCCTTCGATGCTGCCGATGATCGCCATCAGTTTCTCTTCCGTTTTGGTCACAAATTCCTCCGCGCTCGCTTTGGCAACCGCTTCCTTCGATTTCTGCGGCCAGAATTCCGACAGCAGTATCAGACCGATGCCGGCAACTCCCAGCGCCACGACCAGCTTGCGACCTTTCCCTCCTTTCAAAAACTCCAGAATTCTTGCCGGTGACCAGTCGTTTATACGACTCTCCTTCTGCACGGCTTCTTCCATACCGCTGACCTCCTTGATACGGGCCGCAAAAAGCCCCTATTACTCCGGCGCCGCCTGAATGATCACGTCCATTCCCAGACGTTCGCTCATTTTTTGCCGGGCGGCAACTGCGTTTCCTATGTTTTGTTTGTCCAGAAACAGGATAACTTGCTTAATATATATGCTGCCATTCTCCGAAGTATCCGTGTTTACCTCGACTTTTTGCACTTCGATTCCATAACCGTTCAGCGTCTGGTTCGCCACCTGCAGCAGCGCGGCATTCATCTGCCGCGTAAGCTGCTCGTTCACACGCTTCTGCAGCAGATCGGCGGAGACGCTTTCGGGCAGCAGCTCCAAATTCAGCTGCGGAATATCGCGCAGCGACAACAGCGGCGCAAGCATACAACAAAGAAAAAACGCGGCGATGATGAGACGGAAAATCCGTCCCAGCCCCTCCTTCGGCGCGAGCATTTGCAGCATCGCACAGCCGACCGCCACCACACACAGCGCACAAGCCCAAGCCTTGATTTCCTCCATAAGTCGTCCCTCCTACACGGCGGCGTTGCCCGCTACCGTCACGATGGTCGTGGACACGATCATAAACAACGCGCTGGCGGATAACACACCGATCAGCGTTTTCACCACGCCCTGCGCGGTTTTGAGAATCGCGCTGACAGCCGGTAACGCGAACATATCCGCCGCCATCGTGCATATGCTTAAACACAGCACCCACGCCGCACATTCCAGAAGCGGCGGCAGGACGATGAAGGCGGTCGCGAGGATACCGAACCCGCCCAGCGTCGATTTCAGCAGCGACAGACACCCCTTTACCGTGTTGAATGCCTCGCCCAGCGCACCGCCCACCACCGGCACAAAGCTGGCCAGCGAAAACCGGATCGCGCGCCCGCCCAGAGTATCGGCAGCCGCGCCGACGATGCCCTGAATGGACAGCAGCCCGACAAAAATCGTAGTCGTAATGCCCAGCAACCATACACCGATCTTATGCAACAGTGTACCGGCGGCGTCCAGCCGCAAGCCGCCCGATACCGCACCGGTCAGCCCCATCGCCAGCGAAATCGTCATCAGCGGCACCACCACGTGCGCGGCAAGCATCGATAACAGTTCCGCGACAAACAGCACGATGGTGTTGTATGACAGCGCGGTCGCGGCCTGCCCTGTGGTGAGCAGTACGCCGGAATACACGGGTACAAAACTGAGCATAAACACCGACGTGCTTTCCGTCGCCGCGCATACGCTGCGTATACAGCCCGCCACCGGCGACAGAATCGCGATCGCCGCCGCCAGAGCGCATACCACGCCGAACACATCGGCGGCTGCCGGCTCCCGCACCGTCTGCCGAACGCCGTCCATCAGCGCGCACAGCAGTACGATGCCCAGCACGATACCGCACGCACGGATCGGCCCGCCAGCCTGCTCCGAAAACAAATTCAGCAGCTGCTGCAGCAGTCCGGCCGGCTGCAAACCGGTAATGCCGTCGGCATCCAAGCCGGTAATGCCGATATCCGCCAGAAAGCGGCGTGTTTCCGCGGGCAGCTGCTCAAACAGCTCCTCCGCTCCGCTCGCCTCCAGCTGCTGATTATACAGCTCGTCCAGCGTCTCAGGAGCTTCGCCCTCCGCTGCCGCCGGCACAAACAGGCATAAAAACAGTGCCAACAGCAGCCACACACATCTGCGCTTCATCCGTTCACCGCCTGTCCGTTTATAAGGGAAACCGCGATCTCGGCGATCTTTTCAAACAGCGGCAGCGCCAGCATCAGCAAAAACAGCTTTCCCGCCAGCTCCGCTTTCGCCGCAAGCGCACTTTCCCCCGCGTCCTTGCACGCGTCCGTCGCCAGCTGCGTGAGCAGGCAGATCCCCAGCGCTTTGAACAACACCTGTCCATATTCCTCCGGCAGGGCGGCCGTTCCCAGCAGGTCCTGCAGAGTGGAAAACACCGGCACCGCCTTGGTCAGCACCAACGCCAAAATGCCGATTCCCGCCAGCAGACCGACCGCCATCGCCTGTTCGGGACGCTGCTGCCGCAGCAGCACCGCCAGAAACGCCGCGATCACGACCACGCCGGCAATCGCCATGATCTCCATTTATAGTCCAAACACCGATTTGACCATACGGAACAAATCGCTGATCTCCACCACGACCATACTCAGCACAACGATCAGTCCGGCCAGCGTGGTGAGCATAGCCTGCTCCTCCCGTCCGGAACGGATCAGCACCTGATTGAGCACCGCGACAATGATCCCGATCGCGGCAATCTTAAAAATCAAATCCACATCCATATCGTTGACCTGCCTCTCTGTTTCACTATTTACGCTTGCCGCAAAGCGGCTATAGCAGCACCAGTGCCAGCGCCATGCCGCCCGCCGCGCCGAGCGTGATATACAGCCGGCTTTTCGTCGCCGCCTGCTGACGGGCGGCGGTCAGATGCTCCTGCAGCAGCTCGCTGAACAGCCGACAGTTTTCCAGCTGCCCCTCCACGTCGGTCTTTCCCAGTACGTCGCCGAAACCGATCAGCAGCTCGGCGTCCGCCTCCGTGAAATGCGATTCCGACCGTCCTTCGTTCACCGCCTGCCGCCACGCGGACGGCAGCTTGCCCTGTTCGTCCAGCAGTTGCCGCAGGCGCTGCAAAAACGGCAGCGTGCGGAACTCTTCGCGCGCGGCGGCATCTAACAGGATCTCGCCTGCCGGTGCGGCGGTATACCGGATCTGCGACGCGACGCGGGCGATCAGCCGGTGCGCCAGCTCCAGGCCGCTAACCCGTCGGCTCAAGCCCGCCGAAGCGTAAACGCCCAGCAGCACGCCCGTGATCACAATCAGAAGCAATCCTACCGCTTTCACAAAGCAACTCCTCCACAGTCCATAGCCGCGCCACCGTTCCGGGCGCTTCCCGTCCCGCCAGCAACGCGATCCGTGTGAACGCGCGGTCGCGCAGCGCGTCCGCCATGCCCGGACGGCGCAGCAGCGAAGCCGCATCCCGGCAGTGCGCAGAGGCGATCACCGCCACCCCGCATTGCAAACTGCCCGCCACCGCGCGCAATTCTTCTTCCGTTCCCAATTCATCGAACAGCACCACGTCCGGCGCCAGACACCGTACCGCTTGCTCGATTCCTTTGGCCTTGGGGCAGTACAGCAGCACATCACAGCCGCTGAGCTGTCCTTCTCCGGACAGCTCGCCCCGCTCGTCCACGACGGCCACGCGCCAGCGCCGCCCCCCAAAGCCGTCGGCCAGCTGTCTGGCCAGATCCCGCAGCAAACTGCTTTTCCCGCTGGATGGCTCGCCGCACACCAGCGTGCTGGCGATTCCGCCGTCCGCCGTCAGCTGCCGCGCCAAGGTATGCGCGCAGCCGATGTGTGCCCGCGCCACGCGGATGCACAAGGAGGTGATCGCACGCATAGACACGATCTCCCCGTTTTCCACCACGGCGCTGCCTGCCACGCCGATCCGACAGCCGGAGCGCGTGCTGATATAGCCGCTGCGCAGTTCCTGCTGGTGCGTATGTACCGAATATTCACACAGCATCTGGAAACACTCGGTCAGCTGCGCCGCCGGGCAGCACAGCAAATGGTTGCCTGCGATCGCCGTCACCTGTCCGTCCGCTTTCACATACCATTGTGCCTGCGGCGTGGACAGCACGACCGGCGCTCCGGCACGCAGCCGAATTTCCTGCACCGTTTCCTGTACGTCCGGCGGTACCTTCGCCAGCACGTTCTTCAATTCAGACGGAAGGGAAACGATCGCTCCGGAAAACTCTCCCATGCCTGTCCTCACCTCGCTTACTGGATATATATGAGCAGCCGGACAAGGTTAGAACGGAGGCGGTCAAGAAACTTTATGTTGCATTTCGGACTAAAATGTTGTACTATTGGTCATACGTAGGGGAGTGGGAAGCCCTGCCAATCTGAAAATGAAGGAGTCGTGTTCTATGTGTGGAATTGTGGGATTCATCGGCGTAGAACCGGCCGTACCTCTGTTGCTGGAGGGACTGGCCAAACTGGAATATCGCGGATATGATTCCGCCGGCGTCGCGTTTGTGGGAGACGCCGGATTGAAAATTTACAAGTCCAAGGGACGGCTGAGCGTGCTGAGCGAAAAACTGAATGGCGGCGCCGGCATCACGGCAACCGTCGGCATCGGACATACCCGCTGGGCAACACACGGCAAGCCCAGCGATGAAAATTCACACCCTCACCGCAGCGCCAGCGGGCGTTTTGCTGTCGTACATAACGGGATCATTGAAAATTATGCCGCCCTCAAACGGGAATTACAGGCACAGGGCGTACCCTTTCTGTCCGAAACCGACACCGAAGTGATCGCGCATCTGATTGAAAAATATTACACCGGCGATTTTCTGGCGGCGGTCCGCATGGCGGTCAGCCGACTGGAGGGTTTCTACGCGCTGGGTGTACTGTGCTCCGAGCATCCGGACGAGATCATTGCCGTGCGCAACGCCAGCCCGCTGATTGTCGGGTTGGCGGAAAACGGGAACTATATCGCGTCCGACATTCCGGCTGTTCTGTCGCACACCCGCCGGATCATGCAGCTGCTCGACCACGATATGGTCAGACTCACACGCGACGGCGTCGAAGTCTTTGACGGCAACGGCAATCCGGTGGAAAAGACGGAAATGGTGGTCAACTGGGATGTGACCAGCGCCGAAAAAGGAGGGTATGCGCATTTCATGATCAAAGAGATCATGGAGCAGCCGCAGGCGCTGTCCGCCACCATCTCTCCGCGCATCGACGCAAACGGCGGCATCGTGCTGGATGGCATTTCCCTCACACAAAAGCAGCTGCGCGATATTCACCGTCTCTTCATTGTCGCTTGCGGCTCGGCGTATCACGCCGGCGTGGTAGGAAAATATGTGCTGGAAAAGCTGACGCGGATTCCCGTCGAGGTGGATCTGGCGTCGGAATTCCGCTACCGTGACCCGATCGTGGATGAAAAAACGATGGTCATCATCATCAGCCAGTCCGGTGAAACGGCCGATACGCTGGCGGCGCTGCGGGAGGCAAAACGCCGCGGCGCACGGGTGCTGTCCATCGTCAACGTCGTCGGCAGTTCCATCGCCAACGAAAGTGATGACGTACTGTACACCTGGGCCGGCCCGGAAATTGCGGTAGCTACCACCAAAGCCTATTCCACCCAGCTGACCATGCTGTATCTGCTGGCGTTTTATATCGCGCAGAAGCTCGGACATATCGACGACCGCGATCTGCGCCGTCTGCTCAGCGCTCTCATCCGTTTGCCGGATATGGTGGCCGGCATCCTGCGGCAGGCGCCGGAGCTGCAGCTGCTCGCCCAACGGTACGCGTATCTGGAACATGCCTATTTCATCGGGCGGAATCTCGACTACGCCGTGGCGCTGGAAGCGTCGCTGAAGCTTAAAGAAATCAGCTATATCCATTCGGAGGCTTATGCGGCCGGCGAACTCAAGCACGGCACCATTTCGCTGATTGAAGAGGGGACGTTTGTAGTGGCATTGGCCTGCTCCGATAAGCTGATGGAAAAAACCATGTCCAATATCAAAGAGGTAAAGGCACGCGGCGCAGAGGTGCTGGTCGTAACGACCGATGACAACCGCGACGTACTGCCGGAAGCGGATCACGTCATTTACATTCCCAAAACCAACGACCTGCTGATGCCCTCGCTGGAGGTCGTTCCGATGCAGCTGCTGGGCTATTACATCGCATTGGCACGCAAGTGCGATATCGATAAACCGCGAAATCTGGCAAAGAGCGTAACCGTAGAATAAATCTTCCAAGGCGGCAGTGTCGCAAAAACGCACTGCCGCCGATTTGTTTTTCGCCTACGTGTGACAGTGAAAAAATTAAAAAAGTGCCCCAAACCTCTTGACATCCGGTAATTTTATGGTAAAATAACTTTCGTGCTTTGGCGCTGCCGTATCTGTACGGAAGTTACATTTCACGGGCCTTTAGCTCAGTTGGTTAGAGCAACCGGCTCATAACCGGTTGGTCCCGGGTTCGAGTCCCTGAAGGCCCACCAAACAATGAGCGCCGGCCGTGAGATTGGCTCGCCTGTCTCCGGCTTGCGCGGCATTATTAATATAGGGGTATAGCTCAGTTGGTAGAGCAGCGGTCTCCAAAACCGCGTGC
>CATWUX010000119.1 GCA_958354085.1 uncultured Oscillospiraceae bacterium | reverse complement strand
CAGCATGGCTTTCGGCGGCACCACCGCGCCGGCTCCCACGCGTACGCCCGCGGCCACCACCGCCACGCCCCAATCCTTGAGATTCCCGGACTGTTCCGGGCGATCGCCGACAACGGCGTTTTCCTCCACCACCGCATTCTCCGCGAGGATGGCATATTGCACCTTCGCGCCTTTTTTCACCTTGGCACCGGGCATGATGATGGAATCCCGCACCTGCGCGCCCTCTTCGACCGTTACGCCCGCAAATAAGACGGAAAAATCCACCTCGCCGTAAATGTTGCC
The DNA here is from genome assembly GCA_958354085.1 of uncultured Oscillospiraceae bacterium. GTDB lineage: Bacteria > Bacillota > Clostridia > Oscillospirales > Acutalibacteraceae > CATWUX01. Next base: position 6,982 of record CATWUX010000119.1, on the reverse strand, counting down.
GCCTTCGGAAATCATGCTGTTCTGCACCTTGGCGCCGGGGGCGATATAATGCGGCGGAAGACCGAGGTTGCGCGAATAGATTTTCCATTCGCTCTCCGACAGATCCAACGGCACCTTCGGATTGAGCAGATCCATGTTGGCTTCCCACAGGCTGTCGATCGTACCGACATCCTTCCAATACCCCTCGAAGCGGTAGGCAAACATCCGCTCGCCCGCATTGAGCATGGCCGGCAGAAGATTCTTGCCGAAATCATTCTTGGATTTCGGATCCGCTTCATCCTCTTCCAGATAACGGCGCAGTTTTTTCCAATTGAATACATAAATCCCCATCGAGGCCAGGTTGCTCTTGGGATGCGCCGGCTTTTCATCAAATTCGTAGATCGAGTCGTCCGCATTGGTATTCAGAATGCCAAACCGGCTCGCCTCGGACATTTCCACCTCGATGACCGCAATGGTGCAGTCCGCCCGGTTCTTCCGGTGAGCGGCGATCATTTTGGAATAATCCATTTTATAGATATGGTCGCCCGACAGCACCAGCACATATTCGGGATCGTAGCGTTCGATAAACGGAATATTCTGATAGATCGCATTCGCCGTGCCTTTATACCAATCGGCTCCCTTATTCCGCTGATAAGGAGGCAGAATATGCACACCCGCATCCATGCGGTCCAAATCCCATGGCTGACCGGAACCGATATAGTCATTCAGCTCCAGCGGCTGATATTGTGTAAGTACGCCGACGGTCTCAATACCGGAATTGACGCAATTTGACAGCGGGAAATCAATGATACGGTATTTTCCGCCGTAGGGCACCGCGGGCTTCGCGATATTTCGCGTAAGCGCGTACAAACGGCTGCCCTGACCGCCCGCCAAAAGCATGGCGACACATTCTTGTTTTCGAAACATGAACCCAACCTCCTTAGATCACCGCCGCACAGAATTGTGCCCGGATTCTCTTTTTATATTGTAACAAACCCATGATAAAAAAGCAAGCGATATTTGTGAATTAACTTGTATTTCTTGTATGGAAAATCTTTCATTTTTGGTTTTTTATTACAATATATACCGACTTTTGCTATACAACATACCAAATGGGTACACGCGCTCCCTGACGCGGACGCGTGCAAGGTATTACTATAACGCGCCGCAACGGAAAAATGCGTCGAAATCGGACACGCTTTTTTGTCGCGAATTGTAACGAAACCCTTTTGGATGCTTGTGCAAAAAAGCGGCGCACGTTCTTCCCGACAAAGTAAAAACCCCGCCATAACGGATGGCGGGGTTTTTACTTAAGTTAGAGGGGTGTTTTGAGGAGGGTAGAACGTACTCACATCTAGGAAGCAAGTCCGGTGCGGCTCCGTCTTGCCTCTGAGTACATGTTTATTATAAGATTACCGTTTGTTTTTTATGTGAATTGACTATGAATAAACTGTAATGTTTTTATTGATAAATTCTCAAACAAATGTTTGCTTTTTGCGGGAAGCTGTGTTATACTAGTAAAAAAGCTATTTTCCGGCCTAACCGCGGCCGGTTGGAGAAAGGATGCGTCGCTTATGAAGCCTTTGACCGATAAGCAGCAAAAAATTCTGGAATTTTTAAAAGACCGCGCGCAGGACGGCTTACCGCCTACGGTTCGCGAAATTTGCGCCGCCGCCGGTATTAAGTCTACCTCCACCGTACACGCACATCTGAAAACGCTGGAGGAAAACGGGTATATTTCACGTCAAAGCGGCCTCAACCGTGCGATCCGCCTGCCCGGCGAAAGCGTGGCCCGCGTGCCGCTGCTGGGGAAAGTAACCGCCGGCGTACCGATTCTGGCGGTCGAAGAAGTGGAGGAATATGTCCCCTATTCCGGCGGCGGCTACGATCCGTCCGAGCTGTTCGCTCTGCGCGTGTGCGGCACCAGTATGATCGGCGCCGGTATTTTCGACGGCGATGTCGTGATTGTTCACAAGACGCCGGCCGCCCAAAACGGCGATATCGTGGTCGCGCTGATCGGCGACGAAGCGACGGTCAAGCGCATTTATGCCGAGAACGGCCATTTCCGCCTGCAACCGGAAAACGACGAGTTTGAACCGATCATTGTCAAGGAAGTGGTGGTACTGGGCAAGGTCGTATCGCTGCTGCGGTATTTCTGATGGCACAGCCCGAATTTCTGATCAGCGCCTGTCTGTGCGGGCACTGTGTCCGTTATGACGGCAGCCACAAGCGAGTCCCGGAGCTGGCGCATTTGTTGGATGCGGGGCGCGCGCTGGCTGTTTGTCCGGAGCAGCTGGGCGGGCTCCCCACGCCGCGCCCGCCTTGCGAGCAAGCCGGTGGCCGGGTATGGGACGCCGCCGGAAACGATTGCACCGCGGCTTTTGAAGCCGGTGCGCAGGCTGTGCTGGAGCTGTGCCGCCGTTACGCGATCCATACGGTGATTTTCAAGGAAAACAGCCCCTCCTGCGGCGTGCACACGGTGTACGACGGCACTTTTTCTGGGTGCAAAATCTCCGGCGAGGGTATGACCACCCGTTTGCTGCGCCAGCATGGCATCCGCGTGTTGTCGGAAGAGGAGTATCCGGCGCAGATCATAGGAATAAAAGACCCCGTTACGGGATAGCCGGACACCGGCCGCTCCCGCAGCGGGGTTTTTCATGCATACAAAAGTCATGAACCAACCGTTGTTTATTTCTTGGTTTGTACAGCCGGCTTGTCCTCGTCGGCAAACAGAATCTTATCGTCAAAATGATACTTACCCGGCCCGGCCGCCAAAGCAGCTGCCTCGCGCTTTTTGTCCGCCGCTCGCCCAAAAAGCCACGCGCAGATCATAAAAGCCGTAATGAGCACCGGACTCATATGCCGCCAAACCATACGCCACGTGGACAGCCCCTGTTCACCGGTCGCTTGAATCGAAACCGCAAACACACGGCCCAGATCCAGCGCCACGCCGACCATCACAAACGCGGCGACCACCGCTATAATCACACCAATGTACCGCCGCTTTTTCAGCACGGTAAACAAAACGACTGCCAGCACAAACAGGACCACGCATAGCACCAAAAAAGTCAGGTTATACTGCTTTTCCGGCTTATTCAGCGCAATCGCCTGCTGATTATTCATGGAAATCCCCAAAATTGCCAAGACCTGAAACGCGCCGGTAATGACCAGCGCCGTCCACATGGCAATTTTCGACACTACAGAAGCGACTTCCATCGCATACACAATCCTTTCCCTATCGACTCTGCTGCCGCATACCGAACGGCTTACTTTATCAGCATATCATATTTTCGCAGGATTGCAAGTCTTTTCAGAAAATTCCCATCTGCCGTTCGGCAGTCGAAAACCATCTTTTGTCGAAAAACGGACAGATTTTCTCTTCCCGCGATTCCGGATACCAGTCACCAAACCGTCCGCTGCGGAATATTCTGGAACAGAAACAAATTTGGGGAGGGATCGTATGTTGGACTACATAACGCCGGTCAATTTTTTCCTTGGTGCCAACACGCCGACGGGGTTTTTAGGGTATTTGGAGGATTTATATGACTGCCGGGATGGCTGGCACGTATACCTCATCAAAAGCGGCGCCGGCACCGGGAAATCCTCCCTCATGCGCGGCATTCTGGAACAGATGACCGCTGCCGGTCACGACGCGGAGGTCATCCGCTGTTCCTCCGATCCGCAATCGCTGGACGGCGTTCTGTTTCACGATCAGAAATTGGGGATTCTGGACGCCACCGCTCCGCATATCATCGAACCGAAATACTGGGGCGCCGTGGAAACCATTGTCAATCTGGGCGCCTGTATGAATACGGCGCGTCTGCGGGAGCAAGCCCCTGCCGTGATTCAGGCGACTGACGCCTGTACCGCTTTGCATGAACGCTGCCGCAAATTCATCGGCGCCGCCGCTGCCTTGCTGTCCGAAAGCACACGGATTGCGCAAAACTGCACGGATCAAGAAAAGGTCAGCCGCTGTGCCGCCCGTATTGCCGCGCGGGAATTCGGCGGCGGCTCCGGGCAATACGGAAAAGAAACCCGCCGCTTTCTCAGCGCCGTTACGCCGGAAGGCCCGCTGATCTTCCACGAGACGCTTCAGGCGCTCTGCCCGCGCATCTACGCGCTGGAGGACGAATACGGCGCCTCCTCCCGCCTGTTGCTGGCTGAGCTGCGCCAGCGCGCGCTCAACGCCGGTCTGTCCATTGTCACCTGTGCCTGCCCGCTGTCCCCGCAGGATAAGCCGGAGCATCTCCTGATCCCCTCGATCGGTGTGGGATTTACCACTTCCAACTCGTGGCATAAAGCCGCGTTCCCGGTTTACCGCCGCCTCCATGCCGCACGCTTTACGGACAGTGAACGGCTGCGTGCCAAACGCCAAACGCTGTCTTTTAATCGTCGTGCCGTGCGGGAGCTGATCAACGAAGCCGTCCAAACCGCCGCCCAAGCCAAAACCGCCCATGACCGCATGGAGGAATTTTACGGCGCCGCCATGGACTGGGAGCAGGTCGGCATCCTGTCCCGGCAAGTGATCGACGAATTTCTGCACCATCCATAAAGAACCTCGGATGGAAATCTTTTTCGCCGGCAAATCGCATCATCACACAGCCCGCAAAAAACGCCTGAAGGACGATGTCCTTCAGGCGTTTTTGTCTATTTCCTCCACGGCGCGGCGGTATTCCTCCGCGGTCATGGTCTCGTTAATCACCGCCAGCAACCGGTTGACCGACAGCTTCTGCGGCAAGCCAAGCTGCACAAGCAAGCGGCGGCGGCGCTGTGCGCTGTCCGGGCAGCCGGTAAACCCATCTGCGTAAAACTGCGCCTTTGTCACCGCAGCGTCCCCGGCAGGCGCCGCCGTTTCGCCGCCCTCCTCCAATGTGGCGCCCGCGCGCCGCAGCGCCGCAAGCAGCACCTCGCTGTTCAGTCCTTCTACGCCGAGCAGTCCTTCCTTGGACGGCTGCGCCTTGCGGCGCTCCTTACCGACAACCTCCGGCACATACGCGTGCTTGATCTGCGCCGCCGGAATGGAGCCGCTGAGATGGTCGCGAATCACAAAGCCGGCGCTGTCACTGTCGGTCAGCACGATCAGCCCGCGCTCCGCCGCCAGCCGCCGCAGCAGCGCCATCTGCTCGGCATCCCGAAAAATGCCGAAACCGTTGGTCTCGACGATCAGCGCGTCCACCAGCGAGGACAAGCGGATCTTGTCATACTTTCCTTCCACGACCAGCACCTCGCGCACCTTGACCATCGCTTACACCACCCTTCCGGCTTTGGTCTTGGCCAACACGATCAAACGCGCGGCGGTCTGCTCCAGCACCACCCGCTTATCCATGCGGGTGGATTTCATGGTTTCATCCGCCTGCGCCAGCACCTCCAGACTTTGGCGCAGCACACCGAGCGGCAGCCGCGCACAATCCCGCGCCGCGTTGCGCAAGCGGAATTCTTTGCCCCGATAGCCGAAATCCGCCGCCAAGCTATCCGCCGGCACGCCCGCCTGCGCCGCCACCTTGGCGCGGTAAAGGTCGGCATACGCGTTGGACAGAGCGGCCAGCACCGCGATCGGATCCTCCCGCTGCGCAAACAGGCGGTGGATAATACCGTAAGCGCGCTCATAGTTGTTTTGCAGCAGCGCTTTCGCCAGATCGAATACCGACGCTTCCAGATTGCGCGTCCCTGCCGTCACGACATGCTCCCGCGTGATTTCGCCGTCTCCCGCCAGCGCGGACAGCTTATCCAGCTCGCTGAGCAGCAGATTGAGATCGTCCCCGCACTGTTCGATCAGCAGCCGTGCCGTTTCCGGCCGCATCATGCTGCCCCGCCGCGTCGCGCCGGCGCACAGCAGCTTGACGGTCTCCGCTGTCGTTTTGTGCGGGAAATACACGCACGCGCCGGATTTCTCGATGGCGGCGGCAAACGCTTTCCACTTCGCGTTTTTCTTCAGATCGGGCGTTACGGCGTCCTGCCAAAAAATCAGCACGCAGGTATCCGGCGGGTTGCTCACCAGCGCCAGCAGCCGTTCCTGCACCGCCGCGCCGCCCGCGGCCGCGTCGTAATCCCGCACGACCACGCATTTCCGCTCCGCCATCAGCGGCAGCGCCTCGGCCGCCTCCTCGATCGCATCCAAGGAGCAATCCTGCCCGTCAAACTTTTGCAGATTAAATTCTCCCAGCTCCGCTTCGCCGACCGCCGTTTTCATCAAAACCCCGGCATAATGGCTGCACAGATAGCTTTCCTCGCCGTACAGAAAATACACCGGCTTGAGCGGCGCGTCCTTCAGGCTTTTTTTCAGTTCCGTTTCTGTCCATGCCATTTTCCGCAGTCTCCTTTTCTATCCCTGATGACTTATCGCGAAATATCACCTTTTCCGCGCGTTTGCAGCTCGACTGCCCCCTCCTGCGCCGGCAGTGCGATCGGGTAGGCGCCCCACGGCACGCCCTTGCTCACATACGGCAGCACCTCCGTGCCGCAGCACAGCACGCCGTGCTGCGCAGACAAAGCCGCCGCATACAACGGCGGTGTTTTCGTGAACAGCAGCGCCTGATTGTGCCGCCAGTGTTCCGGCAGTGTCCGCGCATCGCCGTCGGACGGGCACAGCAGCAATGCCGTGTCGCCGAACGTCAGCCGCACCCAGCCGTCCGCCCGCCAGTTTGCGGCGGCGTCCGCCCAAAACGTGACCGTACCCGTCTCCTCCAGCACCAGCCGCCGGGACGCGACTGCCTGCGCAACATCCGCGTACGTTCCGGCCGCCGGCGTCAGCAGGCAGTCGACCGGCATCGCCTGTACAAAGCCGGGCAGCCCGCGCAGGGCTTCGTCCTCCAAGCTGGGCAGCAACAGAAAGTCCAGCTTACGCACCCCGCGCGAGCGCAGCTCCCATTCCATCTTATCCAACAGATTCAGGGAATCCCCGGACGCGACCACGGCGGTGTGTCCGTCCTTTTCCAGCAAGACCGCCGCGTTATCCCCCGCATCCAGCACCGTGACCGTCGTCACGCCCCGCAGCACGATCGTA
>CATWUX010000118.1 GCA_958354085.1 uncultured Oscillospiraceae bacterium | reverse complement strand
CAGCTGCTGCCCACCGTACAGTCGCGCTGTATGTGCGTACCGTTGGGCGGCGTAGCGGAAGAGGAGGCACTCGCCGTTTTGCGGGAACGTCTCCCGCACGCGGAGGAAACCGACCTGCGCCGGGCGGTGCAGGTGTTCGGCGGCGTCATCGGACAAGCACTGGACGGCATGGAAAACGGCACCTTCCAACGCGTCATGCAGCTCGCGCCCGCCATGGCGCTGGCCGTCACGGAGCCGTTTGAGCTGGCACTGCTCAAACAAACGGCGGCGTTTGAAAAGGATAAGGACACGCTGGACGGTGTACTGCGCGGTATGCTGTTGCTGTTCCGCGATGCTCTGGTACGGCGCAGCGGCGCCGATTCGCGCCTGTCTACCAGCCCCGAAACGGCAGAACAGCTGGCCAAAAAGCTCTCTCGCGTACAACTGATGCGGCTCATCGGCGCGGTGGAAGAGTTGCAACGCGCACGGCTGCGCAACATGAACCACACGCTCTTTCTCACGCTCCTCTGCTCCCGCCTGCGGGAAGCGGCAGGACACGAATAATGCCCGGAATCCGGGATGTTGGAGGTACACCATGGCGGAAATTATCGGCGTTCGTTTTAAAAATCTCGGGAAAGTCTATTATTTTGATCCGGCCGGGCAGCCCATGCAAAAGGGCGACCGCGTCGTGGTGGAAACCTCGCGCGGCGTAGAATGCGGCGAGGTCGCGATTGCGAACAAACAGGTGGCGGACGACACCATCGTGAAGCCGCTCAAGCCCGTCCTGCGGCGTGCCACGCCGGAGGATATTAAGCGTGCGGAGGAAAACGCCGCCAAGGAAAAGCGGGCGTTTCAGCTGTGTCAGGAAAAAATCGCTACGCACAAGCTGGACATGAAGCTGGTGGACGTGGAATACACGTTTGACAACTCCAAAATCCTGTTTTATTTCACCGCGGACGGCCGCGTGGATTTCCGCGATCTGGTCAAAGACCTCGCATCGGTTTTCCGCACCCGCATTGAGCTGCGGCAAATCGGCGTGCGGGACGAGGCCAAAATGCTGGGCGGCCTCGGCATTTGCGGGCGTCCGTTCTGCTGCGCGCAATTTTTGGGCGATTTCCAGCCGGTATCCATCAAAATGGCGAAGGAACAGGGACTGTCGCTTAACCCGACCAAAATTTCCGGCACCTGCGGGCGGCTGATGTGCTGCCTGAAATACGAGCAGGACGCATACGAATCTCTGCTGCGCATCACACCGAAAAACGGCGCGATCGTCTCCACCAAGGAAGGCCGCGGCGTAGTCACCGAATCCAATCTTCTGACCGGCGCCGTCAAGGTGCGGCTGGACAAATCCCCGGATTCCCCGCCGGTGGTCATGTCACGCAAAGATCTCAAGGTCATCAAGGACAGCCGCATCAAAGTCGCAAAGGAAGAACTGGAAGAGTTGGCAGAGCTGGAGGAATAATCCGATATACCAAGGGAGACGCTTCGTCGGAAGCCGTCTCCCTTCCTTCATGCTTTCTCAGCACCACAGGTTAAAACCATCGCTATCCTGTCTTGGGAAAATACCGCGGCAAAGCACCCGGTCGAAACATATACTCTTTATACGAAATGCGAACATGGCTTTTTTGCAATTTCCAGTTGATTTTTCGCGAAAATATGCTATGATAGATACGAACATACAAAGGAGGTGCTTTTTCATGGCATACAAAATTTCTGACGAATGCATCGCTTGCGGTGCGTGCGAGGCAGAATGCCCCGTTTCCGCGATTTCTGAGGGCAATGGCAAATACGTCATCAATCCCGATGTCTGCACGGAGTGCGGCAGCTGCGCGGATGTTTGCCCCGTGGGCGCTCCTGCAGCAGAATAAGCTTCTGTTTACCGCGTTGCCGGGTGCCTCCGTTTCGGGGATGCCCGGCAATTTTGTTTTTGCACATAGCAACGGTTTTCAAATAAAGCGACGCGCTTTGATCGGAAAAGCATATTAAGGAGGGCTACAGTGCGGCTGGTATCGCTCGGAAATTCCATAAGCCTCTATACGACGTCCGTGCATGGATTCGGCACGGATGCCATCCTGCTTGCGCATTTTTCCGCGCCGCATACGTCCGAACGCGTATGCGACCTCGGTACCGGCTGCGGAATACTGCCGCTGCTGTGGTGCCGTACCGCACCGGATCCGGCCGCGCCGCCCATCGACGCAGTCGAATTGCAGCCGGAGGCGGTCGAATTGGCAACACGCTCGGTCGCGTACAACGGGCTGGAAGCGCGCATCCGCGTGATCGGCGGCGATCTGCGTGACCCCGCCCTACTGCCGGCCGGGCATTATGATCTGGTCACCTGCAACCCGCCCTATTTTTCGGCGGGCAGCGGCCGGGAAAGCAGCACACCGGCACGGCGTATAGCCCGCACGGAGGGAGAGCACTGCACGCTGGACGAAGTGACAACCGCCGCCGCGCGGCTGCTGCGCTTCGGCGGACGGTTTTGTTTGTGCCATCGTCCGGAACGGCTGTGCGACGTGCTGGGCAGCCTTCGCGCCGCCGGGCTGGAACCGAAACGGCTGCAATTTGTCCAGCAACGAAGCGGGGATGCCCCGTGGCTTCTGCTTTGCGAAGCCAAAAAAGGCGGAAAACCGGGACTAACCATTCCGGCTCCGGTCATTCTGGAGGACGCCGCCACGCAAGCCACCCTATACGGTGCGTTCGCACCGCCGACCTCCCCCTCCCGTTAATCCGGGATCCTCGAAAAAACGCAACGGAAAGGAATCGCACCATGATAAACGCCACTTCTTGCGGACGCTTGACGCTGGTGGGCACCCCCATCGGCAACCTGTCCGACTTTTCCCCGCGCGCTGTCGCCGCGCTGCAGGAATGCGATTTTATCGCCGCGGAAGATACGCGCGTAACGCTGACACTGCTGAATCATTTCGGCATTAAAAAGCCGCTGGTCAGCTATTATGAGCATAACAAACGCGAGCGCGGCGAACAAATCTGCGCACGGCTGGAGGCGGGCGAAAACGCCGTGCTCGTCTCCGATGCCGGTATGCCCGCGATCTCCGATCCGGGAGAGGATCTGGTCGCGCTCTGCCATGAACGCGGTATTCCGGTCGGGATCGTCCCCGGTCCGAGCGCGGTGGTCACGGCGCTGGCGCTTTCCGGTCTGCCGACCGGCCGGTTCACCTTTGAGGGCTTTTTGAGCATGAACAAACGCGGACGGCGGGAGCATCTGGCGGAACTGCAAACGGAACGGCGCACGATGGTCTTTTACGAAGCGCCGCACAAGCTGTCCTCCACGCTGGACGATATGCTGGCCGCTTGGGGCGACCGGCAGATCGCAATCGTCCGGGAGCTCACCAAAATCCACGAAGAAGTCATCCGCACCACGCTGGCGGAAGCTGCCGCCCGTTATCAACAGGAAGCGCCGCGCGGTGAGATCGTACTAATCATTGAAGGTGCACCGGTACAGGATACACCGGAGCAAACGCCGGAGCAAGCCTCCGAACGCGCGCGGCGCTATATGCAGGAGGGCCTCTCGGCATCGGACGCGGCACGCCGCGCCGCCGCGGAAACCGGCGTGAAAAAAGGCGATATCTATCGCTTGCTGATGCAGCAAAATGCAGAAATATAGCTTGTCAACACGGAGAATTTCCGCTATAATCAATTTGAACAGGGGAAAAGCGCCCGCCGTTCCCGGATTGCGGGTAAAAAAAGAGGGGATGTTGTTATGCTGTTGACGAATTTTTTCTCTGCCGGACAAGGCGGATATTACATTTTGGTGCTGGCTTTCATGCTTTTGCTGGTTGGTTTGTATCTTTGGGGCAGCAATAAAAAGGAAAAAGACAGCCGCGCGGCTCGTCTGGAGCTGCTGTATAGCGAGCTGGACGAAGAAAAATTGGCGCACATTCCGGACGAAGAACTGGTGGACGCGGTGATCGCCAACCTGAATGCCAAGCAGGATAAGCGCCGCCCGGATGCCTATCATACCGTCCCGTTACTGTCCCGCGGGCGGTGTGCCGTATACAGCGTGTGGCTGATCTGTCACGAGCTGGACGCCGGCAGCTTTGAGGACTGCTTTGCCGGTCCGTCCGGTGTGTTTTGTGAATTAGCGGCCGACGGTCTGGAACTGATCGGCGCCATCGATTGCAGCGTCGCGGTGCGCAAGGCGCTGCAGGCCGAGGAAGAGGAGCTGGCGGAACTGCACGCCGATTTTCTGGAGGCGGCCGAAACCGAACAGCCGCTGCAAAAATGTGTGGAGTATATCCGCAACAACCCGACGGAATTTGTGGACACACCGGTGAAAGAAGACGCTTCCTGTCTCCCGGAATCCTGAAATCGCGGCGATAGGAAAACCGAAACCACCATTCATCAACGCCCCTTTTGTTAGACAGTAGGCTGTACTGCATAACAAAAGGGGCGTTTTGCTGTGCCCAATTTGCAAAATTCGGCTGATCCTATCAGCGATTATTATAATGCACCCCGATATGCCGGTTTTTATAGCGGGCGGGGCTGATCCCCTCATGATACTTGAAAAAAACCGTAAAATGGCGGGCAGAAGGAAAATGCAGCAAAGCCGCGATCTCCTTGATGGAATATTGTGTAGACACCAACAGGCTTTTCGCATAATTGACCTGCTCTTTATTGATATATTCCTTCAATCCCACGCCGGTTCGCTTCTTGAATAAGGAGGAAAGATAATCGCTGTTGTAACCGAAGAAGGCGGCGATCGCTGCCGCGGAAACCGGCTCGTCCCGATGCAGCCGTACATACTCGACGACCTCGTTCACCAGCTTATCGCCTTTGTCGAAGGCGGTTTTGACCGCTACATTCAAATATTGTATCAGCAAAAAGCAAAGCGCGCGGCTGGTTGCGGGAGGATAGACCGTCAGATTTGCCACATGCAGCAGCTGTGAAAAAAAGAATGTCACGCTGTCCTGCTGTGCGGTATCCCGCAGATTGAGATACTTAAACTGCACCAAAGCGTCCTCCGCCGGCAGAAAATGGCACCAATAAAAACAACAGCCATTCTCTGACACGCGTGTCCCCTTATGCCGCTTTCCCGGCTCCAGCAGCAGCACGTCGCCGGGTTGCAGCGTATAGTCCGTGTCCTCTTCCGCCATATAGGCGACGCCTTGGACCATAAACAAAATCTCATAGGAATCGATCACCCGTTCACTGTGAATCCAGGGCTGCTCGCCGCGAAACATACCGCCGCTCAAATAGATCAAGCCGTTCTCTTCCTGCTTCATATCGGATTTTCTTACCTTTCCTGCGCTTTTTGTTGGTTGACAACAGTATAAGCCCTTTCTATAATAAAAGCAAGCAATTGCTGAAATACTTATGAAAAAGGGGCGTGTTTTCTATGCAAACCGGCACCTTTCTTTCTTTTACAAACGTGGATATCGATCAAGGATTTTGGCATAATCGGCAGCAGCAAAACGCCGCCGTCACCATCTATGCGATCTATGAACAATTTCGCAAAACCGGCCGTTTTGAAGCGCTGAAGCTGAACTGGAAAGAAGGCGAACCCAACCAACCGCACATTTTTTGGGATTCCGACGTTGCCAAATGGATCGAATCGGCCGCTTATATTCTGACCAAGCATCCGGATGCCAAGCTGGAAACGCTGGCAGACGGCATGATCGACGATATCGTCGCCAGTCAGGAGGAATGTGGGTATTTCAACAGCTGGTTCCAGCGGTTTGAACCGCAAAATCGTTTTACCCGCCGTACCGATCACGAGCTTTACTGCGCCGGCCATCTCATGGAAGCGGCAGTCGCCTACTACCACGCCACAAAAAAAGACAAATTCCTGCGCGCCATGTGCCGCTATGCCGATTATATCGAAACCGTCTTTGTCAAAGAGCACAGTGCCTCCTTTGTAACCCCCGGCCATCCGGAAATCGAGCTGGCGCTGGTGCGGCTGGCGGACTGCACCGGGGAAAAGCGTTATTTGGAGTTGTCCAAATTTTTTGTTGACCGGCGCGGCACCCAAGAAGAGCAAAAATACCCTTGGGCAAATCGAAAATACGCGCAAGACCATTTACCGGTTCGCCGGCAGACCACCGCGGAGGGGCACGCCGTGCGCGCGGGCTATCTGTACTGCGCCATGGCGGATCTGGCCGTTCGTTACGACGACGCCGAACTGCGCCGCGCCTGCGAAGCGATCTGGGACAATATCGTTCACCGGCGGATGTATATCACCGGCGGCATCGGGAGTGCAACCGAAGGTGAAGCCTTCACCATCGACTACGATCTTCCCAATCTGCACGCCTATTCGGAAAGCTGCGCCGCCATCTCACTGATCTTCTTCGCCAAACGGATGCTGGCGCTCACACCGCGCGGGGAATATGCAGATATAATGGAAAAAGCACTGTATAACGGCTTTTTAAGCTCCATCTCGCTGGACGGCAAAGCCTTCTTTTACGAAAACCCGCTGGCTGTGTATCCGAAACTTAAATTCCGGGATTCGAGCATGGGAGACGGCACCAGCCGAATGCCGATCACACAACGCGTGGAAGTGTTCAACTGTTCCTGTTGCCCGCCCAACATTTCCCGCCTGCTCGCCACAATCGGCGATTATCTGTACTCCTTCGTGGGAGAAACCCTGTATATTCACCAGTATATAGCCGGTACGGCGCAATACGGCAACATGACGATCCGGCAAACCACCCTCTACCCGCATGACGGCGAAATCACCATCACCCTCCACGACTGCCCTTTCCAACACGTTGCCGTTCGTATTCCGGGCTGGTGCGAAAAGGCTGTCGTGACCTGCAACGGTGCTGTCTGGCATGGCACCGTGCAGGATGGCTATGCACTGCTCCCCTGCGATGGGGATTGCGTCATTACCCTATCGCTGGCTATGCCCGTCACCCTTATGGAAGCCAACCCGTATGTCATGGAAAACGCCGGACGCGTCGCCGTCACACGCGGGCCGATCGTCTATTGTCTGGAAGCGTGCGACAACGGGGAACTGCTGCCGGACGTTCAGATCCAGAATACAGAAAACGCCGAGATCCGGTTTGACGAATTCTTTCAGGCCGACTGCATTCTGCTGGACGGCTGGCGTCACGAGCCGACCGCCGCTCTCTATCAAAAGGCCGGCAGCAGCCGCCTGATCCCGCAGAAACTGAAATTCATCCCCTATTTCGGTTTTGCCAACCGCGGCGAAACCGAAATGCAGGTATGGATCGGAAAACGATGATCTTCCGTCCGGTCGCCTCCTCAGCACAGCCGGGACACTGTACAACAAAGCCGCCGGTCTCACACTGAAGTGACCCCAAAAAGTTAGACAATATTTTGAA
>CATWUX010000117.1 GCA_958354085.1 uncultured Oscillospiraceae bacterium | reverse complement strand
TTTCCATCGAAAAAAGCGTCGGTGCCGCCCACCGGCAACAGGAGGGAGCTCCTCCCGACAGGCGGTTTTTCATGACGAAAAATTCAAAGAATTTTTCGTCGCTATTCAAACCGGCTGACGGCGTCATCCCTCCACCAGTTCTGCTTTTCCAGCGTGGATACTTCACTGTCCAGATGCGAATTGTCGTTTTCGCATATCACACGCGGCGCCAGTTTTTCGTCCAGCTCCAGCACCGTAACCGCCGTGTTATCGCACCATGCGACCTCGCCCAGCCGTTCGATCGGCCAGCCCTTTGCCCAGCACAGCGCGTTGCGGATCGCACAGCCGTGCGAAGCGACCGCCACCGTCTGTGCGGGATGCGCCGCGGCGATGGACGTCAGAGCCCGCGCCATGCGCGCATATACCGCTGTCATCGGCTCACCGTCTGCCGGCGCGAACATCCACGGACGGTGCGCCCAATGTTCGCTTTCCTCGGGATACAAAGCGGGCAGCTCGGCCCACAGCTGCCCCTCCCAGCGGCCGCCGTTGATCTCCATCAGATCGTCATCCAGCGCGATCGGTAGGTGATGACAGGTGTTGATCGCCTCCGCCGTTTTACGCGCCCGGCGCAGCGGGCTGGAATACACCGCGTCCAGCGGGATGTCCCGAAACCTCTCCGCCAGCCGCTGCAGCTGCACCGCGCCGTTGTCGCTGATATCGCTGTCGATATGCCCCTGAAAAACACGGGCGATATTGCCGTACGCCTCGCAATGGCGCACCAGATAGATCGTTGTCATGCCGTTATACCCACTCCGTCAAGGAACCGGTCAGCTCGGTAATGCTCGTCAGACCGCTTTCCTGCGCAAACTGTTCCAATCCCTCGATAATTTTCACCATCGCGAACGGATCGCGGAAATTTGCGGTGCCGACCTGCACCGCCGCCGCGCCCGCGATCATCATTTCCGCTGCATCCTCCCAAGTGGCGATACCGCCCATGCCGATCACGGGAATGCGGACACGCTTGTATACCTCGCGCACCATGCGCACCGCAACCGGGAACACCGCCGGGCCGGACAGTCCGCCGGTGTTATTATACAGGATCGGACGGCGCGTACGGATGTTGATGCGCATACCGGTCAGCGTATTGATCAGCGAAACCGCATCCGCGCCCGCCGCTTCGGCCGCCGCCGCTATGTCACCGATGCTGGTCACGTTCGGCGTCAGCTTGACGATCAGCGGCTTGCGGCAGCGTTTGCGCACCTCCGCCGTCAGCCGGGACACGCTGTCGCAGGACGTGCCGAAATTGACGCCGCCGTGCTTGACGTTCGGGCAGGAAATGTTCAGTTCCACCATATGCACATCCGACGCGTCCAGCCGCTCTGCCATCGCGGCGTAATCCTCCACGCTGTTGCCCGCCATATTCGCGATCACTGTCGCGCCCTGCTCCAGCATCCACGGCAGATAGGTATTTAAAAACGCCTCCACACCGGGGTTTTGCAGCCCGACGCTGTTGAGCATACCGGACGGCGTTTCCGCGATACGGGAAGCCGGATTTCCCATGCGTTCATGCAGCGTCGTCCCCTTGCAGGAGATCGCCCCCAAACGGGAAATCGGATAAAATTCGTTGTATTCCATGCCGTAGCCAAAGGTGCCGGACGCCGCAATAACCGGATTTTTCAGCTCCACGCCGCACAGATTCACACGCATATCGCTCATGTCCAGTCCACCTCCGTCGCGTTAAATACCGGCCCGTTCAGGCAAACCCTCTGCATATGCGGATCGCCCTTTTCATCTTTGGTTTTGCAGGCGCAGCCCAAGCACGCGCCCACGCCGCACGCCATGCGTTCCTCCATCGACACATAGCACAGGATTCCCTGCTGCGCCGCACATTCCGCCACACGCTTCATCATGATCTTCGGGCCGCAGGTGTACACCACATCGCACGCATTGTCCCGCAGATGCCGCTCCAGCGCCTGCGTCGTAAAGCCGTGGAAACCGGCGGAGCCGTCGTCCGTACACAGAATCGTGCGCGCGCCGGTCACAGCGAAATCGTCCTGCAAAATCGCCGCCGCGCCGCTGCGGAAGCCGGTGATCACGGTCGCGTTCGCCGCATAATGCTGCGCTAAGGGCAGCAGAGGCGGCGTGCCAATTCCGCCGCCGATAAGCACGGCGCGCTTATCCGGTTCGAGCAGCAGAAAGCCATGTCCGAGCGGCCCGATCAAATCCACCGGCGCGCCGTTTTCCAGCTGCGCCAACCACGCGGTCCCTTTGCCGCGCACCTCGAACACCAACCGCAGGATACCGGTCTGCGCGTCAAAGCCGCAGATGGAAATCGGGCGGCGCAGCGCATACGCGTCGCAAAGGACGTTCACAAACTGTCCTGCCGCCGCTGCACCGGCAATGGCCGGCGCGGACAAAATCAGATTAAACACACCCGGCGCCAGCTCTTGTTTATGCAACAGCTTCGCCGTTTCCTGTGTATACCGCATCGTATCTCCGCCTTTCTTTTTTACAGCACGGACGTGATATCCGCTTTCATGCGCAGCGCCTCACGGCGTGCAGCCTCGGCATACGCTTCCGGCGCGCAGCCTTCTTTTTTCCACGCGCACAGAATCGCGCGCGAGGAATTGACGATCGCACCCAATCCGTTATCGTCGAACGCTCCCGCCACATCGGCGGCGCCGCCGCCCTGCGCGCCGTAACCGGGCACAAGGAAAAAGGTGTGCGGCAGCAACCCACGCAGCTCGCTGAGCTGTGCGGGATACGTTGCGCCCACCACAGCGCCTACCCCGGAATAGCCATATTTCCCCGGAAGCTGCTCGCCCCATTTCTCGCACATATCGCCCATCTGACGGTAAACCGGCAGACCGTCGATGAGCCGATCCTGCAGTTCGCCGGACGAGGGGTTGGAGGTCTTGACCAGCACGAAAATACCGGTATCCTGTTCGCGGCACACCGTCAGGAGCGGCAGAATGCCGTCCGAGCCCAGATAGCCGTTGACCGTCAGCGCATCGCCGCCGAAAGGCGTGCAAACCGCGCCGCCGACCGCCGTCGTCCCCATGTGCGCCGCCGCATACGCCTCCATGGTGGAGCCGATGTCGTTGCGCTTGCCATCGGTGATGACGAACAGCCCCTTTTGCTTGGCATAGGCGATCGTCTCGCACAGCGTGCGCACACCGGGCCAGCCGTACATCTCATAATACGCCGCCTGCGGCTTGACAGCCGGCACAACGTCGCACAGCGCGTCGATCAGCCCCTTGTTATATGCCAAAATCGCGGCTGCCGCCCACTCGAGCGCTTCACCGTGTTCCCGCAACGCCGCCTGCGTCAGGTAAGCGGGAATGTACTCCAGCTTCGGATCCAAGCCGGCCACCGTGGGATTTCCGGTGCGTTTTATCGCTTCAATCAATCTGTCCAATGCCATATCTGTATACCTCCATGCTTTATTGACTGCATTTTGAGAAAGCCCTGCCCGCAAAATGGCAGGCAGGGACTGTCTGTTTAACCATACATTCCGATTCCGTACTTCTTGCAGGTACGCTCATGCTCGGCATACGTCTTGGAATAATACGTGATACCGGTGCTGTAATCGGTGGCAAAGAAATAGCATTTTGCCACAGTCTGGTCGGCGGAGGGATTGATCGCCGCCATGATCGCATCCAAACCGGGGTTATTGATGGCGCCGACCGGCAAGCCCTCCCGCTTATACGTATCGTACGCCAGCTGCACCGGCAGTACCTTATCACTGTCGGTCGTATCCGTGCCAATCGGCGTCAGCAAGTTGGCAAGATAATCACCGGTCGAGTCGCACTCCAGCTTGGGATATTCGCTCTTGTTCTGCATCCGATTGTACAACACGCGGGACACGCGCTCCATATCCACGCTGTTGGCGGCCTCCCCCTGAATGATCGACGCCAGAATGACGGTCTCGTTGACCGTCATATTGCGCGCCTTCATGGCCGCTTTCACGCTGGTATTGAACCGGTAGTCAAAATTGTCCAGCATTTTTTTGATCACCGTAGTCGCGCTGCTGCCGGTGAAGAACTCATAGGTATCCGGGAAAAGATAGCCTTCCAGATCATAGATCCGGTGCGCAATTTCGGGATTCTGCTCCTTTGTCGGCAGCTCGCGGATAAAATCGTATCCGCTGAAATCCCCGTTGATCGCCGCGTCAAAAAAGGCGGACGCCGTGCAAACCTTGTTTTCCTCCATCAGCTTGGCGATCTTCTCCAGCGTGTAGCCCTCGGGAACCGTCACGCGTACGGTTTCCCGCTGCGCCACCTGCTTGAGCTGCTTGATGATACCGCTGTAGCCCATATCGGGCGACAGATCCAGTTGTTCATGTGCCTGGAACTGGCCGTCCGCCTTGGTCAGCTTGGAATAAAGCCGGAACATCAGCGGCTGATCGATCAGGCCGGCTTCCTTGAGGATATCGGCGATCTGCTCGGTAGACGCCCCTTGGGGAATCGTGACCGACACGACCTTGGAGGACTTGTTGAGCCCCACCATATCGATGCCGCCGGCAACCGCGAAAAAAGCGATCACGCCGGAAACTCCCAGCACCAGCGCCGCATAAAGAATGCCTTTGATGCAACCGAACGTACTTTTGGAATAGCGCGATTTCTTTTTCTTGCCGGCGACCGGAGCCTCCGGCACATCCTGCGCTGCTGCGGCGTCCTGCTCCTCCGTCTCATCGCCAAACAAAGAGGGTATCGGTTTCGCCGTCTCCTCCGCCGCCGTTTTGGCCGCGCTTTCCTCCGCAGCGGGCGCAGCCGACTCCGCCGTGACCGGCTCGGCGGCCGGTTCGGCGGTATGTTCCGGATCGGGAACGGTATCCTCCTCTCCCAAATCCAGATTCAGTCGAAATTCCGCCACCTTGGACTTGCGTTCTTCCTGCAGCCGTGCGGCGGTGGCAGCGTCCACCTTGAGCACTTCCTCCAACCGCTTTTCCTCCTGCTTGCGAGCCAGGCTGTCCGCCTCCAGATCGCTGAGCAGCTTATCCAACTCTTCCGACATATGCACACCATGCCTTTCCACATACGCAGGCCGTCTGCCGCGCGGTTCGGTTCCTTGACAAGATCATTCCGTTGTGCGGCGCAGATAGCGTTCCGTGACCAGCAGCTCGACCGGCCGGTCGAACCGCCCGCTCGGAAGCCGGCGACGCACACATTCACTGTAACAAATACCGATCATATTTCCGTTGAAGCGGGCAAGAAAGCGGTCATAATAGCCTTTCCCATAGCCCAACCGGAACCCCTTCCAATCATAACACAAAGCCGGCACCAAACACAAGCCGGAATCAAAATTTGTCAGCCGCTTTTTCGGATCCGGCAGCGGCTCCAGCACGCCAAACGTACCGGGACACAGTTCTTCAATCGAGTAAATATAATAAAACTCCATATCCCGCGTACCGGGCACGCACCGCGGCACGGCAACCTTTTTTCCGTCCGCCCACGCCTGCCGCATGATGGCGAGTGTATCCACCTCAATCGCCGTGGACACATAGGCGAGCAGAGTGTCGTTCCTCTTGTACTGCCACAGCGAGGTCACACGCCGGGCAATCGCCGCGTCATGCTGCTGCTTGACTTCCGGCGGCATCGCGCGGCGCAGTGCCTTATACATATCCCGCAAACCGGCCTTTACGGGACGGATATCGCCTACCGGCATTGCATCGCGGCGCGCAGCAGCGACGCGCGGGCGGGCGAAAGCATTTCAGCCACGATTTGCAGCCCGAATTCGACCGCAACGCCCGCTCCTTTCGCCGTAATAAAGCGTCCGTCCACTACAACGGCCTTCTCCTCTACGACCGCACCGCGCAGCTCCTGCTCATAACCGGGAAAGCAGACTGCGTGCCGGTTTTCCAATAACCCCTTATGCCCCAGAATGGACGGGGCGGCGCAAATGGCGCAAATAAAGCAATCCTGTTCCGTTGCCGCCTCCAGCAGTTGCTGCACGACCGGCGAATGCTCCAGATTCAGCGTGCCGGGCATCCCGCCTGGCAGCACCAACGCCTCCATCCCGTCCGCCGTCACGTCCGTATCGGCAATATCCGCCGCCACTATGATACCGTGAGAGCCGCGCACAACCTTGCCGCCAACGCCCACCGTTACAACCTCCAGCTCGGCGCGGCGCAGCACGTCCACCACGGCCAACGCCTCGATCTCTTCAAATCCATTTGCCAGACAAACATAAATCATGGGATTTCCATCCTTTCCGTTTGATGATGCTGTCGATTACTCCAGCGTCAGCCCCAGATACGGGGACAACGCCCGCTTATTTTCCATCTGCTGCCACAGCTTTTCTGTCAACGGACACAACAGTCCGCCGTTCATCGCCAGTTCACCGAACGGCGCCGGACGGCGCAGCTGTACGGCGCTTTCCGGAAATTCCCGCCGCAGCGCCGCATAAAACCCGGCGACTTGCTCGTGCGGACACAGCAGCTCCCGCACCCGCACCAAATTCTCCGCCGGTTCACACAGCGCACAGCCATCCCCGCAAGTCAGGATACGGCCGTCCTTCGCCGCATAAGACGCGAAACGCTCTTCCCAGCGCACCCAAGAGGCATGGCCACGCAACAGCCGGTCGCGCAGCGGCGCATACGCGCCGTCGTATGGCCGCCATGCGTCGCCGGAATTTTGGCCGGCGGCAGCCGCCAGCTCTTGCGGCGACAGCCGGACGAGCACTTCCTCAAAAAAGGCATGATAGCCAAATCGCGCATAATACTGTGCCAGCCGCAGACTGGCCGGATAAAGACAAGACGCCGCCTGTCCCCTTTCCGCCG
Organism: uncultured Oscillospiraceae bacterium; assembly: GCA_958354085.1. Taxonomy (GTDB): domain Bacteria; phylum Bacillota; class Clostridia; order Oscillospirales; family Acutalibacteraceae; genus CATWUX01. Next base: position 599 of record CATWUX010000117.1, on the reverse strand, counting down.
CCAGCTCCTGCGCACGCGTCAGCAAACGCCCGAAAAGTCCCTGCCCGCGCCGCTCCGGCAGCGTAGCCGCCGCGTAAATATACTGTACGGGATATTCTTCCTTGTCCATTACGAGTACAGCCGGAAGTAAAAACGCCATGGATACCGGCTCGTCCCGCTCCACGCATACCAAGCACTCCTCCGACACGCATATGCGGCGCAGAAAATCCACCGCATCCTCCCGCGTGTCCTGCGGGAAGGCGGCCATCCACAGCCGCACCAGCGCGACTTCCTGATCCGGCGTCGCCCAACGTATCGTACTCATGCTGTTACAGCGCCTGTTCCTTTCCGCTTTAAGCGTCCGCCCTGCCAATGAATTTTTCCAGCAGGATCGTGGGATGATAGGACAGCTTGGCCTTGCGCAAGCCCTCCACATTCAAATCGTTTTCACGGTTGAGATACCGGTAATCGGACAGCCGTTTCGAAAATTGCTGGTTGATGACCGCATACGCGCCGGGAAACGCCGGCAGCGCCTTTTCCACATGCACATCGAACACCGTGCGGCTGATCGGTGAACCGAAGCTGAACGCCGCCACCCGGCCGTCTACACGCAGCAACCC
>CATWUX010000116.1 GCA_958354085.1 uncultured Oscillospiraceae bacterium | reverse complement strand
CTAGCGGGGTGCGGACTGGAATGTTCTGCATATTCGGCTCTGTTGAGCTGATGCGGCCGGTAACTGTAACGGTCTGGTTGAAGCTTGAATGGATCTTACCGTCTGCCGGATCAATGGCAGCCAAAAGTCCGTCACAATAGGTGGATTTGAGCTTGGCCAGCGTGCGGTATTCCAGCAGCATGGCAACGGCGGGATGCGCGTCGCGCAGCCCCTCCAGTACCTCGGCGTTGGTGGAATAACCGGATTTCGTTTTCTTTTTCGCCGGCAGTCCCAGATCCTCGAACAGCGCCTGTGCCAGCTGCTTGGGGGAGTTCAGGTTAAACGAATAGCCCACGGCATCGTAAATACGCGATTGGATATCGTCGATGCGCGTCTGCAGCTGCTCACCGAAAGCCGCAATGCCCGCGCCGTCCACGGCAAAGCCCAGATTTTCCATGTCTGCGAGCACCAGCGCCAGCGGCAGCTCGATGTTGCGCAGCAGCGAGGTTTGCTGCTGCGCTTCGATTTCGGCCTCCAATCGGTCGGCAACCGCCGGGAAAACGCGCGCTTCCTGCGCTTGAGCGGATTCCTCCGCCGGCAGCGGCAATCCGTATTCCTGCGCCAGCCGCAGCAGCTCATAGCCGGAGGCGAGCGGGTTGAGCAGATAGCCCGCCAGTAAGGTGTCCATTATAAAGCCCGCCGGCTGTTTGCCGGAGCGCAGCAGCGCGGCATACAGCGGCTTGCTGTCGTGCGTGCGCTTGGCGACGGCGGGATCGCACAGCAGCGCCAACAAGCGCGGAAACGCGGGCGATTCCGCGGTGGCAGCCGCGGTGCGGCCGTCGGCGGTGATCCAGCCGCCGGACAGCGCGTCGTTCTCATCAAAACAGGGGAGAAAATCCATGTGCCCGGTGCGCGCGGCCGCGTCGCAAAGTTCTGCCAGCGCTTCGTTCCCTTCCAACGGCACAACCGCCGAAGGCGCGGCGCTTGTGTCCGCGTCCAGCGCCGGTGTGGGAAGCGGCGCGTTCAGTTCGAGCTTCTCGATGATTTTGAAGAATTCCAGCTGCGCCAGCCGGCGCGCCAGCGCCTCGCGATCCATTGCCTGCACGGTGTACGCCGCCATCGACGTATCCACGGGCGCCTCGCGGCAGATCGTGCCCAGTTGACGGCTCAGATAGGCGCTGTCTCGTCCGTTTTGCAGCTTTTGCCGCACGCTTTCCTTGATATCGAGCGTGTTCAGCTGCGCATAAATCGCATCCAGACTGCCGAAACGGTGCAGCAGATCCAGCGCCGTCTTTTCGCCGATGCCGGGAACGCCCGGAATATTGTCGCTGGCATCGCCCATGAGCGCTTTCAGGTCGACGAGCTGTTCGGGCTTCAGCCCGTACTTTTCTTCAATGGCGGCCCGGTTGTAGGCGGTGGTTTCCGGACGCCCCATCTTGGTGGCGGCAAGCAGAACGGTGATGTGATCGTCCACCAGTTGCAGGGAATCGCGGTCGCCGGTAGCGATGAAGCACTCGCCGCCCTGCTGCTGTGCCGCCGTGGCCAGCGTGCCGAGAATATCGTCCGCTTCGTAGCCTTCCTTTTCCACGATGGTGATGCCGAGCAGGGGCAGCAGCTCTTTGAGCACCGGCATTTGCTGGCGCAGCTCCTCCGGCATGCCCTTACGTCCGGTCTTATAGGCGTCATACATCGCGTGCCGGAAGGTGGGCGCCGAAAGATCGAACGCCACGGCGATATGATCCGGTTCCGACATTTCCTGCAGACGGAAAAGAATATTGAGAAAGCCGTATAAGGCGTTGGTATATTGTCCGTCTTTGGTGGTCAGCAGCTTGATTCCGTAAAACGCACGGTTGACAATGCTGTTGCCGTCCAAAACCAATAAACGCATGGTGTTCCTCCTCCGGTATTGCGGCATAATAACTATAGTATAGCATCTTTTATGCAAAAAAACAACCACGGAGCGTGCTCCGTGGTTGTTCGGGACATTCTTAGCCCTCTGCTTCAAACAGTTCCAAGCCGACGCCGCAGATCGGACAAACAAAGTCCTCCGGCAGCTCTTCAAAGGGCGTGCCCGGGGCGATGCCCTGATCCGGCGCTCCCTCTGCAGGATCATAGGGATAACCGCAAACCGTGCAAACATAAACAGCCATTTTCATTTTCTTCCCTTCGCTTTAAATTCAGCATAAAAGCGTTTGATAGTGTTTCCGCTCCTTGCAAAAGTATGCAAGAGGAATGTTCCAAAGCCATCATACGGCATTTTCCCCCACTTGTCAAGCATATTGTGTGTGTAGAAGAAATTCGATCACAATATGTAGCGATTTTTTGCGAAAAAAGGAACGCATAAAGAGGGAAAACCCTCTTCATCGCCTGTTCGTCATACTGCCTGTCCTGTTGCAGGTAAAATTTCTTAAAAGAATTGTATTTTGATAAAAAATATGCTACACTATGAATAGAGGCTGCGCGAACTTTGTGGGAGATCGCGCGGTACGAAAACAGGCACATTCCCAGGAATGTGGTCAGGAGGAAACATATGGAAACCAGGATCCGTGAAATCACCGCAAAGGGAAACCGTTCGTTGAAAATCGGCGTCATTCCGGGACATTTTGCAACCAACCATTCTCATGTGAATTATTATGTCGATCTGACCAACATCAAGTGCCAGCACCGTATGGCGCAGGCGGCGGCGGAACAGCTGGCCGATGCCTACCGCGGCACGCCGATCGACACCATTATCTGCCTGGAAGGGACGGAAATGCTGGGCGCGTTTCTGGCGCAGGAGCTGACGCAAAACGGCGGCGGAAACGTGAACAGCGGCAACAATATGGCTGTGCTGACGCCGGAGCTGAACATCAATAATCAGATGCTGTTCCGCGACAATATGCAGAAAATGATCTGGGGCAAGAATGTGCTGCTGTTGATCGCTTCCGTGTCCACCGGAAAAACCATCAACCGGTCGATGGAGTGCCTGCAATATTATAACGGCAATCTGGTCGGCGTCGGCGCGGTTTTCAGCGCGATCGAAACGCTGCGCGATTTGCCGATCCACGCTTTGTTCACGCCGGAGGATCTGCCCGGTTATGAAACATGTTTGTCTACCCAGTGCAAGATGTGCCATGAGAAAAAGAAGATCGACGCGCTGGTCAACAGCTACGGCTATTCCAAAATTTGAAGAGAAAATATTATCACAGGGGACTGCAAAGTTTTTTGCAGTCCCCTGTGTTGTGTGACCGCCGGAACCCGTTTTCCAAACCAAGTAAGCGCGCATTTTCCCGTCGATTTCTTCATATAGATGAAAGAGGATTTTCGCGGGAAACGAGGGGCGATCGGTATGTATATGATTTTTCACCGCAAACGTATGGTGCTGGCATTGGTCATGGCCTTGCTGTGCTTTTTGCTGCCCTTTGGAGTCGGACGCCTGTCCTCGGCAGTCGCCGCCGGCACGGACGGAGAAAAGAAATTTATCAAATGGGTGGAATTCAACGTGCCCTATGAGGCGCTGGACAAGGCGCTGAAACTGGATGTGCAGTCGCACGCCACCGATATGCCGCTGAACTGGATCGAACTGCTCGCGTATGTGGCGGCGAAGAACGGGGGAGAGTGGAAAAACGTCAAGACCAAACAGCTGGACGATATCGCCCAAAAGCTCAAGGACGGCGCGGTTTTATCCGAGCTGACCGCCGATATGAAATATTACGCCTATTACCATGAGGCGTATGAGGCGGTGCTCGGCGGCTTTGTAGGGGAATATGAGATCGAGGTGGCGGATGACGCCAGCGAAACCGGCAAGCGTTGGGAGCGCAAATACGGGTTGATGGGCTTTTCACCGATTGCCAAAAATTACTATTACAGCGATTTTGACGATTTCGGCAGCAGCCGTTCCTACGGCTTTAAACGCAAGCATCTGGGGCACGATTTGATGGGGAACACCGGCACGCCGATCATTGCGGTGGAAGGCGGCGTGGTAGAGGCGCTGGGCTGGAACCAGTACGGCGGCTGGCGCATCGGTATCCGCAGCCACGATAAAAAGCGCTACTACTATTACGCGCACCTGCGTCAGAATTTTCCGTATTGCAAGGATCTGAAGGAGGGCTCGGTGGTCAAGGCCGGCGATGTGATCGGGTATTTGGGACATACCGGTTACAGCCGCAAGGAAAATGTCAACAACATCACGCAGCCCCATCTGCATTTCGGGATGCAGCTGATCTTTGATGAATCCCAAAAAGAGAGCAATAACGAGATCTGGATCGACGTATACGCGATCACACGGCTGCTCTACCGCAACCGCTGCGAGACAGTCAAAAACCCGGAGACCAAGGAATACCGCCGTGTTTACGACATCCGCGCCGTAACGGAAGCGCCGCCTGCTTAAACAGGCGGCGCTTCTGTTATACATATTTCGCGACGATGGCGTTCATTTGCTCCATTTTTTCTTCCATGTCCGCGACCAGCTTGAACTGGGTGCGGCAGCGATCGAGGTTGTGCCCCTCGCGATGGATCTTGAAATAGGTGTCGCCCGCAATGTGATCAGCGAGGAAGCGCATACCGCATTCCAGCGTCATCATTTTGGCGGAGAAGGGCAGCATTTTGATCTCGTTCGGGGTGAGCATCGAGCCGCACTCCTCCAGAAAGCCTTTGACATACTGCTCAAACAGATTCAGGTCGCAATAGACCTTGGACAGGTCTTTTTCGTCCTCGGCAGCCGGGTTGGAACCGAACCGGATGCTGTCGCCGAAATCGTACAGCGACAAGCCCGGCATGACGGTGTCCAGATCGATAACAGCGACCGGCTTGCCGGTCACATCGTCCAGCATCACGTTGTTGAGCTTGGTGTCGTTGTGCGTCACACGCAGCGGCAGCTCGCCGCGTTCCAGCATGCCGACCAGCACGCCAGTGTCGTCCTTGCGTGCCCGCACAAACGCGATCTCCTCCGCTGCTTCATCGGCGCGGCCGGAGGCGTTAGCGGCGACTGCTGCTTCAAAATCGCGGTAGCGCGATGCGGTGTTATGGAAATTCGGAATGGTTTCGTGCAGCGTTTCGGACGGATAGTCCGCCAGCAAGCGCTGGAATTTGCCGAACGCGCACGCGGAATAATAGAAATGTTCCGGCTTGCCGACCGTTTGGAAAGTGATGGCGTTTTCAATGAAGATGAACGCGCGCCAATAGTTGCCGTCGGGATCGACGGTGTAAAACGCGCCGTCCACGGTGGGAATGAGCGTCAGACATTCCCGGTCGGGATTGCCGCCCGCCGCGATGACCTGTTTGCGCAAAAAGGCGGTGACGTTGATCATGTTTTCCATCAGCGCCGGGACATCCTTGAACACCTGATGGTTGACGCGCTGGAGAATATAACGCCGCTGCGGCTTGCCTTCGCGCTCACAGCAGACGCAGTAGGTGTCGTTGATATGGCCGCAGCCATACGGCTTCGCGTCCACCGGCGTGCCTTCGAGCTGAAAACGTCCGACGATTTCCATAGCTGTACTCATGCGTTCCACAACCTTTCCGGATAGATGCCGTCCTTTACCATGCCGGCAATCGCGCCGATGACCAGCGCATGGTCCTCGGCATAGGTCATGCCGTACCACTTGTCACCGGTGGTCAGCACCTTCACATCGGCCTCGCCGGCCGCGACCATCGCGTCCACGGCGAAGGGCAGATAAAATTCGCTTTTCGGCACGTTGATCTTTTCATCCAGAAACGCGCGGAATTTGCTTTCAAAGCAGTCCAGAGCGCCGCGGGGGAACGCCCAGCAGTTCATGGAAACGGTCGCGCCCTCCGGCAGCACCGTCCAGTTTGCACCGTCATCCTCGGTGAAAGCGGCTTTGCCGTCGCGCAGCTCAATACGGGTACGTTCCACGAGCCCGGTCAGCATCCCGGAAGCGTCCACGGTGCAGACGCCGCGGGAAACGGAACCGTTTTCGGTCAGGGTGTTTTCCAGTTTGTAGCCCGCCATGGCAATATGCAGCTTGTCCTCCGACGGGGTGGTGGTGAGAAATTCGTACAGGATGCGATAGCATTCGCGGCCGTAATAATCATCGGCGTTGATGACGACAAAAGGCTCGTCCACGATCTCGCGGCAGCACAGCACGGCATGGCCGGTGCCCCACGGCTTGGTGCGCCCGTCGGGAACCGCATAGCCCTCCGGCAGCGCATCCAGCTCCTGAAACACATACGCGACCGGGGCGTGGCGGGCGATCCGATCACCGATACGTTCGCGGAACGCGGCCTCCATTTCCTTTTTGATCACAAACACGATACGACCGAAACCGGCCGCCAGAGCATCATATATGGAATAATCCATAATCAGCTCACCGGAAGGGCCGACCGGCGTGATTTGCTTAGGCCCGCCGAATCGGCTGCCCATACCGGCAGCCATGATAACCAGTGCGGGGCGTTTTTCCATAATGTTTCATCTCCGTTTATCAAAATTTTGGAATATCCTCATTGTAACGCATAAAAACCAAAATTGGGATACAATTTTCGCCGGAACATTTATAGAAACCGGCGGGAACGGACAGGGAATTTCTCCCAATCCGGCGTCGGCAGGAATAGTATAGCAGAATCCGGACAGGCTGACAAGAAGGCGGCAGAGCTTCTACGGAATTTTTCACCGAAAATTTCAAAAAGGGCGGGCTTGACACGCCGATAACAAATATAGTATAATAATCCGTATCCGTGAAAGCGGGGGTTCTATTCCGTTGCAAAATATATACTCCGAAGGGAGATTCCGAGATAATGGCAAAGCAAACCGTAATTACCGATGAAGGACTCAAACGCCTGGAGGCGGAGCTGGAGGAACTGAAATCCGTCAAGCGAAAAGAGATCGCGGAAAAGATCAAAGTCGCGCTTTCTTTCGGCGACCTTTCCGAAAACAGCGAATACGACGAGGCCAAAAACGAACAGGCAATTTTGGAAGGCCGTATTGCGGAGATCGAGAATCAGCTGAAAAATGTGCTGGTGCTGGACGAAAACGAGCTGAACACCGAGACGGTGCATATCGGTTCCCGCGTGAAAATCCGTGACAACGCAGACGGCACGGAAGAGGAATACCGGATCGTCGGTTCGACCGAAGCCGACCCCTTGGACGGCAGAATATCGGATGAGTCGCCGGTCGGCAAATCGCTGCTGAACCATGCGGTGGGCGATGTCGTGGAAGTGGAAACGCCCAGCGGCGTGTTCGAATACACGATTCTGGAGATTACCAAATAACAGAACGAACAATACCGGCTCTGCGCCGGAATGCAGTCGGGCGCGGTAACGAAGGAGTTGCCACGTCCGATTTTTCATTGAGAAAGGCGGAAAACCATCATGAGCGAATCCAATCAAACCAATTCCCCTGCACGGGAAGAAATGACCGCACAACAGCTCAGCGAGCTGCTGCAGGTGCGCCGGGATAAGCTGA
>CATWUX010000115.1 GCA_958354085.1 uncultured Oscillospiraceae bacterium | reverse complement strand
ATCACCATCACATCCAGCGCCTTCATGCCCAGCGTCGGTGAAATGGTGCCGCTGCTCTTGGCCTCGATTTCAAAAGGCAACGCACCGGAGCTGATCAGGTTCGCGTCCTGCGTAGCGTCCTTCATATCGGCATAGCCGCCGGAAATGGTGGCAACACCGTCGCTGATCTTCTCTTTAACCGTTGGAGCGGACAGCAATTCTCCGTCCAGCCAGATGGAAATCGTGCCTTGCGTCGCGGCCTGCTTCTCGGTCGCCGCGGCAAATTTCTCCTTGCCGGACGCCTCCAGCTTCAGCTCAACCGCAGGCGTGATGACGCCGGTTGTCTGATCCTGCATCGGGAACGCCGAAGCCGAAGCAACGTCTGCGCCGGTCAGCACCAATTCTCCGGTCGGACGGACGATATCCTGTCCGTTTTCATCTTTAAGTACATTGCCGTTTTCGTCCTTGACTGTCTCGGTCTCGGAGCCGATACGGAATTCCAGCGACGCGGTCTTGCCCAATTCGGCGATCGCCGCAGTCGCATCAAAATCGGTTTCGTCACTCTTCCACGGATAGCGAACGATGACCTGCTTGTTGGTGGTATCGGAATACACCTCATAGTCGGTAATGTTGTTGAGCACCAGACGGCGGGAAATAATCTGCTGGATGCTCTGCATCTGCTCGTCTGTCACAGAGCCAACCTCGCCCTTGGGACCAAAAGTAACATCCACACCGCCTCGGATATCAATGCCGAAACGGATATCCGCAGCTCCGCGGATGACGGTATCGCGCCTGTCGCCATAATAGGTATACACACCGAAAAACGAGGTGTAGGCCAATGCCAGAATCAACAGTGCAACGATGAAGAATACAGGTTTTGCAGTTCGCTTCATCGGCTTGTCCTCCAAATGCTTACTTTGTGCCGCATACACGGCAATCAATACTGTTCATTATATGGGAAACGGTCGGAAAAGTCAATGTTTCCGACCGCGTTCCTGATAAATTTTCTAAATTGCATGGTTTGGACTGGGTATTTTTTCATTATTCGACCAATTTTTTTACGCAAGCCAGTTCCGCGCACACGCAGAACAGCTCCATAGCGGTTTTCAGCTCATCAAGAGGCGGAAAAGTCGGCGCGATACGCAGGTTGGAATCGTGGGGATCGTACCCATACGGATAAGTCGCGCCCGCACCGGTCATCACGACACCGGCCTCCGCCAGCAGCCGCACTGTTTCCTTCGCGCAGCCGTCCATCAGATTGACGCTGACGAAGTAGCCGCCCCGCGGCGTGTGCCACTGTGCCACGTTTTTGCCGCCCAGACGCGCGTTCAGCGTTGTGAGCACGACCTCAAATTTCGGGCGCAGGATGGCGGCGTGCAGCTTCATATGCGCGCGGATGCCCTCCACATTCCCGAAAAAGCGGGCGTGACGCAGCATATTCAGCTTGTCGTGACCGATCGTCTGTACCGTCATGCGGCGTTTGACATCCGCCACATTTGCCGGGCTGGCCGCCATGGCCGCCATGCCCGAACCGGGAAAACTGATTTTGGACGTCGAGGTGAACATCACGATCTGGTCCTGCGTCCCTTGTTTTTCCGCTTCCTTATACACATTGAGCAGCACATCCTGCTGTGCCGGATCATCCGACAGATGGTGCAGGCAATAGGCATTGTCCCATATCACGCGGAAATCCGGAGCCGCCGGTTTCAGCGCGGCGATGCGGCGCACCGTCTCATCCGAATAGGTGATACCGTCGGGGTTGGAATACATCGGTACACACCACATCCCCTTGACCAGCGGATCGGCGACAAGCCGTTCCACCTGTTCCATGTCCGGGCCTTCCGCCGTCATGGCGACGGTGATCAGTTCTATACCGAAATACTGCGTCACCGCAAAATGACGGTCATAGCCCGGCGCCGGACAAAGGAATTTGACCGCGCCCTGCTTGCTCCACGGCGCATGGCCGCAAACACCGGAGCCGTAGGCAGTGGAAATATAATCAAACATCATATTCAGGCTGGAATTGCCGCCGACGATCACGTTGGCCGGCTCCACGCCGAGAATATCCGCGAACAGCTGCTTGGCCTCCGGAATACCGTCCAACAAGCCATAATTCCGCGTATCGGTACCGTTCGCCGTTCTATAGCCGTCGCGTGCGTTGACGCAATCCAGCATATCCAGCGTCAGATCCAGCTGTTCTGGGCCGGGCTTGCCGCGGGACATATCCAGTTTCAGCCCTTTTGCCGCGTACTCTGCATATTGTGACTGCAATTCCGCCAGCCGCGCCTTCAGCTGCTCCTTGGTCATTTCCTGTAAAGCTGCCATGAGAATGTGTTCCTCCCAAATTGCAATAGTAACAAGTTAAGCCCTATACATTGTAGTATATGCACATCAATTTTGCAAGTCAATTTTATTCAGCTTGCAAACTTTGGTAGAATTGCCCGTTTCTGCTGTGCTTTCCGCAGGCAGACATGGGCACAAATGGCACCTCTATTTTTTCCCGCTGTGCTGCTGCCGGTATTCTTTGGGACTGACGCCGTATTTTTGCTGAAACCGGCGATGGAAATAGCTCGAATTGTCATAACCGACCGCCAGAATAATATCGCTGACCGGCAGCTGCGTGCTGCACAGCAGTTCGGACGCCTTATGAAAACGTTTTGCTTGCAGCAGCTCCTTGAAGGTACTGCCGGTAGACTGCTTGATATGGCGGCTGAGCTTATAAATCGACTGATGCAGCGTTTCGGCCAACTCGGTCAGACTCGCATCCCGATACCGCTCCTCAATATACCGCAGTACCGCCATCGTCAGCGCACGGTCATAGGCGTTGACCGACGACTGTTCGATCCGCTCCGTGCAGTTGAGCAGCTGCAAAAACAGCAATCCCATCGTCGTCTCGTTGATTTTGCGGCGGTTGCCCTGCGTATGCACCACCGACCACACCAGATTCTCCACCAGATTCTGCACCGGCACCACATCGGCCACTTTAAAATGCAGGTACTGCGCCGCCGAGCTGTCGGTACGCAGCGCACTGACCAGAAACTCCCGCAGCGCGTTTTCCCCGTCCAGCATCCCCAGGGCGGTGTCAAAAAACTCCGGCATAACCATGAAATTCACGCCGATGTCCCCGCGGGAGGCCGGCAGGATCTCATGGCGGGCGTGCTGATTCAAAAACAGCAGCTCGCCCTTGCGCAGCACGACGCGATCGGTATCGTTGACGATATGCGTGATCTCCCCCTCGCACACGTACATGATCTCGATGTAATCGTGATTGTGCTGGGGAAACGCCACAAAGCGGGTGTGCGTGCGTATGTCCAGCAAGCGTCCACGCCGGATCATATAGTCGCGCGTGACCGTAAAGGTATGCCCGTTGGTATACCGCTCCCGTGCAATCTCGGTGCGTCCGTCCAGCAATTCCTGCTCTTCCGGCGTGATTTGCGACAAATACGCAATCAGCTCCGCGTTCATGCCGTGTTTCCCCTCCTCCTGCCTATCCGAAATACGGTCGATACGGTCGGTCAGCCGCGCAGCAGCGCGGTCAGCTCGGCCAGCGAGGGAACGATCATATCCGGCGGTGTGGCGGAAACCGCTGCCTCCTCCGCAGTCGCCTCGCCGGTCAGCACCAGAATCGACGTTGCCTCCGTCTCATAGGTCAGCGCAATATCGGTATACAGCCGGTCGCCGACAACAGCGATCTGCGCCAGCGGCAGGCCGGTCACATCCGCAATGTAATCCAGCGTATGGCGGGACGGCTTGCCGAAAAATTCCGGCAGCACACCGGTGGACGCCTCAACCAGCCGTGCTATCGAGCCGCAGTCCGGCATAAAGCCGCCGTTCTCCACCGGGCAGTTGAGATCCGGATTCACGCCGAAATACGGCAAACCGGCGCGCACAAAATCGCACGCACGGCGCAGCTTGTCATAGGTCAGCGTCGTATCGAACCCGAGCACCACCACGTCCGGCGACTGCTCCTCCAGCGGGATGCCGGCCGCCTCAAAATCCGCCAGCAGCAACGGTGTGCCCAGAACATACGCCCGGCAGCCGGGATAATGCTGCCGCAAATGGCGCAGCAGAACATGCGTGGAAACGTGCATCTGCTCCGGCGTGACCGGCACGCCCATGCGCGCAAGCTTGTCCAGATACGCCGCGGCGTTTTTGGAGGAGTTGTTGGTGAAAAAGCAATACGTCTTTCCCACCTCTGTCACCGTCCGCAAAAACGCGTTTGTGAACGGAAACAGCTCGTCCCCCAAATAAATCGTCCCGTCCATATCCAGCACAAAGCACCGGATCTGCGCCAGCTTTTCCCGCATCTGCCGTGTATTCATCCCATCATTCCTATCGGTAGTATTTATAATAGGCGACGACCGTATCCGGCTTGCCGGTCTCGGGATGCACGCCCTTGAGCACCACACCCTCCAGACTCAGCAGCTCGCCGCAGGACGCGCCCTCCGCCGCACAGCGGAACACTTCCGTCGTGCCGCAACGCACAATAATCTCTCCGTGCTGCGTATAGATACGGCCCTCCTTGCCGAGGATCGTTTCCACCGGGCTGCCTTCCTCCTTCATCTCCCGCCGCGTGACATACTTGACCACGCGTCCGTCCAGCTTTGCCAGCAAGGCCGCCTGCTCGTTTTCCTCCTTGCGGTTTTTGCGTGAAAACAGCCCCATGACCGTTCCTCCTGTCATCTGTGATTACAGCCGTTCACCGCGCGCCAGTCGCGCCTGCGCGTCCGCGATAAACTGCCGTGCGTAACGGGGCGACCGCGCGCCGCGCTCCAGCGCCCAACGCTCCGCCGCCGCCAGCAGCTGCTGTCTCTCGACCTCCAGCCCTTTATCGCGCGCGATCTGTTCGACGATCTCCAAGAAGCGCTGGCGGTCCGGCATTAAGAACGTCAGCGAAATGCCGAACCGATCGGACAGCGACACCGCCTCCTGCACCGTATCGGCATGATGCACCTCATCCCCCTCCCGGTCGGAAAAGGTCTCCTTGAGCAGATGCCGGCGATTGGAGGTCGCATAAATCAACACATTATCCGGGCGGGACGCCAGTCCGCCCTCCAGCACAGCCTTGAGCGCCGCAAAATTGTCGTCGTTGTCGGAAAAAGACAAATCGTCGATAAACACGATGAATTTCATCGGGATCGCCGCCAGATAGCCGGTCAGATCCGGCAGCTGCGACAGATATTCCTTGGGCATCTCAATCATACGCAGGCCCTCGCCCGCGTATTCGTTGAGCAGCGCCTTGACCGTGGAGGATTTGCCGGTGCCGCGATCGCCGTACAGCAGCATATTGTTCGCCTCAAACCCATTGAGGAACGCGCGCGTGTTGTCTGTCGCGATCTGCCGCTGATATTCATAGCCCTTCAGATTGCTCAGGCGGATTGGATCCGGATGTTCGACCGGCAGCATGGCGCCGTCCCGCCACAAAAATGCCCGATGCTGGGCAAACCGGCCGCAGCCGAACGCCGCATGATAGTGGGCGATCGCCGTCCCCTGCGCGCCCCATGGCGCCTCCATCGGCGGATCCGCCGGCGCTGTTCCCCAAGCCGGCAGTGTTGCCGCCACCTCCGCGTCCACGCAAGCGGACAGCTCCTCCGCCCGCAGCGTCGCCGCCTGATACAACAGCCCCAGATCACGCAAAGCGGCCGTTTCCAAGCGTTCCGGCACATGTTTGCCCGCCGACAGCAGCGCCGAATAGGCGTTGTCGTCCGCCAGCACCTCGGCGGCAATTGCCGCGGGCAGGCTGTCCAGCTGGCCATGCTCAGTGAGCATCGCGCACAGCTGTCCCCAGACATCGCAGACCCGCGCCTCGTCCTGTGCGGCAGCCGCCTCGAGCAGCGCCGTCACCGCCGACGTCACCGGGCGCTCCAGCACCTTGCGATAAACCGAAAGCGACCGCAGCTGCAGCCACAACCGGCGAATTTCCGTATTTTCCATAGACGACCAGACCTTCCTGTTCACAATTGGTTTTATTCTACCCCCAAACCGTCCGCCTGTCAATAAATCTTGTCAAACACGGTCGATTTGTGCTATGCTGAAAGCATCGCATATAAAGAGGAGAGGCTGCTCCATGAATATTTGTCGTGCCACCGCCTGCTGTTTTACCGGGCACCGCCCCGATAAGCTGCCGGCGGATGAAAAGCCGCTGCGCGCGTGTTTGCGCCAGCTGATACACGCTGCCGCCGCGGACGGTATCCGCGATTTTCTGTGCGGCATGGCGCTGGGCGCCGACCGGCTGGCCGCCGAAGAGGTGCTGGCGCTTAAAAAAAGCGGCGCGCCGGTGCGGCTGATCGCCGCGCTCCCCTGCCCGCAGCAGGCCGCCCGCTGGGCGCCTGCCGACCGGCAGCGTTATACGCAGCTGCTGGCGCAGACGGACGGACAATATGTGGCGTGTGAGCAATACACACCGTATTGTATGAACGCGCGCAACCTGTGGATGGTCGAGCACGCCTCCCGTGTGATCGCCGTTTTCGACGGCAGCAGCGGCGGCACCGCCAATACGCTTCGCCGCGCGCGGGAACAGCAGCTGGATATCCTCCTCATCCATCCCGTCACCCTCGCCGTCACGCACGAACCGACCGTTCGCCGTTTCGAATGATTCAACCGGCGGTTGAGTTTTTGGATGCCACATTCAACTGCCGCGTTATGGTTTTTCCCCGATTTTGCCGTTATACTGAACCTATGTAAAGGAGGTGCAGATCATGAAATCCACGATGGAAACACTGGCGGCCGCCATCAGCACCCTGCGCAAGCAGCGCGGTCTTACACAGGAAGCCCTCGCGCAGCCGCTTGGCGTTACCTTTCAAGCAGTCAGCAAATGGGAAACCGGCGTATCCGCACCGGATATTCAGCTGCTGCCCCAACTGGCAGAGCTGCTCGGCGTACATATCGACGAGCTGTTCGGGATCCCGGTCGTTACGCAGCCGCATTTTGATCTGGTACCCGATCTGCCGTGGCCGGACGACGACACGCTGCGCGTGGTACTGTATCACGGGCATAAAATTCTGGAGAACGCAGCCAATACGGTCGTGACCTTTCATGGCGACCCAAAGAATTTGGAAGTGCACGGCAGCCTGCAATGCGGCGCGGTCTATGGCAATGCCATGGCCGGATGCGATCTCAACTGCGACGGGGACATTTATGGAAACGCTACCGCGGGATGCGATCTCAACTGTGGAGGCAATGTGACGGGATCGCTGGCCGCCGGATGCGATCTCAACTGCGGTGCGCCCATTCACGCCGAAGGAGCGACCATCACGGTCGGTTGTGATCTGAATTGCGCAGATGTGAATTGCGGCCACTTGTCCGTGTCCGGTGATGTTACCTGCCAACACATCACAGCCGGGCAGGCAGCGATCGACGGCGGTATTTACCAAGCGAATCCGTCGCATGACTAGGATGCGAAAACGG
>CATWUX010000114.1 GCA_958354085.1 uncultured Oscillospiraceae bacterium | reverse complement strand
GCTTGAATATTTTTTACTTCAAAATATTGTCTAACTTTTTGGGGTCACTTCAAAACCGGTTGCTTCCGCTGTCGTTTTTTCATAAAAGCAAAGGAGGTTTATTTCCGAAGGCTCTTCATCCACGCAGCCGCCATATCCGGCCAGATGCTGATCTGTCTTGCCAGCTCTGCGTCGTTATTACCGGTCAGCGGCGTCGCTTCGGATAATCCGTGCCAGCCGTAAGGGAAAATATGCATTTCCAGCGGGATATGCTTTTCACGCAGCGCCGTAGCGAAAAGCAGCGCGTTTTCCACCGGTACGCAGGTGTCCTCATAGGTGTGCCACAGGAAGGTCGGCGCCGTTTCTTCCGTCACTTGCTTTTCGAGTGATACCAGCTCGCGCTGCTCGTCATAGCGTTCGCCGAGAAGATTCTTAATGGAATCGTGGTGTGCGTGCTCGCCGGAAGTAATGACCGGGTAGGACAGAATAACGCCGTTCGGCTTGTTTTCCTGCTGTGTAAAGCCCAGCGCTTCCGTCAGGAAGGGACGATTCCAGAATACGCCCAAACTGGCTGCCAGATGACCGCCGGCGGAAAAGCCGCAAACGAAAATCGCGTTTTCATCCACATGCCATTCCTCGGCGTGTGCGCGCACGGTGGCAACGGCCTGCGACAGCTCCATCAGCGCGCCGGGAAAGCGCATCGGCGCAACGGTGTAACGCACTACAAAACATTGGAACCCCAATGTACAAAAGCGCAGAGCGATCGGTTCTGCTTCCCGGTCCGACGTCATCGCGTAGCCGCCGCCGGGACAAATGATGAGCGCGGGCAATTTTTTGTTCTGGGGCATTTCGGGGGAATCCTCCAGCACATATGTATACAGCTTGGGAGCGGCGTTGCCCTTTTCCAAGCCGGCGCGTGCATAATCCACGGAAATGTCCAAAACAGCATGAAACATAAGAAAGCCTCCAATGTTGTCAATTTATTTTTTAGTTTAGCATATATCGTACTGTGATACAAGTCTTTTTTCGGATGGTTATCCGAATAGTCATTGTGAAATACGGAAAATTATGTTAAACTGATAAAAGAAAATCCCTTTTGCGAAAGGATGGTTGACGATATGCAGACACCCAACGGACGAATCCGTATATTTCAGCGAAAGGAAAAAACGGAGACGGCGGTTTCGGCGCATCCCCGTACGGCGGCGATCGTGGTGGCGGCCGGCGGTTCGACGCGCATGGGCGTTCCGAAGCAGCTGATTCCGCTGCTGGGAATTCCGGTCATTGCGCGTACTCTGATGGCGTTTAACGCCGCACAAAACATCGATGAAATCGTGCTGGTGGCACGACCGGCCGATCTGCTGAATTTTTATGATATATGCAAAACCTATGGCATTACCAAAGTAACCAATATTTTGCAGGGCGGCGAAACACGGCAGAAATCGGTCATGCGCGGCGTGTATGCGGCGAGTGATCTGACCGCTTATTTTGCCATTCACGACGGTGCGCGGCCGCTGATTCGTCCGACGGTGATCGACGAGATCACCGCAGCCGCTTATGCGTGCGGCGCGGCGGCAGCCGGTGTGCCGGTCAAGGATACAATCAAAATGGTGGATGAAAACGGGATGATCGTCTCCACGCCGGATCGTCGCTTCCTTTGGAACGTACAGACCCCGCAGGTGTTTGAAAGACGGCTGTATCTGAACGCGCTGCGCTGTGCCGACGCGGTCGGCGCGGAATATACCGACGACTGTCAGCTGGTGGAACAAATGGGACATCCGGTTCGGCTGCTGCAAGGGGATTATGCGAACATTAAGATCACAACTCCGGAGGACGTGGCGTTCGCCGAGGGAATTTTACGCGAAAGAGGCGAACGGTTTTGAGAATCGGACATGGATATGATGTACATCGGCTCGTGGACGGACGCGCGCTGATTTTGGGCGGGGTACAGATCCCATATGCCAAGGGACTGCTCGGACATTCCGATGCGGACGTACTGGCGCACGCGGTTGCAGACGCTTTACTGGGTGCGGCGGCATTAGGGGACATCGGCGGAATGTTCCCGGACACGGATCCGGCGTTTGCGGGTGCGGACAGCCTTCGGCTGCTGGCGGAGGTTGTGAAAGCGGTGCGGGATGCCGGCTATGGCGTCGGCAATATCGACGCAACTGTGCTGGCGCAGGCACCGAAACTCAAGCCGTACACCCCCGCCATGCGGGAGAAGCTGGCCGCCGCCTGCGGCGTGACGGTAGGGCAGATCAGCGTGAAGGCGACAACGGAAGAGGGCTTGGGCTTCACCGGCAGCGGTGAAGGCATCGCCGCCCACGCCGTCTGTCTGCTGGAGGAGCTGAGATAAGGGGGACAACCGAATGGGGCCGGAACTGGGTATAAACATTGTCGTTTTAAAGAGACCGGCAAATGATTCTGGAGTTTTGCGATAAACAAATCTCATCGAACTGCATATAGTAATAGTGACAGCGAGGTGAGAGCAATGGACTCAGTATATTATAATGTCAGTTCGATAACCAATGCCATGCGCGGAAAAAGTCTGTTGGAACGAAACGGGATGTCCGCCTATGTCCATCGTGCCATCGAAGAGGATGGCAGCAATGGCTGCGGATACAGCATCCTGGTGACCGGCGATCCGAATCGGATCGAAAACCTGCTGTCATCGGCAGGAATTCGCGTGCGTGGGCGTCGCTACGCCGGTGAAAGCGGGCGATATCCATGATTTATTTGGACAATGCCGCTACTACTTGGCCAAAGCCGGCCTGTGTGCCCGCCGCCGTTCGTGCGGCAATGGAGCGCTATGGGGCTAATCCCGGCCGCGGCGGGCATACTATGGGCATGGCGGCTTCCGCAGAGGTTTATCGGTGCCGGGAGGTTGCTGCCCGGCTCTTTCATTTAGAGAATCCGGCCAATGTTGTATTTACACTCAATTGCACCATGGCTTTGAATATCGTGATCAAGGGAATTGCCGCGCTCGGCGGCCGTATTGTCGTTTCCAGTCTGGAGCATAACGCCGTCATGCGCCCTCTATACGCTTGCTCGCCCTCCCGCCCAATATACGACGTGGCGCAGGTGACGCCCGGCGACGAGGAACAGACGGTGGATGCTTTCCGGCGGGCGATTACGCCGGAGACGCGGGCCATCATCTGCATACACGCTTCAAATGTGTTTGGAGTCGCTCTCCCGATCCGCCGGCTGGGGCAGCTGGCGCGGGAGCGGGGCGTGCTGTTTGTGGTGGATGCGGCGCAGTCGGCCGGCGTCCTGCCGATCGATATGCAGGCAGACTGCATTGATTGCCTGTGCCTGGCCGGCCATAAAGGGCTGTATGGGCCGATGGGTACGGGAATGCTGCTGTGCGGCGGCAACTGGCTGCCGCCGCCGCTGATTCAGGGCGGCACAGGCAGCCAATCCCGCTTGCTGGAGCAGCCGGAGGATCTGCCCGACCGGCTGGAGAGCGGCACGCCAAACACCGCCGGCATCTGCGGCTTGCGCGCCGGTATGGAATGGGTAATGAAAAAAGGAATTGAAACCATCCGCAGGCAGGAGATGACCAAGCTGGCATTTTTCTATGACCGTATCCGGCAAATTAACGGGATTCGGCTGTATACGCCGCGTCCGGGCACATTTCCCGACACGCCGGTGTTGTCGCTGAATCTGAACAGAATCCCCAGCGAACGGTTGGCGGCGCTGCTCAACCCGTATGGCATCGCTGTACGCGCCGGCTTGCACTGTGCGCCCTGCGCGCATCAGCAGTTTGGTACGCTGCAGACGGGAACGGTGCGTATTGCGCCTTCCGTGTTTACGCCGGCGGCGGATTTGGAGAGAACGGCGAAAATTCTTTCCGTTTTGTCCATAAAAGAGTTGCAATAATTTCACGGTATGGTAAAATAGAAGAAACAGGGGGGAGTCATGCTTTTCCGACTCTCCCTGTTTTTGAAACCGCCGCCGTTTACGCTGTGGATGGACAGGCAGTGCATGGCGAAGCGGGTTTTCGTATCATTGGTGCTTTCTCTGGCAGAAGGCGCGGAAAGGCACGGTCGTTTATGGCGCAATTTTTTAACGATATTTGGGCGCAGATTGTGGCATTCTTTACTTCCTTCAACATATTTACAAACGCGCTGGATATTCTGCTGGTGGCTTTTGCCATTTACAGCTTGATCAAACTTGTGCGTGATTCCCGTGCGGAGCAGCTGCTGAAAGGCATTTTGGTGCTGGCGGCCGCATATTTGGTGGCCAGTATACTGGATCTGCGCGCGCTCGGCTTTTTGCTGCAGCTGGTATTTGATAACGGCCTGATCGTCCTCGTGGTCATTTTTCAGCCGGAAATCCGCCGCGCACTGGAACAGGCGGGGCATTCCCGGCTGGGCGGCGCGCTGAGCATGTTCGGCATCAGCGAGGAGGAAAACGAACAGAATATCAAGCGCTGGCAAAAAACGATTTCCGCTGTTTGTGCGGCTGCCGAGATGCTGCAGCGTCAGAAGATGGGCGCGCTGATTGTTTTTGAGCGTACCACCAAGCTGGGCGAAATCGTCAATTCCGGTACGATCGTGGACGCGGATCCCACGCCGGAACTGATCGGCAATATCTTTTTCAATAAAGCACCGCTGCATG
This sequence comes from uncultured Oscillospiraceae bacterium, assembly GCA_958354085.1. Classification (GTDB taxonomy): domain Bacteria; phylum Bacillota; class Clostridia; order Oscillospirales; family Acutalibacteraceae; genus CATWUX01. The sequence continues at coordinate 2,792 of CATWUX010000114.1, read as the reverse complement.
ACGGTGCGATGATCATACGTGACGGCCGTGTATATGCGGCGGGCTGTATTTTGCCGTTGTCGGACAACCTGCAAATCAGCCGCGAATTGGGAACACGTCATCGGGCGGCGGTTGGTATGAGCGAAAATTCCGATGCGATCGTGGTGATCGTTTCGGAGGAAACCGGCACGATTTCCGTCGCACAGAAAGGCGATCTGAAACGCAATTTCAGTTCGGAAGCATTGCGCGTAACGCTGGAAAACGGTATTTTGTGGGATCGTGTACGGACGGATAAGGGTAACGATTCCGATGGGAAGCCCGGCTTTTTGCGGAGGTGGCTGTCGAAATGAAAATAAGATTTTCTCTCAACCAGCTGATGCATAATAAGCGGCTCATGATCGTTTTTTCGTTGCTGGCGGCGATCGGCATTTGGCTGTCCGTCATTTATGGCCCGGGAAATATTGAAAAGCGCGCCATCACCGTCAAAGTTCCGGTGGATATTACCAACAGCTATGCCTATCAGACGGGCCTGCGTATCGTGGGTACTTCGGTGTTTGAGGTGGAGGTACAGGTCGAGGGTAAATGGTCCGTCATTTCACAGTTGACCGAAACGGATATCCGTGTACGTCCGGATATCAGCACGATTCAAAAAGCCGGCGCTACGACCGTTACGCTGACCGCGGGCTACAACAGCAGTAAGACCGATTATGAAATTAAGTCTGTCACCCCCAGTGCCGTGACGGTGAACTGCGATTATTGGGAAAACGGATTGGAATTTAAAGTGAAGGCCGATATTTCATCGGTGACGGTCGTCGATCCGCAGGTGCATCAGTTAGGAGATCCGGTCATTGATCCGGCGGTCGTGCCGGATGGCATCGTTGTGCTGGAAGGGCCGAAGTCGGTGACGTCGCAGGTAAGCTCCATCGTGGCGCGCGTGACGGCGACCGAAGCGATTCAGGACGTCAAGGTCTTTTCGGCGACGTTGGTGGCGTTGGACGAAACGGGACAGGAGGTCGATATCTCGTCCTGCCGTTTCCGCGGTCTGGAAACGCTGACGGTCAATGTGACGGTGCCTGTTTGGGTGTATCGCACGGTTGACTTTACGTATTCGCTGGCGAATGTGCCGGATATGCTGGCGGGAGTGGAAAATCTGGTGACGGTTTCCCCGGCGTCTGTCGTGCTTGTCGGACCGCAAAATGCCGTTGATCAGTTTGCGGACGACATTGCGGATTTAGGAACGTTTGATTTTGATAATCTTTCACCGGCACAGCAGAGCTTTACCATACCGCTGAATATTCCGGAAAGCGTCCGGGTTCTGGATGATACCAAAGAGGTGGCGGTGGATCTTAAAATCGGTTCCTATTCCACAAAATCCCTGAATTTTACTCTGACAAAAGATTCGGTGGTTGTGCTGAACAAACCCTCTGACCGCACGGTCAACATTTCGCAGCAGACGATCACCGGCGTTCAGATCGTCGGTAACAGCCGCGTGCTCAGCGCCATTTCTGCGGACGATCTGGTGGCTACGATCGATCTGAGCGAGGTCACCACTGTGGGGCCGACACGCTGTCAAGTACGTTTCCATGTAAAGAACCGTGACGATTGCTGGATTTATTATGGGGCGGAGCAGCATGGCTTTGAGATTTATATTGCTGTCGAATGAGGCTGTGCGTCCGGCGCATCCGTAGGCAACGGAGATTTAACTATGAGCTTTATCCGAGGAAATTTAGATGTAACCATCGCGCTGAGCGCGGACACGTGCTATTTTATACGCACCGGCAAATGTTCGTTGAGCATTGTGACGGATTATGCCATTGCGCCGGAAACCAAAACGACGGCGGCGGATTTGCTGTATTGTCCGCGCTTGTACCGCGCTATGCGCAACCGCGAGAGTATGAAGCCGATTACGGTGACTCCCTGTGAATGTGGTCATGCTGAAGTCGTGACCGGTCATCAGCGCGCTTGCATTGCCAGCCGTCTGGGGATGGAAATGGACATTTATGCAGTGGGAAAGACCTGCAAAGACGCTTGCAGGGTGTGCGATGATCGGGCGGATTCCGATACCGCAGGCGGCGATTGTATTGTGACGCTGAAAGCCAAGGTACACCGGGATATGCCTCGCTCAAAAGGGTGAAAATACGCTGTAAGGCAATAATTTAAAGGATAGAACAGGGAGGGAAAAGGATGTCTGCCCTCCCTGTTCTTATCTCTGTTCATGGGTCTTTCTGCCGCGCGTTTAAGGATGGTCATGACGAAAAACGATAGGTATGTATTGACAAAGAATAGTATTTATGTTATACACGATATATCGGAAGTGCGAAGGAGAGAAACTGGTATGAAGCAGAAGGAACTGGCTCGGTATTTAAAAGCGATCCTCCTTTTGGCCACGCTGATCGGCGTATGGCTGTGTGTGTTCGCGGCACCTAAACTGGGGGAAAACGTGGTCAAACAGTATCCGGAGTGCCGGTATCTGTTGTTCCCGTTTCTGGCCTTTTTGTGGGTTACGGCAATCCCGGTTTATACGGCGCTGTGGCAGGCATGGCGTATCGTGTGCAATATCGGAAATGACCGCTCGTTTTGCGAGGAAAACGCCCGCCGCCTTCGGACGATTTCATGGTCGTGTGGCATGGTCGTGATGATGTACGTCTTTGCAGCCGCCGTGTTGCTGATAACCGGTTGGCTGAATTCGGCAGTGCTGATAGCAATACTGCTGGTGCTTTTTATCGGTATATCGCTGGCGGTTGCAGCGGCATGCCTGTCCCATCTCGTGGAGAAAGCGGCGGCACTCAAGCAGGAAAATGATTTGACCGTCT
>CATWUX010000113.1 GCA_958354085.1 uncultured Oscillospiraceae bacterium | reverse complement strand
GGCAAGCGCGGCGCGATGCTCAAACAGATCGCCACCGCTGCCCGCGAGGAGATGGAAACGCTGTTCGACACACGCGTGAATCTGCAATGCTGGGTCAAGGTCAAGGAGGACTGGCGCAACCGCCAAGGACTGCTCAACGGCTTCGGCTATCGGCTTTGATCGTTTTCGCTCGATTTTATGTTTATATGCGCCAACTTTTTCCGTGACTTTTTTCCGGCTGTTGTTTCCTCGTATGCTGCCGCCTGAGCTGCGCACGCTAAGAGCACAAAGCCGAAAGGATGTGTCGCAGCCATGACGGAAAACGATTGGTGGAATGCTTTTTGTCAAACCGGCCGTGTGGCCGATTATCTGCGTTACCGCGGCGTGGAGGTGTTCGACGCCCACCGCGCCGGAGAGGAGAAACGTGCCCATGCGGCTGACAACCGACGCGCTGATTATCCGGGAGAACAACAACATCGGTGAGTCCGACCGGTTCGTGACCGCGCTGACGCGGGAACTGGGACTGGTGCATGCGTCGGTGCGCGGCGCGCGCAACCTCAAAAACCGCAGCGCCTCAGCCACGCAGCTGCTCTGCTTTTCCCGCCTGACGCTGTTTCAGGGGCGGGAAAAATACATAATTGACGAAGCCGAGCCGCTTGAGGTTTTTTTCGAACTGCGCGGCGATATGGAAAAGCTGGCGCTTTCCCAGTATTTTTGTGAGCTGGCAGGCGTGCTGTGCCCGCGGGAGGAGCCGGCGGGCGACGCGCTGCGGCTGCTGCTCAACGCGCTGCACTTTTTGGCGAAGGGGCAGCGGCCTCCCGGATTGATCAAGGCGGTCGTCGAGCTGCGGCTGCTCTCGATGGCGGGATATATGCCCGATCTGATCGCTTGCACCGGCTGCGGCGCGGGGGAGAGCAAGCCGATGTGGCTGTCCCCGCGCGAGGCAACGCTGCGCTGCGCCGCGTGCGCACATCCCGCCGATGCGATCGCTTTGTCCGCCGGGGTGCTGGCGGCGCTGCGGCACATCGTGTATGCGCCGTTTGAAAAGTGCTTTTCGTTCTCCCTGCCGCCCGAACGCTGTGCGGAGCTGGCGGATGCCGCCGAGCGCTTTGCGCTTTGCCAGTTGGGGCGCGGCTTTAATACGCTGACGTTTTATCATACGCTGTGAGTGGCTCACACGCGTTTTTTCGGTGCGCCTGCGGGCGCGGAAAGGCATGGTCTACCCGATATGAACCGACATTATAAAGCCTTGGAGCTGGATAAAATTCTCGAGCTGCTGGCGGCAGAAACCACGTGCGCGGATGCGGCGACGCTTGCGCGGGAGCTGACGCCCAGCCCCTATTTAAGCGAGGTCAAGCGTCTGCTGGACGAAACCGGTGCGGCGTATTCGCTCATGGCGCAGTTTGGCAGCCCGTCCTTCGGGCAGGCCAAAAACGTGTCCAACGCTCTCCGGCGCGCGGCCGCAGGCGCGGCGCTGTCGCTGCGCGAGCTGCTGGACATAGCGGAAACACTGCGCGTGATCCGTTCCCTCGCCGAATGGCGCGAGCACTGTGCAGGCATGGAAACCGTGCTGGACGACCGGTTTGACGTGCTCGCCCCCAATAAATATCTCGAAGAGCGCATCGGCACTACCGTTGTTTCCGAGGAGGAGCTGGCGGACAACGCCTCCCCGGCGTTGGCGGATATCCGCCGCAAGATGCGTGCGGCTTCGCTGCGCGTGCGGGAGCAGCTGGATAAAATGGTGCGCTCGCCCGCCTATCAGAAGCTGCTGCAGGATCCGATCGTCACCATCCGCGGCGGGCGCTTTGTCGTGCCGGTCAAAGCCGAGCATCGCGGCGAGGTGCCGGGGCTGGTACACGACACCTCCGCCTCCGGCGCGACGGTGTTCGTCGAGCCGATGGGCGTGGTGGAGGCCAACAACGAGATCAAGGTGCTGACCTCCAAGGAGGAGGCGGAGATCGAACGCATCATCGCCGCGCTGTCCGCCGAAGTCGGCAATTTTGCGGACGCGATCATCGCGGACTATCATGTGCTGGTGGAACTGAATCTCATTTTCGCCAAGGCGCGGCTGGGATATAAAATGAAATCCGTGATGCCGGCCGTGACCGACGACGGGCATATCGTGCTGCGCCATGCGCGGCACCCGCTGATTGATCCCAAAAAGGTCGTGCCGGTCAGCGTGGAGCTGGGCGGCGCCTTCGATACGCTGGTCATCACCGGCCCGAATACGGGCGGAAAAACCGTCACGCTCAAAACGTTGGGGCTGCTGACGCTGATGACCATGTGCGGGCTGATGCCCCCGGTCAGTGACGGCAGCACATTGTCGGTGTTCCGCGACGTGCTCGCGGATATCGGCGATGAGCAGTCCATCGAGCAGTCGCTGTCCACCTTCTCCGCGCATATGACCAATATCATCCATATTTTAAAGGACGCACGCAGCGACAGCTTGGTGCTTATCGATGAATTGGGCGCGGGCACCGACCCTGTTGAGGGCGCGGCGCTGGCGATCTCCATTCTGGAACAGCTGCGCGCGCAGGGGGCGCGTATCGCCGCCACGACGCACTATGCGGAGCTGAAAGCCTATGCCATCCACACGCCCGGCGTGGAAAACGGCAGCTGCGAATTCGATGTGGCGACACTGCGCCCGACTTACCGGCTGATGGTAGGCGTACCGGGGCGGTCCAACGCGTTTGCCATTTCGGAGCGGCTGGGCATGGATGCCGAAGTCGTCAACCGGGCGCGGGAGCTGGTTTCCGGCGAAAACCGCCGTCTGGAGGATGTGGTGACCAATCTGGAGGAGCGGCGGCAGGAGCTGGAACGCGAACTGAAGGAGGCGCGAGCCAGCCGCCTACAGGCCGAGGAAGCCGGTGAGCAGGCGCGCGAGCAGAGACGCCAACTGGAGCAACAGCGCGAGCAGGAGCTGAACAATGCGCGCGCCGAAGCCCGGCGAATCGTGGAACGCGCCCGTGCCGAAGCGGAGCAGCTCATGGACGAGCTGGATACGCTGCGCAAGCAGAAAAACGCGGCCGCCTTTGCCGCGCAGGCGCAGGCGGCGAAAAGCCAACTGCGTTCGCGGTTGCAGGCGGTGGAAAAGGCGATCGACCCGGTTACGGAAAAACGGCAGGAGGGCTATACGCTGCCTCGTCCACTCAAGGCAGGGGATGAAGTGCTGATCGTGGATATCGACAAGCGCGGAGTCGTCACCAAGGCGCCGGACAGCAGCGGGAATGTCGAGGTGCAGGCGGGCATTATCCGCACGCGCGTGGCACTGAAAAATCTGCGCCTGGTGGACAGCCAGGGGCGTACCGTGCAAAAGGGGCAGACACGTCCGCCCGTCGGCGCGCCGCGTGCCGGCGGCTCGACGCTGGCCTCCCGTATGACGCGCGCCGCCACCACGGAAATCGACCTGCGCGGACAGACGACCGAGGAAGCGCTGCTGGAGACTGACCGCTTTATCGACAACGCGGTGATGGCGGGGTTGGAACGCATCACGATCATTCACGGCAAGGGGACGGGCGCTCTGCGTACCGCGATACATCAGCACTTGCGTTCTCATCCGTCGGTGAAGGGCTTCCGCCTCGGCGCCTACGGCGAGGGCGAAACCGGCGTGACGATTGTGGAATTGAAATAGTCTTCGGATACAGAAACGCAGGCCGCGGAACATCAGTGTTCCGCGGCCTGCGTTTTTTGTGCGGCATGCGGCCGGATAAAGGGGTGCGGACGAAAAGTTGGACTGAATATCATCCGGGGAGGAATGAAAGATGTATTCAGAAGAACAATACCGGAACATCCCCGGCATCTTCCATTAAAGTTAAAACTTGAAGTATTGTACTCCTACACAAGCACGGTTCTTTTCTTATACCCGCAAGAATTGACGTATCCCCCCGGACGGTGTATACTATATTTTTATGAGAAAAGGAGGAGCGTGCATGACTGTCACGGAAGTGCGCCGGCAGCGGCGGCATCTGTATACGCTGGTGATCGACGGGGAACCGGCGGTGGACGTGGACGTTTCGGTCTGGGACGAATCCCCGTATAAAGCCGGCTGCACGCTGACCGACGAGCAGCTGCACGCGCTGCTGACCGCTTCGCAGGAGCGCCGCGCCAAGGACAAGGCGCTGTATCTGCTGTCCCTGCGCGATTATGCGCGCGGCGAGCTGGAGAAAAAGCTGTGCGCGGACGTACCGCCGGAGATCGCAGCGCAAACCGCGGCGCGCATGGAGGAGCTGGGGCTGGTCAACGACGCCGCCTACGCCCGCCGCTTGGCGCAGGATCTGCGGCTGCGCAGGCAGTTCCCCTATCGCCGCGCGGTGCAGGAGCTGTGCAGCCGCGGCATCGCGCGCGAGATCGCCGAAGAGGCGGCGGGCGAGGTGGAAACCGACGAAGTACAGCAGGCTCTTGCACTGCTGCGCAAAAAACGGTATAATACCTCTTGTGATGCGGACGACCGGCGGCGGATAGCAGCTGCGCTCGGCCGCGCGGGATTTTCATATGACGTGATCCGCCGCGCCATGGAGGCGTTTGCGGAACAGGAAACCCTTGAGGACGGATAATCAACGAACAGGAGAAAACGAGCATGGGATATAAAGTGGGTATGGTCTCGCTGGGTTGCCCGAAAAACCAGATGGACGCCGAGCTGATGCTGGCGAAGCTGCGGGATGCGGGTATCGCCATCACCGCCGAAAGCGGTCTGGCGGACGTGGTGATTGTCAACACCTGCGGGTTCATCGAGGACGCAAAAAAAGAATCCATTGAGAATATTCTCGAATTTGCTCAGCTGAAAAAAGAAGGGCAGATCAAACGCATCATCGTGACCGGCTGTATGGCGGAGCGGTATAAAGAGGAGCTGGTCAAGGAGCTGCCGGAATGCGACGCGGTGCTGGGGCTGGGCGCAAACGGCGACATTGTGGAAACGGTGCGCGCGGTCATGGACGGCCAAACCGTCGCCCGTTTCCCGGATAAAAGCTGCTGGACGCTGGACGGCGCGCGCTTGCAGACCACCCCTTCGTTTTTTGCCTATCTGCGCGTGGGCGACGGCTGCAACAACTGCTGCACCTATTGCGCAATCCCGCTGATCCGCGGCGGGCTGCGCAGCCGTTCCATGGACAGCCTCGTGGAGGAGGCGCGCACGCTGGCGGAAAACGGCGTGAAGGAGCTGGTGCTCGTCGCGCAGGATACCACACTGTACGGACAGGACTGGGCGGGGTCTCCGCAGCTGCCGGACTTGCTGCGCCGGTTGTGTGAAATCGACGGACTGCGCTGGATCCGGCTGCTGTACTGCTATCCCGAGCATATCACCGATGAGCTGCTGGCCGTCATGGCCGAGCAGGAAAAGATCGTCAAATACATGGACATTCCAATCCAGCACGCCGACGGCAGCGTGTTGGCGGCCATGAACCGCCCCGGAGACGAGGCAACGCTGCGCGCGCTGCTGGCACATATCCGCGAAACCATCCCCGGCATCACACTGCGCACGACCGTCATGACCGGATTCCCCGGCGAAGACGAGGCGGCGTTTGAAACGCTGTGCCGTTTTATTCAGGATATGCGCTTTGAGCGGCTGGGCTGCTTTGCATTTTCGCCGGAGGAGGGGACGGTCGCGGCAACGCTGCCGGGACAGCTGGACGAAAAAGTGAAAGCGCGCCGCCGTGACATCGTGATGGATACGCAGGCGCGTATCGTCGAGGAATATAACGCCGCGCAGGTCGGCAAAACGGTGGAGGTGCTGGTCGAAAGCTACGACCGCTATGCGGAAAGCTGGTTCGGCCGCACGGCGGCGGATGCGCCGGATATCGACTGCAAGGTGTTCTTCACTACCAAGACGCGCGTACAGCCCGGTGACTTCGTGCAGGTTGAAATCACCGATTATATGGACTGGGATCTGATCGGCGAGCGGGTGGAATAAACCGCAAGCAAAGGATCCGCGCAACGCTGTACGCGGCCGCAAAGCCGGATACGGCGCAACGAACCCGATGAAAGGAATGGTCTGTCCCGTGAATCTTCCAAACAAACTGACGATAATCCGCATTGTTCTCGCCCCGCTGTTTTTGGTGCTGCTGATGGTGGAATTCCCGTTTCATCATCTCATCGCCGGGCTGGTGTTCGGCGCGGCGGCGCTGACCGATATGCTGGACGGCAAAATCGCCCGCAAACACGGGTTGATCACCAATCTCGGCAAATTTCTCGATCCGCTGGCGGACAAAATGCTGACGACCGCGGCGTTTCTCGGCTTTTTGGCGACCGGCCATCTGGATGTATGGGCGATCATGATCATCCTCACACGGGAATTTATGGTCACGTCCGTGCGTCTGGTCGCCGCGGGCGACGGCACGGTCATCGCCGCGAGCATCTGGGGCAAGGTCAAAACCGTCACCCAGTTTACGGCGATCCTGTTCCTGCTCGCGTCGCTGGAGTTTGCCTCATGGCAGCAAACGCTGCTGGCAGGCGCGGGACTGCCGGATGCCGTGTTCACCGTTCCGCTGTTGATCGGGCGGATCCTTGTGTGGGTATCGGTCGTGTTCACCGTCATTTCCGGCGTACAGTATTTCTGGAACTACCGGCATTATTTCATGGACAGCAAATAAAGCGGGGCTGAGCCGTCATGATCATGCAGAAGGATTGGATATTGCGGCAAATCGAGATGATGGCGGATATGCTGGAGCATTTGCTGCTGCGGCAGGACACCGCCACCATGGAGCAGCCGGAGTTCGGCGGCGAAACCGAAACCGATACGCTGTATAGCGCGCTGCTGCAACTGCTGTCCGCGGGACGCATCAACGAGGCGGAAAATCTTCTGTTCGAGCGGCTGAATACCGCCGACATCGGGCAGCTGCGTCTTGCGCTGGATTTTTATCGCCGCGTCAACGAGCTGGACGACAAAACGCTGGAGGAAGCCGATTTCTCACGCGAGGAGATCCAAAGCGGTCTGGCGGACGTTTTGCAGGCATTCGGCGTGTCCATGGAAGGTCTGCTCTGATACGATTTCACGGAAGAATCGCATCACGAAGCGCGCATATAAAGTTTATTTCCAAAAACCAGTAGACATTTGCCCGCAGATGTATATAATAGAGATATATGGAAATTGCGTTTTATCGGGAGAAGTACCCGTGCGGCAATGCAACAGAGAGAAACCGCCATCGGCTGGAAGCGGTTTCGGCGGCGCGGCGGCGAAATGCACCCGACAGCACGGCAGGGGAACACCGGAACCGGTCAGTATCCCGCCGCGGTTTGCCGCCGTTATCCGGCCGTGAGTGAAACTGGGAGTGGAACCGTGCTTGGCACCTCCGTTGCGTTTGTAAAGACGCGCGGCGGTGCTTTTTTATGTGATCCGTTCAGGTGAATGGAAGATAATACTAAAATCTGATTGAAAGCTTTAATTGATTTCCGAGGATGAATTGCACCAGAAAAGGCAGACGACGCCGCTGGGCTGGCGCCCAGCAAGGAGGATAACG
>CATWUX010000112.1 GCA_958354085.1 uncultured Oscillospiraceae bacterium | reverse complement strand
CGCAAGATCAGTATGCTCCATAAGCGCTTTCTTGGCATAATCCAGTGCTTTGAGCGCGTATTCCATCAGGGCAGCGGAGGTGCTTTCGTCCGGACTGGTGACAGTTTCCAACACAATATCTTTATCTTTGGAATATGCTGGGAGAGTGACCTCCTGCGCGGTTTCTTCCATGATTGTTTCGTTGACGGCGACCGTGCCGATTTTGTGCAGCGTTAACGTCATAGAAGTGCGGATGGCTTTTTCTTCCGCGCTCGATGACCATTGCAGCTTCGATTTTGTGAAATGTTCTTTCGTAATAGGCAGTTCCGCGGCGTTTTCCTCCAGCTCCTCTAACACGCTGTCCGGCAAACGGGTGATGGCCAGCGAAAAGTTACCGGTTGTGACCGTGTTCCCCAGCAGCGAGGCGGTTCCCACGTCTGCATAGGTGAGCTTGCATTCGAAGATTTCCTCTCCCTCGTCTGATGTGTCTTTCAGGTAAAGCAGCAGCTCACCGCTCTTTTTCTCGCTCGGTGTGTTGGTCAAGCGCACCACGCCGTCCTTGAAGCGCATTTCGATAGCGCTGGTCGCCGTTTGGCTTTCCGGGAAAATAATTGTGAGGTTTTCCACGTCTTTTTTTGCGTGCTTCAGCACATATTGCCGCGCAGCAAGCCGATTGTTGGCGCGCAGGAAAGAATGGATGGTAAGCGAGGGGATATCTTCTTTTTCCAGCGCCTTGATGGCGTCGTCGAAGGCTTCTTTGTATGTTTCGACCGTGAACTCCGGTATACCGGTATTCTGAAAGTTTGAAATTTTCTGGGTATAGTTGCTCCACATGGCGACCAGCGTTTCGGCCACATACGTGTCATCCCGCAAAGCGGTTAACAAGTCTTTCAGCAGGGTTTTACACGCAGAGGAGGAGAGAAACACGGCGAGATCATGCACGCCGGACACTTCCAAATCCTCGATGGAAACGGTGGTGTCTTTGGTCACGGTTACGGAGCCTTCGGCCAGTGCCTGACGGTATATGTCGAGCAGTTTATCCAGCGAAGCCTGCAATTTTTCCTTTTCAAACGTAACGGGGACAAGCGCGGCATTAGCCGGTTTGCCGATGACCAAATGCTGTTCGGAAATGAGCGGTTCGCGCAGCAGGTATTGTCCGTCTTTTGCCCAGAATTCCGTCCCAAGCAGCGCTCCCTGCGCATCGCTGAGCGAAATCTTGCCCGAAACGGCGTTATCCTTTTCGTTCATGCGGATATGGAATTGCAGTGTGCCGATATAGTCCAGCAACGGCTGGATCTCCGCCATATCCAGCTCCATTTTTTCAGCGAAATCGGCATCCAGTGTCAGTTTCACCTGCGATGACGTCGTCAATGCTCGCTCCTGCGGCATCAACAGCGTGGACAGCTGTACCATTTGTTCGGCAGCGGAGTCGGTCAGCTTTTCGGTCAGCTGCTCTTCCAAACGAGCGGCGTACTTTTCTTCGCCCATGAACAGCAGCAGAATATCGCGGGTAAACAACCGATAACTCACAAACGCACCGGTGCACAGAACCAGCATCGCTGCCGCGACGATTGCCGTAATAACCGGCCAGCGCTTTTTGCGCGGCGGCGGTGCAAAGCTGCCGGCTGTTCCGTAAGGCGGTACCGCACCTGTATCCGGCTGAAGCGTGACGCCGCCGGGCGCGGCGGAAAAGGCCGGCTCCGCCACAGGTTGCGGCGGTATAGCGGCTTCCGCCGGCGCAGGCGATACAGCCGGCGCTTCCGGAACGGGCGCTGTGTCGGTCAAAACGGCTTGAGCGGCAGTTTCCGGCGCGGGCGGGGCTTCCACCGTTTGGACGCCGCAAAACGGGCAATAAGCAGCGGCGGGATCAAAGTTTCGCCGGCAGTTGGGACAAGTCGATGCACTCATACGATGTACCCTCCTCAGAATATGGTGGCTTGGAAGAAAGCAAATTGGCCGCAGACGCTTTCTTTCGTTGAAAACATTTTCCTGTTTATAGTATAACGCTCTCCTGCGAAATCTGTCAATACATTCCGATAATTTATATTCGTTGTGTAAGATATTTTGAAGAATTTAATAACTTTTTGGAAAAGCAGAGTCGGCTCGCTGTATAAAATCCGGTGGGACGCGCATAGCCTGTGCCATGTGCGCATATGGTTATGGTAAGGTTACGATTACGAGAGGAGCCGAAAACCATGAACAAATTTTGGAAGAGCAGCATTGCCTTGTTGTTGTGCTTGGTGCTGGCGTTGGGGGGAAGTGTCGTTCAGGCTGCGGAAAAGGCGCCGGAATGGATGTATGAAATCGAGTCGGGTGAAAAAGTCGACAAATTGATAAAAGAGGATGAAAAAGCCTGGGCGCCGGTCGGCCCTGTGCCGGCGGAGGCCGCCGCGCTGGAGGTCGGCGGCAAATCCGCGGTGCTGATGGATGTGGCCGGCGGCAATATCCTGTTTGAAAAGAATTCCCACGAAAAGCTGCCGATCGCTTCCGTCACCAAGATCATGACGCTGCTGTTGGTCATGGAGGCGATTGAAAACGGCATGATCGCCTATGACGACAATGTAACCTGCTCCGCCACAGCCGCCTCCATGGGCGGTTCGCAGATTTGGCTGGAAGAGGGGGAGGTCATGACCGTGCGGGAATTGCTCAAAGCGGCCGCCGTTGTGTCCGCGAACGATGCCTGTGCCGCGCTGGCGGAGTATGTCAGCGGTTCCATCGAGGGCTTTGTTGCACAGATGAACGCACGGGCGGCGGAGCTGGGAATGAACGACACGAAGTTTTTGGATTGCAGCGGTTTGAGCGACGACGCGTATTCCAGCGCGCATGACGTCGCGCTGATGTCGCGCGCCCTGATTCAGCACAAGGACATTACGCAATTTACCACGATTTGGATGGATACGCTGCGGGACGGCAAATCGCAGCTGGTCAATACCAATAAGCTGGTGCGCCACTATGCGGGAGCCACCGGTTTGAAAACCGGTACGACACAGAAGGCGGGACATTGCCTGTCCGCCACGGCGGAGCGGGGCGGCATGGGCATGATTGCGGTCATCCTGGGGTGTACGACCACCGATGAACGGTTCGGCGGCGCGCGTAAAATGTTGGATTACGGCTTTGCCAATTATGCGGTTTACACCCCGGAGGTGGACCCGGCGCAGCTGCGTCCGGTCAAGGTGCTGCATGGCCTGACAGCGGAGGTGGAAACGCTGCTGGATCCGCCGCAGCCGCTGCTCATCCGTAAAGGGCAGGAGAAAAATGTGACCACCACGATGGAATTGGCGGAGGATGTGGAGGCGCCGGTCATCAAGGGGCAGCTGCGCGGGCAGTTGCGGCTGATGCTGGACGGCAAGCAGGTAGCGGAATATCCCATCCGTGCGGCGGAGGAAGTGCCGCGCATGACCTTTTCCGCCGCGTTGGGCCAGCTGCTGCGTGCGCTGTTGGTGTAATCAGAAAGGCGGTACCATATGTTTGTGATATTGGGGCGGCGGCAGCTGCGTTATGTGATCGGCTGTCTGGCGTTGTTGGCCATGACCGCGGTGGTCACGTGCTGCTTGCTGGCGCCGGAATCGGTGGCAACCGCCGGCAAAGCCGGAAACTGGGGGCTGGGCTTTCATGAAAACGGCAAGCCGCCTACGGGGAACGCCAGCCCGGCGGAGCTGAAAGCGGTCGATGCGTATTTTCTGGGCGACACGAACAGCAAGGTGATCTATCTGACGTTTGACGCCGGGTATGAAAACGGCTATACGCCGGCCATACTGGACGCGCTCAAAAAGCACGGGGTGAAAGCGACCTTCTTTGTGGTCGGCAATTATATCGAAACCAGCCCGGATCTGGTGCGCCGCATGGTGGAGGAGGGGCATACGGTCGGCAACCATACCTATCACCATCCGGATATGTCGAAAATTTCGGATATCGCTGCGTTCCGGCAGGAGCTGGAATCACTGGAAACGCTGTATAAAGAAACGACCGGGCAGGATATGGTGAAATTCTACCGCCCTCCGCAGGGAAAGTACAGCGAGCAGAATCTGCAGCAGGCCAAGGAGCTGGGATATAAAACCTTTTTCTGGAGCCTGGCCTATGTGGACTGGTATGTGGATAAACAGCCGACAAAGGAGCAGGCGTTCAGCAAATTGCTGTCCCGCATCCATCCCGGCGCGATTGTGCTGCTGCACAGCACCTCCAAAACAAACGCGGAGATTCTTGACGAGCTGCTGACAAAGTGGAAAGAAATGGGGTATACCTTCGGTACATTGGCAGATTTGTAAGATAAATATGTAAGAAATGGGAGATGTTACAAAAAGCCTGTGTCGAATTCTAATAAAAATGCCGGTAGGATCGTTCTGACAACGATTCTACCGGCCTTTTTTGATGACCTGTTAACCTGTTAAAAAACCAGTTTTTCCTGAATATAAGCCGTCAGCTGATCGATCGCAATGCGTTCCTGCTGCATCGTATCGCGGTCGCGCACCGTGACACAGCCGTCCTCCAGGCTGTCAAAGTCGAATGTGATGCAGAACGGCGTGCCGATCTCATCTTCACGACGATAGCGTTTGCCGATCGAGCCGGCATCGTCGAAGTCCACCATAAACTGCTTGGCCAGCAGATCGTGTACCTTCAGCGCTTCCTCGCTCAGCTTTTTGGACAGCGGCAGAACGGCCGCCTTGAAGGGCGCGAGCGCGGGATGCAGCCGCAATACAACGCGGGTATCCTTCTCGTCCACGACCTCTTCGTCGTAGGCATCGCACAGGAACGCGAGCACGACGCGGTCGGCGCCGAGGGACGGTTCGATCACATACGGGATATACCGCTCGTTGGTTTCGGGATCGAAATAATCCAGCTTCTGGCCGGAATGCTTGCTGTGCTGGCTCAGGTCGAAGTCGGTGCGGTCAGCGATGCCCCACAGCTCGCCCCAGCCGAACGGGAACAGGAACTCGAAGTCCGTGGTGGCCTTGGAATAATGGGACAGCTCCTCCTGCTCATGGTCGCGCAGCTTGAGGTTTTCCTCGCGGATGCCCATGGTGAGCAGCCAATCCTTGCAATAATTCTTCCAGTAGGCGAACCAGTCGAGATCGGTGCCGGGTTTGCAGAAAAATTCCAGCTCCATCTGCTCAAATTCACGGGTGCGGAAAGTGAAATTGCCGGGCGTGATCTCGTTGCGGAAGCTTTTGCCGATCTGCGCCACGCCGAACGGGATCTTTTTGCGGGTGGAGCGCTGAATGTTGCCGAAATTGACAAAAATACCCTGCGCGGTCTCCGGACGGAGGTACAGCTCGTTTTTCGCATCCTCGGTCACGCCCTGAAAGGTCTTGAACATGAGATTAAACGTGCGGATGTCGGTGAAATCGTGCTTGCCGCAGGCCGGGCAGTCAATGCCGTGGCTGTCGATGTATTCCTTCATCTGGGCGAAGCTCCAGCCGGCGGGGATGACGCCGGTGTCTTCGATGAGCTTATCCGCGCGGTGACGGGTTTTGCAGCTTTTGCAGTCCATCAGCGGGTCGGAAAAGTTGCCGACGTGGCCGGACGCTACCCAGGTTTGCGGATTCATGAGAATGGCGCTGTCCAGACCGACGTTATACGGGCTTTCCTGTACGAATTTTTTCCACCAGGCGCGTTTGACGTTGTTTTTCAGTTCTACGCCGAGCGGGCCGTAATCCCACGTGTTGGCAAGGCCGCCGTAAATATCCGAGCCGGGATACACAAAGCCTCTGCCTTTGCAGAGCGCCACAATTTTGTCCATGGTTTTTTCGCTGTTCAGCATGATTGTCCCTCCGGTAGTTTTCATTCATATCTATCTTATCAGTGTAATATGTTTTTCGGGAAAAGTCAATGATTTTACCGCGGTTTTCGATGGGAGCGCTTTGGATTCGCGGGATTGTCTCCGAAAAAGCGCACGAATGGCCGAAAGGTTGCAATTTAGCGAAAAAACATTAAAATATTGTTCATACACCATGAAACAAATCTGGTAAACTTATAAATATACGGGGGAGCGAATGTTTTCCCGGCGGGCGTTATCGGTATGGCGGGTGGGCGGAGCCTCCCGGCTTTCCGTGAGACGGCCGGTCGTTTAGGCGAACATAACCGGTAAAACGGATTTAAAAGAGAGGATGGTTTTTCATGGCGGGGAACAAAATCATGGTCGTGGACGATGACAGCAACATTTGCGAGCTGCTGCGCCTGTATCTGGAAAAAGAGGGCTTTGATGCGGTTATCGCCCCTAACGGCGCTAAGGCGCTGGAGATGTTTGATAACGAGAAACCGGATCTGATGCTGCTGGATGTCATGATGCCGCAGCTGGACGGCTGGCAGGTTTGCCGCGAGATCCGGAAAAAATCGCAGTGCCCCATTATTATGTTGACGGCGAAAAGCGAAGTGTTTGACAAGGTGCTGGGGCTGGAACTGGGGGCGGACGACTATGTTGTCAAGCCGTTCGAGGCCAAAGAGGTTATCGCGCGGGTAAAAGCGGTTTTGCGCCGCAGCGGCGCGCAGGATGTGAAAAAGCTGCGCGAGGTCAAATTTGACAAGCTGTACATCAATATGGAAAACTATGAGCTGCGGGTGGACGGCAAGCAGATCGACACGCCGCCCAAGGAGATGGAGCTGATCTATCATCTGGCCAGCAACCCGAACCGCGTGTATACGCGCGACCAGCTGCTGGACGAGGTATGGGGCTTTGAATATTACGGCGACAGCCGCACGGTGGATGTACACGTCAAACGTCTGCGGGAAAAGCTGGACGGCGTTTCCGATCAGTGGACGCTGAAAACCGTATGGGGCGTCGGGTACAAATTTGAGGTCAAGGACAAAGAGGAAGCGTAAATTTCTCTTGCCCGCGTCGGTGAGGTGAGCGCGCGTGTTCAAAAGTATTTTTTCCAAATATTATACGGTGATGTCGCTGATCATCATCACCAGCTTTCTGGCGATGGGCGGTATGCAGATCTTTTTTTCAACACATTACTGGGTCAGTGAAAAGTGTGGGACTTTGTCCGAAAGCGCACAGCTGATTGCGGATCATACGTCTCAAAATCTGCTGCGCAACCCCAGCGGCGACGGCAGCTATCATATCTACGCCGATACGATGGAGCCGTTTCTGGATATTCTGACGCAGCTGACCGACGCCAGCGTGCTGATCCTTGATCATGAAGGACAGGTGCTGCTGTGCTCGGAAAGCGATGCGTGCACGCATGTGGATCAGAAGCTGACGGATGCCGTGCTGCAGGAGCTGCAGACGACGATTTTGAACGGCAAGGAATATTTTGCGGTCGGTACGATGGGAGACTTATACGCGCATCCGCGGTATACGGTCGGTGCGCCGATTTTGACGGAGCAGCGGCAGGTGCTGGGGTATGTGCTCAGTTCGTCGTCCACGAAAGAGATGAACGCGTTTGTCGGCAACAACTTTCAGGTATTTTTCCTTTCCGCGATGGGTGCGCTGACGCTGACATTTATCGCACTGTACG
>CATWUX010000111.1 GCA_958354085.1 uncultured Oscillospiraceae bacterium | reverse complement strand
GCTTAAGCTCTTTTGAACCACTCGCCTAGCGAGTGGTTTTACTATACAAAAAGGCTCTTACGCAGATGCGTAAGAGCCTTTTTGTGTGCAGTCAATTTATTGGAGACAGTCCGGATTTACAGCAGGCGACGACGCAGTTCTTCGCCGCTTTCGGGAGACAAATAAGCAGGGGGGATATCCAGCACGGTTTTACAGCCGCATTGTCCTTCCCTATTGAGCCGATATGCTGCACGGGCATAAGCAATCAGGACGGACGCCGTGAATTCCGGATTGGAATCCAGTTTTAGATTATATTCTATAATATGGTGGTTTTCCTGATTTACACCGGTAGACCCGCTGCGGATGACGCAGCCGCCGTGTGGGATGCCGCTGTGGTCGCGGCGCAGCTGCTCTTCGCTGATGAAGTGTACGGTAGTGTCATAGTCGGCAAAATAGTTGGGCATAGTTTTGATTTCGTGCTCAATACGCGCCTTGTCTGCGCCGTCTTCCACAACGACAAAACATTCCCGAACATGCTTTTCCCGCACAGACAGCGTTGGATTACTGCCGGCGCGGACAGCTTGCAGCGCCTCTTCCACCGGAATGGTATACTGACGTGCGTCCTTTACGCCCTCAATACGGCGAATAGCATCGGAATGGCCTTGGCTGACGCCTTTTCCCCAGAATGTGTAGTCGTGCCCTTGCGGCAGGATGGCATTGGCATACAGACGATTGAGTGAGAACATACCCGGATCCCATCCAACGGAAATAATGCCGATTTTGCCGCTTTTTTTCGCCGCTGCATCCACCGCATCAAAATGTGCGGGAATTTTAGCGTGTGTGTCAAAGCTGTCGATCAGATTGAACATCTCCGCATATAACGGCGACTGCACCGGCAGATCTGTAGCGCTGCCGCCGCAAAGGATCATTACATCAATGGCATCACGAAAATCGCTGATTTTCTCTGTGGAGTACACATGTACGCCTTCGGTCAAAATAGAGACAGTCTGCGGATTCCTGCGTGTGAAAACCGCAGTCAGCTCCATGTCCGGGTTTTGTCGTATGGCGCATTCCACACCGCGTCCCAAATTTCCATAGCCTAAAATACCGATACGAATGCTCATTTTTCTGTTCCTTTCCAGTTGTTTGCATTATGGTATGCTTTCCTATACTCCTCGATAGGCATCGTTAGTGTATAGGGCAAAATGGGGGAGAGCTGCTTGAGGAAACTTGTTTCAGTATACCACACCTGTGTTTCCGATTCAATAAAAAATTGCAAGCTTGTGCCGTTAAAGAAATTGTGATATGCTGAAAAATACAGGTGGAGAACAGGAGATAAAAAACGATGATACTTGAAACAGCACGTCTGCTTTTGCGTCCAATGACTGTTTCAGATGCCGATGCCGTGATTTATGACAACGAGTGCTATGCATTGAAAAAAGAGAGCAGATAAAAAGGGCATCATCGCAACTGCGATGATGCCCTTTTAAAACATCAAACAAGAAAAGTGGGGGAGACTTATTTTACCATGCTGGCAACTTCGTCTGCGAAGTTGTCTTCACGCTTCTGCATACCCTCGCCTTTTTCAAAACGAACAAACTCCACCAGCTTCATAGCGCCGCCGGCCTGTTTGGACATATCGGCAATATACTGCTCCACCGTGATGTCGCCGTTCTTAACGAACGCTTGCTGCAGCAGGCAGTTGTTCTCATAGAACTTACCGATACGGCCTTCGACCATTTTGGCCACGATCGCTTCGGGTTTATTGGCGTTTTTCGGATCATTTTTGATCTGTGCGACGAGAATTTCTTTTTCCTTCTCAAGCGCCTCGGCAGGAACGGTAGCTTTATCCAGATAAGTGGCGTTGAGCGCCGCAATCTGCATGGCAACGTCTTTACCACATTCCAAAAGCGCATCAGAGCCGGAAGCCGCGGCTTCCGCGTCAAAACGCACCAGCACGCCGATACGACCGCCGCCGTGTACATAAGCGACGCAGTCGCCCTCGTAACGAACGAAACGACGGATGCTCAGGTTTTCACCGATAACCAAGATCTTGTCACGCAGCGCATCCGCAACCGTCAGACCGTTTTCAAACGGCAGTTCGAGCAGAGCGGCAACGTCAGCCGGATTCTTTTCAGCCACGATTGCAGCCAGTGCCTTAACAAAATTCTGGAAATCCGCATTTTTGGCAACAAAGTCGGTCTCGGAGTTCACTTCGATGATCACGCCGACATTGTTCTCTGCCACTGCGTAAACGATACCTTCGGCCGCAATGCGGGCAGACTTTTTGGCTGCCGCAGCCAGACCTTTTTCACGCAGTATGTCAATTGCTTTTTCCATATCGCCGTCGGCTTGAGTCAGTGCCTTTTTGCAATCCATCATACCGACGCCGGTTCTCTCGCGCAAAGTTTGCACGTCTTTTGCAGTAAATGCCATTTTCGTATCCTCCTATCGTGTTATCAAAGCTGCCGAATTATTCCGCGACGGCTTCCTCTTCTGCCGCTTCAGCTTCTTCCGCCTGAGCCGTTTCTTCGCCCTGACGGCCTTCAATGATCGCGTTGGCCATGGTGCCGGCAATCAGCTTGACAGCGCGGATTGCGTCGTCGTTGCCCGGAATGACATAATCGACATCGTCCGGATCACAGTTGGTGTCCACGATTGCCACGATCGGAATACCAAGCTTCTTGGCTTCCGCGACCGCAATCTTCTCTTTGCGCGGATCGACAATGAACAGAGCGCCGGGGATACGGTTCATCTCTTTGATACCGCCAAGGAATTTTTCCAGTTTCTCAATCTCATGGTTGAGCTTGATTACTTCTTTCTTGGGCAGGAGATCAAAGGTGCCGTCTTCTTCCATCGTGCGGAGCTGTTTCAGGCGGCGGATACGGCCCTGAATCGTGCGGAAGTTTGTGAGCATACCGCCCAGCCAGCGGGCGTTTACATAGTGAGCGCCGGCGCGAACCGCTTCTTCACGGATAGAATCCTGCGCCTGCTTCTTAGTGCCGACAAACAGAACGGTTTCGCCCTTCGCGGACAGGTCGCGCACGAACATATACGCTTCCTCCAGCTTGCGAACGGTTTTCTGCAGGTCGATGATGTAGATGCCATTGCGCTCCGTAAAGATATAGGGCGCCATTTTGGGGTTCCAGCGGCGGGTCTGATGTCCGAAGTGAACACCGGCCTCCAACAGCTGTTTCATGGATACGACTGCCATAATTCATTTCCTCCTTGGTTTTTCCTCCGCAGATGCAACCCGCAGCCACCGCCTTTTTTTGGAAACGGCACCGACCGACAGTATATGCCCTGCGTGTGTTTTGCCGAAATAGTATAGCATGTATGCGTGTAAATTGCAAGTACTTTTTCCCAAAAAATAAAGCAGGCAAAGAATGCCTGCCTTATTTTATAAAAACACACAGAAATTATTCTTTTTCGGAGATAACTTCATCCTCATCCACACAATGCGCAACCAATCCGGTTGTTTCGTCCTTCGGCGCAGGCAGAATCAGGTTCAGCAGGATACCGACAACGATTCCCAAACCAATACCGGACAGACGGAAATCGGCACCACCGATCGCCGCGCCGCCGATGGCCAGTACCAGCATAACAGCGGCGATGCACAGGTTGCGATTCTTGGTGAAGTCCACGTGGTTTTCCACCAGCGTGCGCAGACCGACAGAAGCGATCATACCGTACAAGACGATGCAGGCGCCGCCCAGAACGGCATTCGGCACAGTTTCCACAACGCCGATCGCTTTGCCGAGAAAGCTGACCAGAATCGCGAAGAGAGCCGCCAGCCGCAGAGAAGCCGGGTTGTAGTTGCCGGTTGCGGCCAGAACCGCCGTGTTTTCGGAATAGGTGGTGTTGGCGGGGCCGCCAATACAGCCGGCGACCATGGTTGCCAGACCGTCACCCAGCATAGTGCGGTGCAATCCGGGATTTTTTGTGAAATCCTTGCCGACAACCGCGCCGTTTGCATATACGTCGCCGACATGTTCCACACAGGTGACGATCGCAATCGGTGCAATCATTATAATGGATTTCAGATCAAACACCGGCAGAACGATGTTCGGTACTTCCAACCAGTTGTGATTGGCAATCGCGCCGAGATTCATCAGGGCTTCCGGCGCCCAGCCGGCTTTGACAACCACCAGTGTGAAAATATAACCAAATACCAGAGAGATGACAACAGAAGCCATTTTCAGCATACCCTTGCCGTAACTGGATAGGATGACAGCCACCAGACACACGAGACCGGCGATCACCCAGCTCCAGATATACATCGGCATGTTGTAACCGGCGCTGAACATGTCAATGATTTGACCGCTTGCATCACGCTGCTGCTGAATATTGTTGATAGCAGCAGTGGACAGATTCAGGCCGATGATCGCGATGCCAACGCCGCGCACTACAGGGGGGAAGAGCTTGTCCATAAATTTGCTGCCGAACAGCTTGATGAGCAGCGACAGCAGAACATAAAACAGACCGGCAACAATAATACCGCCCATCGCTTTGGGAATGTTGGCTTTGTTCCCGTCAATGACTAATTGCAGCGCGGCGATAAACGCAAACGAGCTGCCCAGGAACGTCGGCATACGACCGCCGGTGCAAAGGTGGAACAAAATGGTTCCAAGGCCGGCGGCCAATAAGGCCACGCCCACGTCCAGATCGGTCAAAAGCGGTACTAAAATAGTGGCGCAGGACATTGCGAAAGCGTGCTGAAATCCCAACACGACCATCTTGCCTGCGCCAACCTTCGGGTACTCTTTTGAGCCGGGGAAAAGGAATTGATTGATTTTTGAGAAAATATTCATTCTTCGCCCTCCTCAATTTTACTTTGTTAAAGATACCATTTTTACACCGGAAATGTCAAGACAAAAATTGACATTTTCCATGAAAAAAAGCAAGGCTGTATATCCAAAAAGCTTGTGCAGTTTTGCTCTTCCTTTTTTATTGAAAATATGATATAGTGGAAAATGGTTTTTTCTGTTTGCCCAGTCACTGATCATCGGAGGAAGTCATGATTCACGATGCTTTTTCTGCGGGTGTGGAGCCCGGCGGGCTGTATTCCAGCTACGAAATCAAAATATTGATCTGTTATATGCTCAAAGGCGTCGGAGAGCCGATGAGCCGTCAGGCGATTATGGAGCTGCTTTCCGGAAACGGCATGGCGAATTTCTTTGAAACCGGTGCAGCCATTGATGAATTGGTGCGGTTGAATAATCTGGTTGCCGGGAAAAACGACACCGTTTCGCTGACCGAGACCGGCGAACAGATCGCAGCGACACTGTCCGGTATGATTCCGTATACCCTGCGGGAGCGTTCGGTTAAAGCCGCCTTACAAATGCTGACGCGTATTCGGCGGGAACGCGAGAATTCCGTCACGATCGAGCGGCTGGAGCACGGGGTTGCCGTCACCTGTACGATGAACGATTCGCAGGAACCGCTGATGTCGGTGACGCTGCGGGTGGCGGATGAATTGCAGGCGGAGCTGATCAAAGAGAATTTTTTGAACGATCCGACGATTGTCTATCGCAGCATGCTGGCCGTGCTGACCGGCGATGCCGGCATGGAGCGAGCGGATACGCGCATTATAATTCAATTAAAATAGCAATGCCGTGGTTAAAACGGGCATTGCTATTTTAATTTCCCTCAAGAGGACTTTTTATTGACTGGATTCTTGTGAGAAATTATGGTACAATAAAAGCACTGTTCTAAAAAGCAAAAAGAGGCGAAATGAATTTTGAAAACAAATTTATGGGAAATGCATGCGCACACGAGCGAGGTCAGCCCGTGCGGGAGCGTTTCGGCGCGCGAATTGGCGGAAAGTTATATTGCGCAGGGGTATAGCGGCGTGATTATTACCGATCATTTCAGCTATTACGGCCAACAAAAAGCGCCGAAAGACGATTGGAATACATGGGTGGACTTTTTCTGCTCCGGATGGCGCGCGGCAAAGGAAGCGGCTGCCGGCCGGTTGCAGGTGCTGTTTGGCGCGGAGCTTTGTCTGACGGAAAATTCCAACGATTATCTGCTTTACGGTGTGACGGAGTCTTTTCTCCGCGCGCATCCGGAATTGCTGCAGCTTCCGCTGCGGGAGGTTCGGCGTCTGGCGGATGAAAACGGAATTTTGATTTATCAGGCGCATCCGTTTCGCAATGGCATGACGGTCATGGATCCGCGTTTATTGGATGGTGTGGAGATCTATAACGGAAACAAACGCCACGATTCCCGCAATGAAATAGCCGCCGCGTGGGCAGCACGCTTCGGGCTCGGCACGGTCAGCGGCTCGGATTTTCATGAACAAGAGGATCTGGCACGGGGAGGCATCCTGATTGACGCGGATGTGAGAACAATGCAGGAGATGCAGCGGGTGCTGCAAAGCGGCGCGCTGGAGATACGCCGCACTCCGTAAGTGTCAGGCCCTTACCAGCTTGGCACAACGGAAGGTTTCCCGCACGGAGCAATATTTATCCAGCAGGCAGACAATGTAGCCTTCTTTACAGCGCGGGGGAATTACGGTCAGCGGCCACATATGCTTGACGATGATATCTTGTTCCTTCTTATTCAGGCAAAATTGCTTCTGCGCATTTCGCAGAGCGGTTTTGGGGTGCGTAAACCCGTGCAGCCCGTTTTTCATGCCATTGGTATGCCAGTCATAGAGAAAAAAGTCGTGCAGCAAAGCCCCGCGGATCAGACTGCGGGTATCCACCCGAAGGTGCAAACGCCGGCAAAGGCAAAAGCTTCCATAAGCCACGCATAAGCTGTGTTCATAGCAGGATACATTCCCGTGCTGTATAAAAGTTTTCATACGCTGTACATCTTCCGATGCCAAAATATCCTTGGCGCACTCCCAAAAGTACGCCTGATCGTTTGCGGAAAGCATAGCCGATTACGCCCCTTCTGCTGGTTTGCTTTTATAGTAGAATATTTTTCCCGGAAAAACAAGCGCTTTTTAAATTCTTAAGGAATTTTACAAACAATATACAAGGGGTGGAAAAGATGGAAGATTTAAGATCCATTACGGAACAAACGCGGCAGGCAGTTACCGAGCTCACAGAGGCGGCCCGATTGCGTGCCGGTGATTTGCTGGTGGTCGGCTGTTCCACCAGTGAAGTTGCGGGACGGAAAATCGGCTCCTGTTCCAACATGGAGATAGCCGCCGCTATTGTGGAGGGCATTTGGCCGGTGATGCAGGAACACGGATTTTATTTGGCCGCCCAATGCTGTGAACATCTGAATCGTGCGTTAATTTTGGAACGGACAGCCGCCGAACGCTATGGGTTGGATGAAGTGAATGTGTTTCCGCAGCCGAAAGCGGGAGGATCTTTTGCTACGGCCGTATACGGCCGTATGGCCGATCCGATAGCGGTGGAGTTTGTGCGTGCCAAAGCCGGTATAGACATCGGCGGCACCTTGATTGGGATGCATCTGGCGCCGGTCGCCGTACCGGTACGTTTGTCTGTAACCAAAATAGGGGAGGCGCCGATATTGTGCGCGCGTACCCGCCCGAAGTTTATCGGCGG
>CATWUX010000110.1 GCA_958354085.1 uncultured Oscillospiraceae bacterium | reverse complement strand
TTTGATTCGGGTCTGGCTGGTGTAGCAGCCGGTATAGACCGGATTGCGCTCGCCGCACAAAACGGGAATTTCACGGCCCTCTTGATCCAGTATTTCATAAAATTCCCGCAGCGTACCGAACCGCAGCTGCGGATACAGCGGCCAGTTCATGCGATCCTGAATCCGATCCAGATCCCGCCGCGTCGGCCCGCCGCCATGGTCTCCCACGCCGTAGAGCTTCAGCATGGTTTTCTGGCCGGAAGCCGCGCAGTCGGATACCTTGCCCGTCAAAAAGCGATGATCGACAATGGCGCTGTAAAAAGCGGAGTCCAGATAAGACAGCACCTGCGCGCCGGACGGGGAACACCATCTGGAAATAGCCGGCTGCGTCCAGCCGCGGTTGAAATAGTAATAGCGAATTCCCGCATCCGCGAGGATCTCGGGAATGTGAAGCGAGTGACCGAAGGTGTCCGGCTCAAAGTCGATGCATATATCGTCTTCCTTCACCGGCAGCAGCCGGGAAAGATACCGCTTGGCGTACAAAAGCTGGCGCACCTGACTTTCGGTGCCGGGCATATTCTTATCCGCCTCCACCCACGTGGAAGCGGTGACTTCCAGCCGCCCCTCCTGCACGCGGCGGCGCAGCTCGTCCAGCAAAGACGGCGGGCCGAATTCCTCCGCAATCCGATAGACCGAAGCCTGCGATTGGCTGAACTTGAAATCCGGATATTCCCGCATCAAAGTCAGCACGGTAGACAGGGTATCCAGCACCACCTGCACCGTCTCGTCATAGCCCCAGGTCCAATTCATGTCCATGTGGGCATGGCCAACGCAGATCACCCGGTAATCCTTGACCGGTATCCCGATTTTCAGCGTTTCCTGCTCCATTTCCAGACAATCCTGTCGGGAAACATACCCGTTTGCCCGGTATCTGTCCGCCGCCTCCCGCACAATCGGCAGCAAAGCCGCGTCATAGCGTCCATTCTCCAGCTGTGAAATCTCCGCCAGAAACTGCATCTGCGCAAAAAGGCGGGACTGCCAATAAAGAGGACGCTCCTCGATATACGTCGGATAGGGCGAAGTAAAACTGTTGCCCGACGACGGGCTCAGCCGATAAAGCGCGGCAGCCAGATGACTCATGAGCGATTCCTCCCTATGGTTTCTCCGCCGAAACGGTATCCTGACAGTAGCTTTTCCAACGGCGCATGCCCGCGACACAGGCGGTCAATCCCGCCACCGCCATCAACGCCCAGGATAAAATCGTCATCTGCCACCCGCACCGTTCCGCCAAAGCCGCGATGCCGTAAGCGGACAGCGCGCTGCCGAGGTGCGTGCAGGTGTTCAGCGTCCCCGACACGGTGGAAGCACGACCGAAACGCGCCAGACGTGCCGGCACCATACAAATCAGCAGCAAATTGACGCCATTGGAACAGGCCGTCACCACCGCCGCCAGCAGCACCGCCGTCAACGGCCCGCGGATGGGCAAAAGCCCGAGAATCAGCGCCGCCAGCGCACTGCCGCCGAACAGCATCGCGGAAAAGGCCAGTTCATTGCGCAGCCAGCGGCGGTAAATCACCGATACCAACCAATAACTGGCGATATTAAACAGGGGCAAGACTACCGAGCTGAAGATGGAAAGTGAAGTGTTCAAGCCGAAGGTGTCCACCAGATAGGTGGGAACCCAAGTGATGACGCCGTCGCGCAAAGCTCCCTGAAAGACGATGGCCAGCATGATGCAGATCAGCTCCGCTGACAGCAACAGCTTCCAGGCCGATCCCATCGCCGCATCCTGCCGGATTGTTCCCTCGGCAGGAACCGCCACCGCCCGCCGTTCCAGCCGGGGGAGCCATATATTCCAGATGATGGCGACAACTGCCGTCAGCAGCGCCGAAAAATAGAACACATACCGCCAGCTGCCCAGCAGGATCCCCAGCGGCGCGATCAAATAGATCGCCATCGAGGCCGCCATGCTGGCGATGGACACCTGCACCGATACCCGCTGGAAATCGCCGATCTGCAGCAGGTTGGTCAGGATCTTCACCATCGGCGGCCAGATCATAGCCAAAGCCAGACCGTTGCAGCCCCATATCACCACCATCAGTGACGTGGAATGGATCAACGGCATGAGAATATTGGTTAGCGCGCCGACCAGCAAACCGCCGGTGATCATCCGGCGGGGATTCCACCGGTCGCCCAGCACACCGCTGAGCAGTTGTCCGGAGCAGTAGGTGATCTGCTGGATCATCACCACCCAGGAAACGGCGGTTTTCGTCATGTTTTCCGACAGTACGATTTCCGCCACCACGGTGGAGAAGGTGAGGCGCGCCATATAGTTGGAAAAATACACGGCGCTGCAAAGCAGCGACAAAAGCCGGATGGTGGATCTGGCCGTTAGCTTGGTTTCGTTCATGGACACGCGCTTCCTTACCTCTGGCAATAGGGCGGCTTGACGCCCTCATCCGCATGATGCTGCCGGCATACTTCACAATGGCCGTGATTTTCACATTCCGTGTAAGGGCACGGACAATCCACGGCAGGATAGAGGCAGCGATGCGCTTCCTCTACAAACGCTTTTACCAGGCGATGCTCGCCGTCGAAAAAATGATCGGAGGGGCACAGGATATAGCCGCCGCCCGCTCCGGCTGCTTCAAAGCACCGGCGAACCGCTTCTCGGGTATCCTCTTCCGAACAGTTCACAAAATAGTGTCCCTGATCAAAACCGCCGATCATGCACACCTTATCGCCGATCCGGCGCTTCGCCTCAGCCAGATCCACATCGGCGCCCATGGCCGGCGGGGTGAAGGTTTCCAGCGCATCGGCGCCCATCCCCGCCAAATCCTCCAGAATCGGCATCATGCCGCCGCAGGTATGATAGGTCACCCGCTGGCCGCATTGATGAAGCAGTTGGATCAGCGGCTGATCAAAGGGGATAACAAACTCCCGCAGCATGGCCGGAGATATCACCGTGGAGGAGGCATCGCCGCCGCCCAGTTCGATCAGATCATATCGCACGCCCTCAAGAGAGCGAATATATTCCTTTTTCCCTTCCTGCAGCACGCCGCAGGCGTATTTCACCCATTCCGGATCGTCAAAACATTCCAGTATCAGCTCCTGAATGCCAAACAGACAAGCCAAATCCTGAAAACAGCCCGGCTGTCCAAAGGGTGCAAAGCTGACCACCGAACCGCGCACCAGCGCCTCCTCCCCGACCTCATCGGCGATGCGGTTGATGGCTTCTTTATCGCAGTGATAGCGCGGAGCGTAGCGCTCGATCAACTCCATGTCCCGCTTATCTTTGATCAGATGTTCCTTCACCCAAGAAGTGAACTGGTTTTCCTGCAGCACGGTGGACAGGTCGCCCTTCGGCGTATGCATGGTATAGCGGAAGGTGCGGTATTGCGGGTCGGAAAGCTCCTCCACCTCAATCCGCCAATCCGGCGTACACAACAGCCCTTTCACAGGCTCCAGATATTCCCCCGCCGTCTGATCGATCAAAAACCTCTGCGGCCATACAATGGGATCGAAGCCCATGGCTTTATGATAGGCCAAAGGCTCCATACCGTTTTCATATTTTTCCAGATAATACGTCATCAAATGATGGGTGGTGACCGGCAAACGGTCGGTAGGCCGGTGCTCCAAGGCGGCAATCAGCCGCTGTTTGGGCGTCATATTCATAAAGCCTGCGCTCCTTTATCCAAAATGACCGAATTCCCGCCCCGCCTCATACAGGGCCCACATATTTTCCAGCGGCGTGCCCGGTGGGATATCGTTGCCCTCCCGAAACACAAAATGCTTCGACACGGGCTTTACGGATTCAATAACCTTCCGGGAGGCGGCCCGGATTTCTTCCGGCGTGCCCCGCAGCACCAGCTCCGCCGGTACACCGCCCTGCACGACCGTTTCCGGACGCAGCTGCCGGATCAGCGCCGCGTGCTCCACGGGGAATCCGGTATCGAAGGTGCCGATGTTCAGTTCCCGCTGGATCAGCGGATAGTGCCGCGTGGCGTTGCCGCACAGGTGGCAAAAGCCCGGCTCCTCCCCTGTGCTCAGTGCCATCCTCAGCCGTTTGTGATAGGGCAGCACGAATTCCTGATACATCTCGGTACTAATCAGCTGGATGCTGTCATCGGCAAAGCCGAAATAGGGCGACACCTCCGGTTCTCCCGCATACCGCCGCCAAGCCTTGAGCCTCTGTACGGTGGCCTCGGTCAGATAATCCATCAACTGATGAAAATAATCCGGACATTCCAGCATATCCACGCAGGCCTGCGCTGCTCCCCGCAGCTCGCAGGCCAAAGTGAACATGCCGTCTGTCCACAAAAACGGCATACCGATGTGATGGATCGGTAACCCTTCGATCTCCGTATCCCGGGCAAGGACGGTAAAACGCTCGTGAAAGCGGCGAACCGTGGACATAAAGCCGCCAAAGGGATCCGGGATCCCCTTTTCAAACAGCTCGTTTTTGTTGTCTTCTCTCAGAAGCGGCAGCGTATACGGCACCTCGTTTTCGGGAAAAGCCACCTCCGCGCCCAACCAAGCCGCCTCGTAATAATTCTGAAAATCCAGATTGACGTTCCAGCCTTCCTCCGGCGGCCCCATTTCATGATCACCCGGGATCATGGTACGGTAGTACGGCTCAAAGCCGCACTGCAACCGAAACATCATGTCGGGATCCTGACTGTATTCCCGGAACGAAATGCCTTGGGGGTTCGTGGCGGGGTTCAGGACGTAATATCGGTCGGATACGCCGACGATTACCGGCATCCGGACGGGAGTCCCGGCGCGAAAGCTCTCCCAGATCTCCCGAACCTCTTGATTATGTGCCTGATAATCCATACTTACTCCTTACACGGCGGCCGATGACCATCCAAGAACGGATAGGGCCGCACGGGAAAATACACGGTATAGGTTTCCTTGCCGATCTGATACAGCGGCTTGAAATAGAAGCCGCGCGGCTGATTAAAGGTGCGATATTCTTGAGTCCACAAAGACCAGACCCGCTCATTGGACGGCTTTAGGAATTCCTCCGGATGCTTCGGATCCCCGAATAGCATCCGTTCCTCCCCAACCAAGCCGGCCAGCACCACCGGGCCGTCCAGAAACGCCACCGTGTCTGGTTCATCCGGCAGCGGCCAGCAATGCAGTTTTTTCGGCAGACGCAGCCGGATCCGATCGCCGGCCGCAACCCGCAGAGATGCCCAGCCGTAGGCCGGCGTCAGCGAAACTGTTTCTCCGTTCTTCCAGCAAACCGGCTCTCCCGCCAGCCACCAGGGCATCCGGAATTCCAATGTCAGTTCCACCGGCTGATCCGCGGCAACGGTATAGTCAAAGGACCAGAACATCGGCCGTTCCTCGCCCTCCAGCGCCGTTTGATTCAACGTACCGCAGCTTCCGCCCAGATCCGTTTCCGTCTGCTCCACCGTTACGTCGGTTTCGCCGACGCGTAGCGTTACCCGGCAAGGCTGATACTGGGCGATACGCAAATGATCCGCCTGCTGATAAAACACCCATTCCCGTAAGCGGGAATGCGCCTGCATCAGGGTGCAGTGACAGCACCAGCAGTGTTCCGTCTCCGATCCCCAAGTTTTGTGGGCGCCCGCCTGAAGCGGCAGATAATACGCGATCAGTCCCCGGTCGGGTTCATACGGTTCGGCGCACTGATCCAAAGCCCGGCCTTCCCAATGTCCTTGCGCAAACAGACCGTTCCAAATATTGCGCTCGATATAATCGGCGTATTCCCGCTCACCGGTCCAGCGGAACAGATAATCCGCCAGCCGGATCATGTTGTATACCACGCAGTGCTCCTGGGTTTGATCTCCCAGACGATTGGCGTGCCGGTTCTTCGGCGTCCACACTTCGCCGCTGGTCTGACCGCCGGTCGCAAATTGTCCCCGGTCGGTCACCGCCAACCGCCAGTATTCCTCCACGATCTTCCGGTACCGTTCCTCGCCGGTCACCTCATACGCCCGTGCCGCGCCGTGGATTTCGGGAATGGTCGTATTCGCGTGCATATTGGTCAGGATATCCTCGCCCCGCAGCAGCGGATCAAACAGGCGGGGACGCTCATACAGACGCATCAGCCTGGCATACCGTTCCTCACCGGTATAGCCGTACAGATCCGCCCAAAGCTCCATCAAGCCGCCGGTTTCCTGCCGATCCATCATGTCCGACAGCTGTTCGCGCGGAGTTTCGGCGGCGAAAGTCTCAAACCATCCGGCGGCATCCCGTATCACGGCGGCGGCCTCCTCGATACCGGCCATCCTCCACGCGTCCAGCATCCCCATCAGCACCTTGTGGCAAACGTACAGCGGCGCCCAAAAATAGCGGCCGCTGCGCACGCCGGTGATATAGGTAGGCGGAATCGGGAAGCACCAGCCGTCGCCGGATTCCAACTGACAGCGGCGGATTTCCGCCACCACGTATTCCAGCTTGGCCCGCAACCGCCGATCCTCCTGCTCCCGAACGGTATAAGCGGCTGCGCTGATCCAGTGAGCGGTAAAGGTACCGCGAATATGGCTGGTCTGCGAATCCCAACCGCCATGCAAGCCCTCCAGCTTGGTATTGATGCTGCCGGTAAGTCCCGCCTGCCACCGATAGGGGAACAGCAGATTGTCCTCTTTGAGCTTCATCAGATAAGCGATATTGCGCATTCTTTTTGCCTGCCCCTCAGAAGGGAGCAGCGCCGCGTTATCGCCCAACGGTTTCCAATTTGTCATAACTTTAACCCTCCACCGGCACACCAAAGCAGGCGCGTTGATATTGGGGCACCCGGCCGGACAAGGCCGCCAGCCGCTCCTCCGCATCCGGTTCGCTTTCGGCCACCAACGCTTTCATCAGCCGTCCTTCTTCGTAGCAAAGCTCGTCGTGGAGCGGGAAGTATTCGGACAAAAGGAACAGAGCATAACTGACCAGCCGATGTTCCCCATATACGCGGGGGTAGGTATCCTGCGTATATTTTTCTACGGCGACGGAGTAGTGCGCCTTTACCGCGTCCACCAGCGCCTGCTTTTCGTTGGCAGGAGCGAACACAATGGTCTGGAACTCGTTAAAACCGTGGGGATTATCCACCGGATTGTTATACCAGCTGCCCTCAAAGGGTTCCGGCGTAGTGCCGTGGGAATCGCTGCTGCCCACCACCGCCGCATGGCTTTCACCCCGGGAAAGAATATCCATATACAGCGACACCTGCAGATTGTTTTCCTTTGGAAACAGGCCGCCGATCAATTCAAAGGCGTCAAAAATCCCGTTTTTAAACTGATAGCGGGTCATATCCTCGCTGACATGATAGGCATCCACCGTCCAATAGGGATGCGCAAAGATGGACAGTCCGTTGCCCTGCCGGATATGCTCATAAATCCAGACAGAGGAAGCGTATTCAAAAGCGTTGACTCTGCCCGCTTCCGGCGGAATATGCAGCGATTTTTCAATTTCTCTTACCTCACGGTAATACCGCTCCTCATCCTCCTGAAACAGCTTATTGACGCTGAAATCGCCGCCAAAATTGACGATGTGAATGTGATTGTCCGGCGCATGCACCTCTTC
>CATWUX010000109.1 GCA_958354085.1 uncultured Oscillospiraceae bacterium | reverse complement strand
GAATCGGATGGCTGGTGGCGGTTTGCCTTTTGTTTTTTGGATGCCCGGTATGGGTGCGCGCGGAAACGATATCGCTTTCGTCGCTGTCGGCGGTCGTGTATGAGCCGCAGACAGGGCGGGTGTTGTATGAGAAGGATGCCCATACACCGCGTGCTATGGCAAGCACAACCAAGCTGATGACCGCCCTGATCGGCGCCGAAAATGTGGAAATGTCCCGCGAAATTACGGCGACCAAGGAAGCGGTGACGGTGGAGGGCTCCTCCATGGGGCTGCATGCGGGCGACAAGATCTCCATGCATGATCTGCTGACCGGGTTGCTGCTGTCCTCAGGCAATGACGCGGCGAATACGATCGCGCTGACCGTATCCGGTTCTCTGCCTGCGTTTGCGGAGAAAATGAATCAGCGGGCGCAGGAGCTGGAAATGCGCGAATCTCACTTTGTCACGCCGTCCGGGCTGGACGCGGATGACCATGCCGCAAGCGCCTATGACATGGCGCTGCTTGGCGCAGCGGTGCTGCGCAACCCGACGCTGGCTTCGATTTGTGCATTAAAAACGGCCACAATTGAATTGGGCGATCCAAAGCGCAAAGCAACGATCAGTAACCATAACCGTTTGCTGTCGCTGTATTCGCACTGTATTGGTCTAAAAACCGGTTTCACCAAAAAATCAGGGCGGTGTCTGGTATCGGCCGCCCAAAAAGACGGCGTAACGCTGGTTGTCGCTACACTCAACGGCGGTGACTATTGGAACGATCATATCAAGCTGTACGAGTACGGCTTTGAACTGGTAGAGGCGTGTACGTTGCCGACACCGGTGCTGCCACAGGTGCCGGTGTCCAACGGGGAAACCGGCTGGCTGCCGCTGCGCATGGAAACGCCCGAACCGGCGATAGTGCCGAAGGGAAGCAGCCCCAACGTGACGATGACGGTGGAATTGCCGCGATTTGTGCTGGCGCCGGTGGAAGCGGGGGAGACGATCGGGTACGTGCGTTATTGGCTGGACGGGAACGAGCTGTGTGTCGTACCGCTGCAGGCGGCATACCGCATCGAGGCGCTGCCGGTCGCGGGGTATCCGCAGCAGGTGTGGCGGTTGTTTTGCCGGATGCTGCGGGAGCTGCTGTGGTAGGA
This sequence comes from uncultured Oscillospiraceae bacterium, assembly GCA_958354085.1. Taxonomy (GTDB): domain Bacteria; phylum Bacillota; class Clostridia; order Oscillospirales; family Acutalibacteraceae; genus CATWUX01. Next base: position 6,540 of record CATWUX010000109.1, on the reverse strand, counting down.
ATAGAAAGGACAGGAATCGGAAAATGGCGGAAATACGTTTACAAAAGCTGTTGTCGGAACGGGGCATTGCGTCCCGTCGAAAAGCGGAAGAATTGATTGAACAGGGAAAAGTCAAGGTGAACGGACATGTTGCCAAGTTGGGCGATAAGGTCGATTCGCATAAGGATATCGTAACCGTGTCCGGCAAACGGATAGGAAAAGCGGAAATGCCGGTATACATCATGCTGCACAAGCCGCGCGGCTACATTACGACGCTCAGCGATGAAAAAGGGCGCAAATGCGTGGCGGAACTGGTAAAGGACGTCGGGGTGCGCGTGTTCCCGGTCGGGCGTCTCGATCGCGATTCCGAGGGGCTGCTGTTGCTCACCAACGACGGAGATTTTGCCAACGCGATTATCCATCCGGCTTCGCATGTTGCCAAACGGTACCGGGTGACGCTGCATTCGGATATTACCGATGAGCAGATGCTGGCTTTTCAGGAAGGCATTGTACTGGACGGGCAGAAAACCGCGCCGGCAGAGCTGTATGTCGTCAGCAAAGAGCCGGGACGCACGGTGGTGGAGGTTGTGCTGTACGAAGGACGCAACCGGCAGATTCGTCGGATGTGTGAACAGCTCGGGCTGGAGGTTGTCCGTCTGCGCCGTACAACGATCGGCGGGGTGAAGCTGGGTATGCTGGCTCCGGGAAAATGGCGACATCTGGATCCTAAAGAGGTCAAGATGCTGCTGCAGGCGTCGCAGGTAGAGAAAAAGATCGCCGCCGCGTATATTAAGCATGGGAGGAATGGCGCCGATGCTGGCAATCGTCGCCGCGGATGAGGCGGCCTTACATCGATTGTGCGTGCAAAACAATATAGAACCGCCCGTGTCCGGTCTGGTTATGCGGGATAGGGTAACAGAAATTGGGTACATTCTGTATCGGGTGACCGGTACGGAATGTGTTTTGCTGCGCGGACAAGCCCCCGACGAGATGTTGCTGGAGGGATTAGTGCGTGCGGCGCTGAATGCGGCCCTGTCCAACGGCGCAGAAACGGCGTCTTGCGGCGAAGAAGCGTTGTTCCCTTTACTTTCACGCCTAAGATTCGTCAAAACTGACAATTGTTTCCGCATTTTGATTCGTGAATTTTTTAACCATTCCTGCTGCGCGAAATAAGAAAGTTCTTGTTTTTTTTTGAAAAATAGAATATAATAAATCTAATTTGCGTTATATGCGACTGATAGAATTTTTCTGCTGCCGCAGCGACCAAAACCATCCCCGTAAACCCCGATGCGGGAAATTCAAATTTGCGCTCTGGCGCATGGAGGTAGGGAAATGAATATGCAGAATCCGCTTCAGAAACTGGCCGATGCTGTTTCCGCCCTTGAAAATTCACCGGCACGCAAGCAGCTTCAGCAGTTTTTCGATGAGGGAACCTTTGTCGAAATCGACCGTTTGGCCTGCGATGGCGACAAACCTGCTGAGGCTGTAGCCGGTTACGGTATGGTAGACGGCGCGCCCGTGTATGCGTACGCGCAGGATCATGAGGTATGCCGTGGCGCTGTCGGCAAGGCGCAAGCCGCCAAGATTTGCAAAGTCTATGAGCTGGCTGCCCAAAACGGCGCACCGGTTGTCGGCATTTTTGACAGTGACGGTGCAAAGCTGGCTGAGGGTCTTGATGCGATGGATGCGATTGCGGAAATTCTGCTGCAATCCAATGCTCTTTCCGGCGTCGTTCCGCAAATCGCCGTTATCACGGGCGCGTGTGTCGGTACGGCTGCTTTGATCGCCGCAACAGCGGATATCGTTGTGGCTGCCAAAGAGGCGGACTATTATCTGAATGTCGGCGATGACAACGCAAGCGCGGATATCGTTGTCGAGGACGCACAGGCGGCGCTTGCCAAAGCGCGTGAGCTGCTGGCATATCTGCCGTCCAATAACCTTGCCGTGCCGGTCGCATATGAATTTGACGGAGCAGCCATGGCGGCTTGCGATTCGATCGAAAACGTGTTGGAAGCCGTTGCGGATGCCGATACCATTGTGAACATCGGCAAGGAAAGCTCCTGCGTATCCATGGCGTTTGCCCGCGTCGGCGGCACGGCCTGCGGTTTGGTTGCTCTGAAAGGCGATAAAGTTTGCGGAGGCAGCGCTTCGCGCGCCGCCCGCTTTGTGCGGCTATGCGACAGCTTTTCCATTCCGGTGCTGACGTTTGTGGACGCCGCCGGCTTCCAGTGTCTCAAGAGCGCCGCCAAGCTGTCGCAAGCGTATGCGGAGGCAACCACCGCCAAAATCAGCGTGATCGTCGGAAAAGCATACGGCCCGGTTTATATTGCGGTCGCCGGTAAAAAAGCGGGCGCGGATGCCGTCCTCGCTTGGCCGACAGCGGTGATTTCGCCGCTTGCGCCCGAAACCGCCATTCATATTCTGTGGCAGGATCGCCTTGCGAAAATGACCGATCCGACTACTGAGCGCGCCAAACTGGTAGAGGAATATGCCCAGACCGAATGCTCGCCGCTGTCTGCGGCTGCGGCCGGTTTTGTAACCGATGTTGTGGAGCCCGCTGAGACCAAGTCCAAGCTGATCGCCATGCTGGATATGCTGTCCGGCAAACGCGTGTCCCGTCTGCCCAAGAAACATTCCAATATCCAGCTGTAAGGTTTGTAGAATCCGCCGATTCAGAAGAAAGAAAGGACTGTTTTCCCATGAAAAGATTTAATATTACGGTAAATGGCAATGCTTATGACGTACAAGTAGAAGAGATTGGCGCCGGCGCACCCGCTCCTGTGGCGGCGGCTCCCGTTGCCGCTCCGGCACCGGCTGCGGCTCCTGCTGCGGCTCCTGCTCCTGCTGCGGCACCCGCCGCGCCTGCTGCCCCTGCTGCGGCTGCCGGAGCCGAAGTCATTAACGCTCCCATGCCCGGTACGATCATGAATGTGATGGTCAGCGCCGGCGATACGGTGACCAAAGGGCAGGTCTTGCTGATTCTGGAAGCGATGAAAATGGAAAATGAAATCATGTCTCCCCGCGACGGCGTGATTGCCGGCGTTCATGTGAACAAGGGCGACAGCGTGGATTCCGGTAAGGCTCTGGTTTCCCTGAACTAATCCACCGGAGAGTTTTCCGTTACAGAAAGGAATGATAGAATTGGCGAAGGTCGGAATTACCGAAACGATCCTGCGTGACGCACATCAGTCGCTGATCGCTACCCGTATGACCACTGAGGATATGCTGCCCGCGTTGGAGCAGTTGGATAATATTGGTTTCCATTCTCTGGAGTGCTGGGGCGGTGCTACCTTTGACTCCTGCCTGCGTTTTCTGGATGAAGATCCGTGGGAGCGCTTGCGTACTTTGAAAAAGCATATGCCCAAGACGCCGTTGCAAATGCTGTTTCGCGGTCAGAATATGCTGGGCTACCGTCATTATGCGGACGATATTGTGCAGTATTTCGTGCAAAAATCTGTGGCAAACGGCATCGATGTTATTCGTATTTTTGATGCGTTGAATGATATCCGCAATCTCGAGACCTCGATCAAGGCTGCCCGCGCGGAGGCAGGCGCCCATGTGCAGGTCGCGATCTCCTATACCACCAGCCCTGTGCATAATATTGACTATTTTGTCAAATATGCGAAGGCGTTGGAGGAAACCGGTGCGGATTCGATCTGCCTGAAGGACATGGCGGGTCTGCTTGTGCCTTACGAGACCTATGACTTGGTTAAGGCTTTGAAAGAGACCGTGAAAATCCCGATTCAGATTCATTCGCACTTTACGGCGGGCATCGCGGACATGGTGCTGATGAAGGCGATCGAAGCCGGAGCGGATATTGTGGATACCGCGCTGTCTCCGCTGGCGATGGGAACCTCGCACCCGGCAACCGAGTCCATGGTCGCCGCACTGGCCGGTACGCCGTATGACACCGGTCTCGATCTGGTGAAGCTCAACGAGGTCAGCCGTCATTTCCAGGGGCTGCGTAAAAAATATATGGACAGCGGTCTGCTGAACCCGAAAATGCTGGAAGTGGATACCAACGCCTTGATTTATCAGGTGCCGGGCGGTATGCTGTCCAACCTCGTCAGCCAGCTTAAGCAGGCGGGCAAGGAAGATAAGCTGGAAGAAGTGTTGCAGGAAGTGCCGCGCGTGCGTAAGGACGCCGGTTATCCGCCGCTGGTTACGCCTTCCTCTCAGATTGTGGGTACGCAGGCGGTGTTTAACGTCATCGGCGGTGAGCGCTATAAAATGGTCACCAAAGAATTCAAAGGTCTGGTTCGCGGGGAATACGGCTCTACGCCGGTGCCGATCGATCCGGAGTTTGTGAAGAAAATCATTGGCGATGAAGAGCAGATTACCTGCCGTCCGGCCGACAGATTGGAGCCGGAGCTGGAGAAAATGCGCAAAGAGTGTGCCGAATGGTATGAGCAGGAGGAGGACGTCCTCACCTATGCGCAGTTTGGACAGGTAGCGGTCAAATTCTTTGAAAAACGCCGCAACAAAAAGTACAACATCGATGGACAGCATCTCGATGTGGAAAACAAAGTACATCCGGTTTGATCGATCGGATGACAGGAAAATCGTACAAAATCTATAAACAAAAGCCCCTTTTTGGGGCTTTTGTTCGTCATGTGGGAAAATATCGGCATTTTCACCATGCAAAAATCGCGGATTGCGATTGCAAATACTGCGTAATTCTGGTAAAATAATCGGTAAGGGTGTAACTTCAAGCTGTTTTTACCCTATACTACCGGTAGGTTGTTTTTATATAAAAACAGGAAAGAAAGGCTGGCACAAATATGATACGAAGCATGACCGGTTATGGTCGGTTTCAGGAAAATCGCGACGGTATGGACATCACCGTGGAAGTGAAGTCTGTGAATCACCGCTATTTTGAGTATTCTTCCCGTTTGCCGCGCGCCTATGGCTTTTTGGATGATAAGCTGAAATCCTATTTGCAGGCGGCGATTTCACGCGGCAAGGTCGATGTATATGTCTGGATTGAGACTACCGATGCGCCGGGCAGTGAAGTGGCGGTGAACTATGCGCTGGCTGAGGGATACCTGAAAGCTCTGCACGATTTATCCGAGCGCTACGGTTTGCGTGAGGATGTCACGGCGATGTCGCTGACACGCTATCCGGATATTTTGACGGTGCGCAAGGCGCCGGAGGATGAGGACGCCATTTGGGAGGCCGTGCGTGCCGTGACCGATCAGGCGCTGGAGCGTTTTATACAGATGCGGGAGCGCGAGGGCGCGCGTATGAAAGAAGATATCCTCGGTCGGAGCCGTTCGATTTTGGAGGCGGTCGCTTTCGTGGAAGAACGCTCGCCCCAGACGGTGCAGGAGCACATGGAAAAGGTGCAGGCGCGTATGAAAGAGCTGCTTTCCACAGCTTGCGTGGATGAGCAGCGCCTGCTGACGGAGGCGGCGCTGTTTGCGGATAAAATCGCGGTCGCTGAGGAAACGGTCCGTCTGCGCAGCCATCTAGAGCAGCTGGAGCATATGCTGGAGAGCGACGAGGCGGTGGGACGTAAGCTGGATTTTCTGGTGCAGGAGATCAACCGCGAGACCAATACGATCGGCTCCAAATCACAGGACGTGCAGCTCGCACGTGTGGTCGTGGATGTTAAGGCAGAAATCGAGAAAATCCGCGAGCAGATTCAAAACATCGAATAACCCGCGAAATTGTTAAAGTAGAAAGGGTTGGAAAGATATATGAAACTGATCAATATCGGATTTGGAAACATGGTGTCTGCGAACCGCTTGGTTGCGATCGTCAGCCCCGAATCCGCGCCTATCAAACGTATTATTCAGGATGCCAAAGACCGCGGCACGCTGATTGATGCGACATACGGCCGCCGTACGCGCGCCGTACTGGTTACCGACAGCGATCACGTGATCCTGTCGGCCGTGCAGCCGGAAACTGTGGCGAATCGCCTGAACGATCGCGACGAGGATGACGAGGAGGAGCTGGAAGACGATGAGTAAGAGCGGTATGCTGATCGTTCTTTCCGGCCCATCCGGTTCCGGTAAGGGGACGATTATCAAAAGCCTGCTCCAGAAGCGCCCGGATACGGTTTTGTCTGTTTCGGTGACAACGCGTGAGCCGCGTCCCGGCGAGGTCGAAGGGGTACACTACTTTTTTCGTACCCGCGCGGAGTTCGAGCGCATGATCGAGGAAAAGAAGCTGCTGGAATATGCGGAATATAACGGTAATTATTACGGTACACCGGAAGACTCCATCAAAAAATGGCTGGATGAAGGTAAAAACGTAATTCTGGAAATCGAGGTGCAAGGCGCGGAAAAAGTGATGGATCACCGTGCGGATCTGGTGTCGATTTTCATTACGATCCCGTCCATGCAGGAGCTGGAACGCCGCCTGCGTGACCGCGGCACCGAAACGGAGGATAAAATCCGCGGACGGTTGGAAGTTGCCAAGCGCGAGCTGGCACGCGCGTTCCGTTATGATTATGTAGTGTTGAACGATGAAGTGGATATGGCGGTAGACCGTATTCTGACGATTATGGACGCGGAAGATCTGCGCTATCCCCGCATGGAAAAAACAGTGATGGAGGTA
>CATWUX010000108.1 GCA_958354085.1 uncultured Oscillospiraceae bacterium | reverse complement strand
CTGCAGCCCGCCGACCTGCCGGCAGCGGACAACGGCCACGATCAGCGCGCTGACGCCTACCAGCATCACGATTCCCTGCACGAAATCTGCCTTGAGCGTCGCCGCGTAGCCGCCGAGCACCACAATGGTGGTTGCCGCTAACGCGATCACGACCATGCACACGGTCTCATCGATGCCGAGCAACACCGAGCAAACGCTGGTCAGCCCCTTGTATACGGAAGCCGAATAGGGAATCAAAAACAGAAAGATCACGACCGCGGCAAAAATCTTCATCGCGCGGCTGTCAAACCGCTGATGGAAAAACTGCGGCATAGATTTGATGTTCAGGCGGCGGGTGGTTTCACGCGTGCGCCGGGCCAGCACCAGCCACGCACACAACGAACCGAAAACCGCGTTGCCGATACCGGGCAGCACGCCCCAGATCCCGTATTTCCAGCCGGTCGCACCGGCATAGCCGATAAACATGACGGCGGAAAAATAGGCCGTACCATACGACAGAGCGGAAACCCATGCGCCCGCGTTGCGCCCGCCGACCGTGAAATCGGCCATATTTTTGGAGCGTCGGTTATAAAGCAGCCCGACTACAAGCATAAAGGCAATGTAAACAGCGATAGTCAGCCAGATAATGGTTTCTTTTGGCATACGGTTCCCTTCTTTTCTGTCGTTTGCTTTATCCGTTTAAAGCGTTACGCTTTAAAGTGAATATGTTAATAGTACACTACTCGCGTCAGAAAAGCAAGCGATATAGTAAAATAAATCCGAAAAATCAAAATTTGTATAAATGCCTATTTTGCCATTTAAAATTATGTACATTATTTTGCTTCTACTCTAGAACAACAAATCGGATTTGTAATTTTACGGGGAATGCCGTATAATAGTTGCCGAAAAACAGGCCGCCTACCCGGTGCGGGCAAGAGGCGGGGCAAGGAGCATATCATGACGGCTATGCATATACAAACGATTCCGGAAATTCTGGCGCCCGCAGGGGACGCCGCGTGCCTGTCCGCCGCGCTGCAGTACGGTGCCGACGCGGTGTACTTGGCGGGAACGCGTTTCGGGATGCGCGCCGCACCGGCAAACTTTGACGAGCAGGGACTGCGCGACGCCGTAAAAGCGGCGCATACCGCCGGCAAGCGCGTGTATGTGACCTGCAACATTCTGCCGCGCAATGCCGAGATTGATGCGCTGCCCGCTTATCTGGAAATGATACAGGATACCGGCGCCGACGCGCTGATCGTGGCCGATCTGGCGGTGATGGCGCTGGCGAAACGGTATGCGCCGCGCTGCGAACTGCACGTTTCCACGCAATTCGGCGTGGTCAATTACGCCACCGCACAAATGCTGTACGATATGGGCGCGGCGCGCGTGGTGCTGGCGCGCGAGCTGCCGCTGAGCGAGATTGCGGAGATTCGCGCCCGCATCCCGTCGGCGCTGGAGCTGGAATGCTTCGTCCACGGCGCCATGTGCATGTCCTTTTCGGGACGCTGTCTGCTCTCCAACTATCTCACCGGACGGGACGCGAATCACGGCTGCTGCACGCAGCCCTGCCGCTGGAAATATCAGCTTCTGGAGCCGGGACGCCCGGAGCAGCCGCTGACCGTGGAGGAAAACGCCGAGGGAACCTATCTGTTCAACGCCAATGACCTGTGTATGCTGCCGCACGTGGCCGCTCTCGCACAGGCCGGCATCTCCTCCTTCAAGATCGAGGGGCGCGCCAAAGCCGCCTATTATGTGGCCGTTGTAACCAACGCCTACCGGCAAGCCATGGACGGCTACCGCACCTCCGGCTGCGCCGCCGATTATCGTCCGCCCGCATGGCTGGAAGAGGAGCTGGATACCGTCAGCCACCGTCCCTATGGCACCGGCTTTTATTTCGGGCAGCCCGCGCAGGAAACCAAGCGCGGCGGCTATATCCGCCATTACGAGGTTGCCGCCGCCGTGGAGGGCTGGCAGAACGGGCGGCTGCTGCTTAGCCAGCGCAATCGCTTTTGCCGCGGGGATGTTGTCTCCATCCTGCAGCCCGGCCGGCAGCCGGTCACATGGACCATCACGGAAATGTACGATCCGGACGACCAGCCGCTGGAGGCGGCTCCCCACGCGACTATGCCGCTGTGGATCCCCTACCCGCAGCCGGTGGAGCCCGGCAGTTTCCTGCGCCGCCGCCTAAACTGAATACGCAAACAACCGGCGCAGCTATCGCTGTGCCGGTTGTTTTTTGCAGGTTTTCGCGCTTATTCCGATCGGCTCTCGCGCAGGGTGAGCAGGTGGTGCATATGCTTTTTGACCTGCTGCTCCATCTCGGCGTCACCGATGACCGTCGTGCGGCCGGTGGCGTACTCTGCGTCGATCCACTCCTTGATACGGGCGATGCCCGGGTCGCGCTTATCCACGGCATCCTCGGGACTGAGCGCATAATAGGTATTGATCCAGGCCGCGATACCAGCCACACCGGAATGGGCATCCACCACCACGATCGGGGGACGGCCGAGAATATCGGTCGTGTTAAAAATGTTATAGATTTCCTCATCCTTCATCAGCCCGTCCGCATGGATGCCCGCACGGGTGGCATTGAAGGCGCGCCCAACAAACGGCGTGCGCGGCGGGATCTCAAAATGCTGCTCATTTTCAAAATGGCGGGCAATATCGGTGATCACGCGCAGATCCATCCCGCCGTTGTTGCCTTTGAGCTGGCAGTATTCGATCACCATCGCCTCCAGCGGCGTATTGCCGGTGCGCTCGCCGATGCCGAGCAGCGACGTATTGACCGACGCACAGCCGTACAGCCACGCGGTGACCGCATTGGGAACGGCGTTGTAAAAATCGTTGTGGCCGTGCCATTCCAGTTGTGCGGACGGCACGCCGGAATAGTTGGTCAGCCCGTACATGATCTGCTGGACGCTGCGCGGCAGCACCACGCCGGGAATGGACGAGCCAAGCCCCAGCGTATCGCAGGCACGCACCTTGACCGGGATGCCGCTGTCCCGCGCCATGTCCATCAGTTTCTCCGCAAAAGGCAGCACAAAGCCGTAAAAATCCGCACGGGTGATATCCTCAAAGTGACAGCGCGGCACAATGCCCTCGCACAAGGCGGCATCCACGACCGCCAAATAATTTTTCAGCGCCTCGCTGCGCGTCCATTTCATCTTTTTGAAAATGTGGTAATCCGAGCAGGACACGAGGATACCGGTTTCCTTCAGCCCCATTTCCTTGACGATCGCAAAATCCTCTTTTTTGGCGCGGATCCAAGAGGTGATCTGCGGGAAATCATACCCCAGCTCCTGACAGCGGCGCACCGCCTCCTTATCCTTTTGCGAATACAGGAAAAATTCCGTTTGACGGATAATGCCGCTGCCGTTGTCCAGCTTATGCAGCAGCGTAAACAGCTCACAGATCTCCTCGACCGTATAGGGGGAGCGTGCCTGTTGCCCATCCCGGAAAGTCGTGTCCGTAATATAGATATTTTCCGGCAGATTCATCGGCACGATGCGCTGGTTGAAGATCAGCTTCGGGATATCGTTATACGGATACATGTTGCGAAACAGATTCGGTTCCGCCACATCGTTGAATTGAAAGCCCAGCTCCAGCAATCCGGATTTTTCATTCAATTTCGGTTTCATGCTCGCCATCAAATTCCTCCTTCTGCGCCCATCCGGCCAAGGGACGCTTTTATAACTTTTTGTATTTATATCGTTTAGTATAACAAAACGGAATATGAGTTGTCAAAGCCATTTTAACAAGATTTATAAATTGTTCATGAAATCTCCTCTCTTTTTGCGCAATCGACCTAAGTGTTCCAAGACGTGTAGTTTTTAGTATACGGTTTTGGGCGTAAAATTCCAAGCCGTTTTTGTCGAATCCCGCGCCGGAAAAATTTTAACCCGTTTGGAGATAGCAATACCCCCTGCTGAGGTTCTGTTTTCCTGCAGCAGGGGGTATGTTGTCTATTTCCGCTTTTGCTCTTTCCGCGGGTATAGGGTTTATTTATCCGTATTAAACGCCTTTTTCAGCTTTTCAAAAAAGCGGCTGCGCTTTTGATAGTTGCGGTCGCCGGTCGCCTCGTCAAAGGCTTTCAGCAAGCGCTTCTGCTCGGAGGTCAGGTTTTTGGGCACCTCCACGACCACGCGCACGTTTTCGTTGCCGCGTCCGCTGCCGCGAATATACGGGAAGCCCTTTCCTTTAAGCGTGATCACGTCGCCGGGCTGCGTACCCTCTTTAATCGTGTACGGTACGTTGCCGTCCAGCGTCGGGATGGACACCTCCGCTCCCAGCGCCACCTGCGCAAAGGTCAGCGGCAGTTCACACCAGATGTCATAGCCTTCCCGCTCAAAAATCGGGTGCGGACGTACCGACACCTGCACCTGCAAATCCCCCGCCGGTCCGCCGTTAACGCCGGCGTTGCCTTTGCCGCGGATACTGATAACCTGTCCGTCATCAATACCGGCGGGTATGTTGATGCCGATGCTGACGGATTTGAGCACCTGCCCGTTTCCGCCGCAGGCGCGGCAGGGCGTTTCAATGATCCGGCCCTTGCCGTGGCAGCGGGAACAAACCGCCTGCGTCTGGATCACGCCGAACGGCGTACGCTGCTGGCGGCGTTCCTGTCCGGTACCGTTACAGGAGGGACAAGTTTTCGGCGAGCTGCCCTTGGCCGCGCCGGAACCGCCGCATTCATCGCACGCTTCGACCACACGGGCGTCCACCTGCTTTTTGCAGCCGCGCGCCGCTTCCTCGAAGGAAATAATGACCGAAGCGGAGGTGTCGCTGCCTTGCCGCGGTGCGTTCGGGTTGGCACGCCGTCCGCCTCCGCCGCCGAAGAATGACGAGAAAATGTCGCCCAGGTCGATATCCTCAAAGCCGGAACCGCCATAGCCGCCCGAACCGTAGCTCGGATCAACGCCCGCGTGTCCATACTGGTCGTACCGCGCCTTTTTCTGCGGATCGGACAGCACCTCATACGCCTCGCCGGCTTCTTTAAAGCGCGCCTCGGCCTCCTTGTCGCCCGGATTCAAGTCCGGGTGATATTTTTTGGCCGCCTGCCGGTAGGCCTTTTTGATTTCGTCCTCCGAGGCGTTTTTGGAAACACCCAGCACCTCATAATAATCGCGTTTATCTGCCATCGTCGTTCCGTGCCTTTCTCTGCCTTTTGTGCTTTATGCCGAAACAGCATGGTAGGGCGGGAGATTGTCTCCCGCCCCGAAGCTGCATCTATTTAGTGGACCTCGCCGTTGTAATAGCCATCGCTGCCCTCGCCCTGCGGCGCCGCACCGTCTGCACCGGGAGCCGCGCCCTGCGGCGCATTCGCCTGGTACACCTTGGCCGATACTTCGTAGAATGCCTTCATCAGCTCTTCCTGCTTGGCCTTCATCTCATCGTAATTCTCGCCCTTGAGGGTTTCCTTCAGCGCGTCGATCTTGGTCTGCAGATTTTCCTTGTCGGCCGCCTCCAGCTTATCGCCCAGCTCCTCGATGGACTTTTCACATTGATACACCGCCTGATCTGCTCCGTTGCGGATCTCGATGTTCTCACGCTTCTTCTTATCCTCCGCAGCATACTGCTCGGCTTCCTTCACCGCGCGCTCCACGTCCTCCTTAGACATATTCGTGTTGGAGGTGATGGTGATCTTCTGCTCGCGGCCCGTTCCCAGATCCTTGGCGCTGACGTTTACGATACCGTTCGCATCAATATCAAAGGTGACCTCGATCTGCGGCACACCGCGGCGTGCCGGCGCAATGCCGTCCAGATGGAACATACCCAACGTCTTATTATCCTTGGCGAACTCGCGTTCACCCTGCAGAACGTGAATCTCAACCGACGGCTGATTGTCCGCCGCAGTGGAGAAAATCTGGCTCTTTTTGGTCGGGATGGTGGTGTTGCGGTCGATAACCTTGGTCATCACGCCGCCCATGGTCTCCACGCCCAGCGACAACGGAGTCACATCCAGCAGCAGCAGGCCCTTGACCTCGCCGCCGAGCACGCCGCCCTGCAGCGCCGCGCCCATTGCAACGCATTCGTCCGGGTTGATGCCTTTAAACGGCTCTTTGCCCATAAACTTCTGCACCGCTTCCTGCACGGCCGGGATACGGGTGGAACCGCCAACCATCAGCACCTTGTCGATCTGCGAAGCGGACAGGCCGCTGTCGCTCAGAGCCTGACGAACCGGCCCCATCGTCGCGTCCACCAGGCTGGCGGTCAGCTCGTTGAATTTCGCACGGGTCAGCGTCATGTCCAAATGCTTCGGGCCGGTCGCGTCCGCCGTGATAAAGGGCAGGTTGATGTTGCTCGTGGTCATGCCGGACAGCTCGATCTTCGCTTTTTCCGCCGCCTCACGCAGACGCTGCAACGCCATTTTATCCGTGGACAGATCAATGCCGGTTTCGCTCTTAAAGCCGGCGATCAGCCATTCCACAATCTTCTGATCGAAGTCGTCGCCGCCCAGACGGTTGTTACCGGCAGTCGCCAGAACCTCCTGCACGCCGTCGCCCATCTCGATGATGGACACATCGAACGTACCGCCGCCCAGATCGTATACCATGATCTTCTGATCGGCTTCTTTATCAATACCGTACGCCAGCGCCGCGGCGGTCGGCTCGTTGATGATACGCTTGACCTCCATACCGGCAATCTTACCGGCATCCTTGGTCGCCTGCCGCTGGGCATCGGTGAAATAAGCCGGAACGGTGATGACCGCTTCGGTGACCGTATCGCCCAGATAGGCTTCCGCGTCCTGCTTCAGCTTGGTCAGGATCATAGCGGAAATCTCTTGCGGCGTATATTCCTTGCCGTCTACCTTGACCTTGTGATTGGTGCCCATTTCACGCTTAATGGATGAGATGGTGCGGTCGGGATTGGAAACCGCCTGCTGCTTGGCAACGCGGCCGACGATACGTTCGCCGTCTTTTTTGAACGCCACAACGGACGGCGTTGTACGCGCGCCTTCCGCATTCGGGATCACGACCGCCTCGCCGCCTTCAATAACCGAAACGCAGGAATTTGTGGTTCCCAGGTCAATACCGATAATCTTTGCCATGTCTATTACCTCCAAATATTGTATCCATTTTTTTAGTATATGCCGTTATCCGGCGTATAAACAAATTTAATTGGCCACTTTTACCATGGCGGGACGTAAAATGCGCTTGCCCATGCGATAACCTTTTTGGAACACGGCCGTCACAGTTTCGGTATCGGCGCCCTCGGCGTCTTCCCGCATAACGGCATGGTGCACCTCGGGATTAAACGGCTCGCCCTGTGCGGGGATTTCCTCCAAGCCGAGGGATTTGAGCGCTTCCTGCAGCTGCCGGATCGTCATGTCCACGCCCTTTTTGTATTCCGGCCCATCGGGCGCTTCGACCGCGCGCTCCAGATTATCCACAGCGGGAAGCAGCTTGGTCAGCACATCGGCGCGGGTGAAATCGCCCAGCTCCAGCTTTTCCTGCTCGGTGCGCCGTTTATAGTTGGCGTATTCCGCCAGCATCCGCTGATAGGTGTCTTTATCCGCTTGAAGCTGCGCCTTGAGCGCATCGCGCTCGGCCGTCAGCGCCGCGATCTCCTCTTTTTTGGCTTTTTTCGGCTTAGCGGCCTTTTCCGCCGCCTCAGCAGCCGCCTCGACAGTCGGCTGCTCCTGCTCCGGCGCCGTTGTTTCCGGCGTCGTGTTTTCTGTTTGGTTCTGGTTGGTATCCAAATCCGGTAAC
>CATWUX010000107.1 GCA_958354085.1 uncultured Oscillospiraceae bacterium | reverse complement strand
TCAATGGTATATTGTACCGCCATTTTGATCTGCATACTCTGCGCGTCCAGGGAATAGGCTTCAAACGCCTGATCGATCTGCTGCGTCTGAACCGAATATTTTTCCGTGGACTGCGATATGATGTTCACAAACTGAAGACCCGCTGACGTGACGTTTTTGGCCTTTCCCCATTCCTTGACCAGCATCATCTCGCCGGCATCGACCTGAACAAATCCGAACGGGACAAAGACAAACACGACTGTCATCACAACGCCCACAATCACCGCCGCCACCGCACGGCGCGACTGTCGCTTTTTCAGGCCCCAAAACACAGCTAAACCAAAAGCCGTTACCGCTAAAAGAAAAAATAACGCTCCCAAAAAGACTTGCATCAACACTCACCTCATTTTGAAATTCAGAACCGCACTCTTGGCTGATATAGATTTATTTTACCATATTATTCCGCGTATGTCATTCGATTTTTGATTCTTTCTTCACTTTTTCGTATTATACGGAACGCGATAATGAGGGTAACAATCTCCACTAACCCCATATTTGCGCGCACGAAAAATTTTCGGCTTTTTGTCATATTTCCTATTGACAAATCAAAAAAATGGGATATAATAGTATCGTTCTGAAAAACAGCACATTGCGGAATAGTGTAATGGTAGCACGACAGTCTCTGACTCTGTTTGTCTGGGTTCAAATCCTAGTTCCGCAGCCAAAAAAGAGAGCAAGTTTTTTAACTTGCTCTCTTTTTTCAATCAAGCAAATATCAGAGAATATTTTACTTGCAAAGGAGGGTAATGGATGGATGTACAAACAATTGATATCCATTCTCTTGAACTTCTATCTGAAATGTATGTCCGTACAATGTGGCAATTTCGCATAGAGCCGGAAAAAGCATCCCCAAAAAAGCAAAAGAAAATTCGCAAATGGATTGATCATACATACATGGAAGAAATACACAACTTGCCAAAACTAATCGGCGATTGTTTTTCAGCAAAGGTTAATAATGCCGACCTTTTGCGTTTCTTATGCAATTGCTATGAAGAAATTCAAGTCCACGGTGATGATAAAAAAAGAAAATTTGAAAATGCTTGCCAACATCTCAATGATGCTATAAAATCCGCGCTTTGGAAACTCTTACAATTGGAATTTTGGCCTGACATAAAAGTAAGCAACACTTCCGCTGAAATCATAGTAGATGATACACCTGCTTTTCGCCGTACGGTTACCTTATGCAATGTGGATATACCGGCCGAATACGTTGGAAATGAAATTTTACAGAGCGCTCTAATTTTCAAACAAGAGGATAACAAGTTTTGTTTTTACGGCGAAATCGATGATCCTGTAAAGAAATCGACGTCCCTTTTCTCTATAAACTTTTCAAATGCAATAGTGAATATAGAAGTCTTTAACAGCGTAACAAATTTGACATTCTGGGAAAATCCGTGGGATTATCTCAGAACTATATGCTTTTCAATCGGAATGAAAGCGGATTTACCGGGTAAATATTGCAATGCGCTGGAGTTGGAATTATTACCGTTAATCAGAGAAATTGTCGCGTTGGGATATTGGATAGAACTCCCTGCACAGGATTATTTTTACTTTTCGCGGTTAAAATCGCTGGCGAATCAGTATGAATACAAAAATATAGTTTCTCTTTTAGAACGGTTAGAAACTATTAGGCCGGATAATCGTGACTATTATCGCATAGTTCAAAAATTAACTTCACAGTTGTGCTTAAAAAAATACGAGCCGTTGTGGCGTGAAATTTACAGCTCAATTCAAGCATCACAAAAAGAATATCCCAATAAAGTCGAAACATATTGCCCCTCTGAAATACTTTTGAAAGCTCGAAAAGATATTGAAGCACGAATAAAATCTCAAGGCTACAACGGCACATATCCTGATTTTATAAAAACGGATGCTATGTCCAAAATGCATCTTGCCTATTCTTACCATATGTCATATTTCGTTGGGATGGAAAAGCACGTCAAATATTATATTCACTGCTGTGAATCCTATGAGGAAAACGATCAATTAACGATACAGTTTTTATGCGGTACTGCTTTTCTGAAAAAGGAAGATGCGGAAGATATTTATTCTTGCATCTTCAATGCACATGGTCATCGACTTTATAATACAGTACATCATTATATTCCGGTTCACGAAGCTGAAGATACAAAGCCCGATGACTTAGACCTGAGTATCAATATTGCCGTAAAAAAAGCAGAATGCAAAAAACTCAATAAAGAGGAGAGAAAAGCCTTTTACGGTGCCTTTATACCCGGATGGGGAACCTTCTTTTGGGTGTTTATCCTTGGCGGCGGTTTGTTTGCTGCTTTAATGACTTTAACAATGCTTATAATCTGTATTTTTGTAACGATTGTTTTCGGTTTGTTTAATGAAATACCTGAAATGCTTACAGTAATACCGTGGGGTTGGTTGTTTGCATTTGCTTGGATTGGCTTTGGCGGTACAATGGGCTTAATTGAAGTTTTAGCACGAAGAAAATAATCGACCGGCGCTTACAAAAAACGAGACCTACGAACATTCGTAGGTCTCGTTTTTGATTGCTTGCTGATCAAACCACGCCCTGCGCCATCATGGCATCGGCAACCTTCATGAAGCCGGCGATATTGGCGCCGACCACATAGTTGCCCTTGAAGCCGTACTTTTCCGCAGCCTCATACGCATTCTTATGGATACCGATCATGATATCGTGCAGCTTGCTGTCCACTTCTTCAAAGGTCCAGCTCAGGCGCATGGAATTCTGCGACATTTCCAGTGCAGAGGTTGCCACGCCGCCGGCATTGGCCGCCTTGCCGGGGCCAAACGCCACGCCGTTCTTCTGCAGATACTCGGTTGCATCCAAGGACGTGGGCATATTTGCGCCCTCGGCAACGAACTGCACGCCGTTGGCAACCAGCGCTTTCGCATCGTCCAGCAGCAGCTCGTTCTGTGTCGCGCAGGGCAGCGCCACATCGCATTTGATCGTCCAGATGCCTTTGCCCTCATGATATTCGGCGTTCGGACGCGCATTCAGATATTCCTTGATGCGGCCGCGCTTGACTTCCTTGATCTCCTTGACGGCGTCCAGATCAATACCATCCTTATCATAGACCCAGCCATTGGAATCGCTCATCGCAACAACCTTACCGCCCAGCGACATCGCTTTTTCCGCCGCATAGATGGCCACGTTGCCGGAGCCGGAAACGACGACCGTCTTGCCGTTCATGGATGTGCCGGCGACCTTCATCATCTCGTCTACAAAGTATACCAATCCGTAACCGGTCGCCTGCTTACGCGCCAGCGAACCGCCGTAGGTCAGGCCCTTGCCGGTCAGCACGCCTTCATAACGGTTGGTCAGTTTCTTATACTGGCCGAACAGATAGCCGATTTCGCGCGCGCCCACGCCGATATCGCCGGCGGGCACATCGGTATCCGCGCCGATATGGCGGAACAGCTCGGTCATAAAGCTCTGGCAAAACGCCATGACTTCGCGGTCGGATTTTCCTTTGGGATCGAAATCCGAGCCGCCCTTGCCGCCGCCGATGGGCAGACCGGTCAGCGAATTCTTGAAGATCTGCTCAAAGCCGAGGAACTTGATGATCGAGGCGTTGACCGACGGATGGAAGCGCAGGCCGCCCTTGTACGGGCCGATCGCACTGTTGAACTGCACCCGGAAGCCGCGGTTGACCTGCACCTTGCCGTTGTCATCCACCCACGGCACGCGGAACATAACCACGCGCTCCGGCTCGACGATGCGCTCCAGCAAAGCGGCCTTTTCAAACTGCGGATTGGCTTCGATCACCGGACGCAGCGAATTGAGCACTTCGGTAGCCGCCTGAATAAACTCATCCTGAGCCGGATTTTTGGCAATCAACTGTTCCAGAACGGAATCAACATAAGACATAACAAACAACTCTCCTTACAAATACAAATTCAGCCTGTCTTCTATTATACAGAAAAATTCAAAATATGCAAGAAGAATATTCGATAATTTCAAAAAAAAATGTTTTTAACAATAAAACCACCGTTTTATCATCGAATTTGCCGTTTTCCAAAATCATTGTTGCGTATTCTGCCTGTCGGCGGCATCGTCCGACAAGGCTTCCCGCTCCTCCGGCATCGCAGCCCGCGGCAGATAAAGCACCGCCTTGAACAAGTCGCCGTCGATATACAGCTCCAGCCGGCCGCCCTGCAGCTCCATCAGGCTGCGGGCAATGGACAGTCCCAGTCCGCTCCCCTCGTCGTGCCGCGCCTGGTCGCCGCGCACAAAACGTTCCATCAATTCCTCCGGCGCCACGTTCAGCGGGTCGCGCGAGATATTTTTGATGGACAGCATTACCTCGTTTTCGGTTTGCGCGAGATCCACATAGACCCGCGTGCCGTCCAGCGCATACTTGACCGTATTGCCGAACAGGTTATCCAGTACCCGCCACAAATGCCGTCCGTCCGCCTGCACCATGACCGGCTGCTCAGGGATATGGCTGACTATACGGATGCCTCGTTTTTCCAGCCGGGATTCAAACTCCCCGCCCGCCTGCTTAACCAGCTCACCGAGATTCAGCAGCTCCATGTTGACCGTCACGTTGCCGGTCGTCACCTTGGAGGCTTCCATCAGATCCTCCATCAACTGTCCAAGCCGTTTGGATTTTTGTTCCAAAATGCGGATATATTCCTGCGCCCGCTCGTCGGGGATCGAACAGGTATGCAGCAAATCCACATAGCTGACGATGGAGGTCAGCGGCGTTTTCAAATCGTGCGAAACATTGGTAATCAGCTCGGTTTTCATACGTTCGCTTCGCGTAGCGTTCTCCACCGCCAGCTGAACTGCGCTGCCGGTGTTGTTCAGATTATGTGCCATTTTACGCAGCCAGGGCACCGTGTTTTCTTCCACGACCGTTCCCAGCTCACCGGCGGCGATACGCTCCGTTGCCGCTTGCAGCTTGCGGTATTGCGACACCGTCAGTACCGCGACCGCCGTCAGCAGCACATGCAGGCTCAGCCACCACAGCACAGCCAGCACATTGCCATGGCGCATCCACTCCAGGCACAGCGCCTCCATAAGCGTGAATACAACCAAAACGCCGACTACCCGAACCGTAATATGAATATGCCGCCATAGCAACCGGCACAGCTGCACCAGCCGATGCAGTAATGTGGTACGATACAGCATGCCCGCTTTCGCGCGGCGCACGATGGACAGCACACCGATCAGCAGTGCCGCGCAGGCCAGCGCACCCAGCAGCACGCCCAGCACATAATCGCCAAAGCGCATACAATCCACAAAGAAAAAGGCCATCAACAGCAACCCGGCCGCCAAAATTTCCAGCCAAATGCGGTCAAACGGATTCAACACGATGCTCTCGGTTCCCGCCTTGTGTCCGGCTGCCGCCAGCAAAAAGCCCATCAGTACCAGCGATGCAAGCGCCGCCAG
This sequence comes from uncultured Oscillospiraceae bacterium, assembly GCA_958354085.1. Classification (GTDB taxonomy): domain Bacteria; phylum Bacillota; class Clostridia; order Oscillospirales; family Acutalibacteraceae; genus CATWUX01. The sequence continues at coordinate 2,281 of CATWUX010000107.1, read as the reverse complement.
CGCGGTTATCACAATCAGCGAGACCAGCCAGCTTTGCATTTGTTCAAACTGAAGCGCCGCCTCACAATAGGTATCGGCATAATCGAACAGGTATTCCCGCAGACCATATAGGATATACCGTATCCCTTGCGGGGAGGTCTCCGCAATTTCCGCTTCAAATACGTCGGCCGACGGCGTCCACTGCAGTTCCGTCTCCTCCCATACCAATGTTTCCGTCCCATTGGTCAGCGTAACGCTCATAGTGTCATATCGTCCGCCGGTCAAAGCCGTGAGACTTGCGGAGGCGGTATCAAAATTGCTCAGCAGCAGCTTTCCGTTTTGATCGGTGACCGCCCACAGCAAATTGTTTTTCTCCGACACCCCCAACTGATAAGAAAGCTGTTCGTATATATTGCTGTCTTCAAATGGTAACTCTTCGCCGGCACGCCGCCGCTCTTCCAAATGATAAAAACGGTTGATATCCTTCGCATCAAAGCGCAGCTGCGCCTGACATTGGGAAGTATCCTTGTAATCCGCCTGATAAACCTGCTGCTCAATCAGCAAATAACCAATTCCCAGCGCGCCGGCACAAGTCAGAACCGCCGTAACCGCCAGCAAGGCGCAGGCTATCATTTTCGCCAACAAACTTTCGCGTAATTTCATACCGGCCACTCCGTCTCTCTACAAACGTTCCATTTTATAGCCATGTCCCCAAATGACCTTGATATAACGCGGTTCTTTGGGGTTGATCTCGATTTTTTCCCGGATATGCCGGATATGCACAGCCACAATATTATCCGCTCCGTAGGACGGCTCGTTCCAAACATTTTCATAAATCTGTGCGCTGGAAAACACCACGCCGGGATTTTCCATAAAAAACTTCACGATTTTATACTCGACCGGCGTGAGCGAAACCTCCTGCCCGTCCACCGACACGCACTTGGCGCTGTCGTCCAGCTCCAGACCGCCGTTGACCGTCACGCCCGGCTGCACATTGGGCGCAGCACCGAAGCTGGTATACCGCCGCAGCTGCGATTTCACCCGCGCCACCAGCTCCATCGGATTGAACGGTTTGGTCACATAATCATCCGCGCCGATATTCAGGCCAAGGATCTTGTCGTTGTCCTCGCCTTTCGCGGACAGCATCACGATAGGGATATTGTGGGTTTCCCGGATTTTCATGGTCGCCCGCACGCCGTCCAGACGCGGCATCATAATGTCCATCAAAATCAACTGGATGTCCGGATGCTCCTCCAGACAAGCCAGCGCTTCGAGTCCATCGTACGCCTGCACCACCTGAAAGCCCTCGGCCGTCAAATAAATATCCACAGCGGCGGCGATCTCGCGATCGTCGTCACATACCAGAATTTTCGCGCTCATATTCCCGGCAAAGCTGCCGTTCCCTCCCCTGTTTCCTCTAAGATAACTGTATTGTAGCACACAAGTCAAAAAAACAGCAACAGGAAACCTTAAGGGTTTCTTAAAAAAAGCGGCGAGCCGAAGCCCACCGCTTGTATGCCGTCCTATTGCCGAACTTTACATCATATCTTTTTTATGCAGGATAAACGCCACGACCGCCATGAGTACACCGGCCAGCGCGATGGGGAACCAGAAAAACTGTGCCAGCGGCAGTCCCTGAACATTCATGCCGTAAAAGCCGGCGATAATATTCGGAATGGAGATGACGATAGTCACCGACGCCAGCACCTTCATGACAATGTTGAGGTTGTTGGAAATCACCGAGGCGAAGGCGTCCATGGTGCCGGACAGAATGTTCAGATAGATGCTGGACATTTCGATGGCCTGCTTGATCTCGATAAGCACATCCTCCAGCAGATCCTGATCTTCCTCATACAGCTTGATATACCGGCCGCGCATCAACTTTTCCAGCGTGGTTTCGTCCGATTTCAGCGAGGTCGAAAAATACACCAGCGATTTTTGCACTTCCAGCAGCTGAATCAGCTCTTTGTTTTTCATGGATTTCCGCAGCTGCTTTTCCAGCTGGCTGGACATCTTGTCGATCTGCTTAAGGAACTGCAAAAATCGGGTTGCAACCCGCAGCATGATATGCAGCACCAGTCGGGTTTTCATGCCGGTCTGCACGCCTTTGACAACGCCCTCGCAAAACTCCGCAATAATGGCGTTTTCCTTGAGCGATACGGTGATGACGTGCGCCGGCGTTACCAAAATGCCGATTGGGACGGTATAATACACCGCGCCGTCATCGGTTTTTTCCGCCACCGGCGAGTCCAGAATAATCAGTGTGTTGTCGTCCTCGGTCTCGATACGCGAAGACTCCTCT
>CATWUX010000106.1 GCA_958354085.1 uncultured Oscillospiraceae bacterium | reverse complement strand
TCCAACCCACTCGCCTCCCCGCATCCCGTTGTGCAACAACCTAAGTGTACAATATTTTCCCAAAATTTGCAAGTATTGTTTCTCCGTGAACGCTTTTATAATGGCCGGTGCTACAGGGGAAATTTCTGTCAGCGAATCATGCCCGTTTGAGGCAGTTTTCCCTGCTTATATCCGCATTTTTTACCCGAACCGTAAAAATTCAAAATATTGTTGAACTATTTTTAAAAAATAGCTGTTGCAATCCTTTAGAAAAAAAATTACAATGACAGTAATTAAAGTCCTTTGGAAACACACCATCATTTTATATTACAGGAGGAAACAAAAATGGGCAAATTACGAATCGGTATTATCGGATGCGGCGGTATCGCAAACGGCAAGCATATGCCTGCATTGGCCAAGCAGTCGGAACGCGCGGAAATGGTCGCTTTCTGCGACCTGATCGAGGACAGAGCCGTTGAAGCGGCGAAAAAATATGGCACCCCTGATGCCAAGGTCTATGTCAATTATAAGGAACTGCTGGCGGACAAGACGATTGACGTTGTACACGTTTGTACGCCCAACCGTTCCCACTGTGAAATCACGGTTGCCGCTCTGGAAGCCGGTAAACACGTCATGTGCGAAAAGCCGATGGCGAAAACAGCCGCCGATGCCCGCCTCATGCTGGATGCCGCAAAACGCACCGGCAAAAAGCTGACCATCGGTTATCAGAACCGCTGCCGTCCGGACAGCCTGCTGATGAAGCGTATGGTGGATCGCGGCGATCTGGGTGAAATCTATTTTGCAAAAGCGCACGCGCTCCGCCGCCGCGCTGTTCCGACGTGGGGCGTTTTCCTGAACGAATACGAGCAGGGCGGCGGTCCGCTGATCGATATCGGTACACATGCGCTGGATTTGACGCTGTGGATGATGAACAACTACAAACCCAAAGCGGTGCTCGGACAAACCTTTAAAAAACTGGGCGACCAGACCGAAACCGGCAATGCTTGGGGCGATTGGGATCCGGAAAAATTCACCGTCGAGGATTCTGCCTTTGGATTCATCACCATGGAAAACGGCGCAACGATCATTTTGGAGTCCAGCTGGGCGCTGAACACGCTGGATGTGCGTGAAGCGCAAACTACGCTGTGCGGCACGCTGGGCGGTCTGGATACTGTGGACGGCCTGCGTTTCAATAACGTCGATCTGGGTAAACAAGCGGTGAAAACGCTGTCCATGGAAGGCAGCGCCGCCGCGTTCTTTGAGGGCACCGGCTCGGAAGATCCTGCCGATGTCGAAGCAGCGCAGTGGATCAGCGCGATTCTCAACGATACCGATCCGATCGTGCTGCCGGAACAAGCGCTGGTCGTGACCGAAATTCTGGAGGCGATTTATACCTCCGCGAAAACCGGTGAAGCCGTTTACTTCAAATAATCGTTTGAAAGGATATCGTTTCAGATGAAAGAATTTAGTTTGCAGCTGTATTCCCTGCGGGATATCCCGACTCTCCGGGAACGTGTTCGCATCGCGGCGGAAGCGGGCTATACCGGCGTGGAATTTGCCGGATATGAGCAGTATTCCGCTGCCGAGCTGAAAGCGTTGCTGGCGGAATTTGGACTGAAAGCGGTCGGCTCCCACGTCAGCATTGAAGCGTTGCGCAGCGATCTCAGCGGTGAGATCGCCTACGCCAAAGAAGTCGGCATGGAAACGGTCGCATGTCCCTATATCGAAATGTCCACCTATGAACAGGCCGCCGAAGCTGCTGCGTATCTGGAAACGTGCGCCCTGCGGTTTGCTGAAGCCGGCATTCCGTTTGGTTACCATAACCACAACCATGAGTTTACACAGACCGATGACGGCCGTTATCTGCTGGAGGTGCTGATGGAAAAAGCGCCGCATGTGCAGATGGAGTTAGACGTGTTTTGGGCGAAATATGCCGGTGTGGATCCGCTGGCATTCATCGAGAAGCACAGCGGGCGCTTCTTCCTGCTGCATTTCAAAGAAATCGCGGAAAACAAGGATAACGTGGAGCTTGGCCGCGGGATACAGGATTTTGCGGCGCTTGCCAAAACCGGCTTTGCACAAGGCACACGGCATATCGTAGTCGAGCAGGAAGGCTACACCATGCCCCCCGCCGAAAGCGTTGCGGTCGACGCGGCGTACATGAAAGCGCTATAATCTATTTATCGCATAAACTTTTTCTACACAAAACACCCGCCGTATGCAGGCTGCATATGGCGGGTGCCGCTTTATAAGGACATCATCCCCGATGAAAAATCGGGGCAATCGTCGGGGTCTCGCGCATAGACACATAATCATCTTCGGCAACCACCAGATGGTCAATCAGCCGTATCCCTGCCACCTCCAGCGCCTTAATCAACTGCATAGTGGTCGTAATATCCTCTTTGGACGGCAAGGCGTGACCGTTCGGATGGTTGTGGGCAATCACCGCCGCCGTGGCGTTATGGCGAAGCGCTTGCTGCAGGATCAGGCGGATATTGATTTCCGCCGCATTGACGCTGCCCTCGAAAACGACGGAGGAATTCAGCACTTTTCCGCGGTTATCCAAACAAACCAGCAAAACCGCCTCGTTCTTGCGCCCCATAAACTTCGGCAGCACAAGCCGTCCGATATCCTCGGTCGAATGTAAAATTGTACCGGCCGCATATTTATCCTCATAATATTCCCGGAACAGCTGCCCGCAAAAGCAGATCAGCGCGGCCGCATTCGCCGGAATCCCCTCCACCTTCCGTAGCTCCTCGTAAGGCGCTTCCAAAATACCGGACAAGCTGCCGAACGTATCCATCAGGCGGTGCGCCTGCTCGTTGGTGTCAATGCGCGGAATGCCGAAAAACAACAGCATCTCCACGATCTGATGCCGGTCAAAATGCGTCAGCCCCTCTTTGAGAAAGCGCTGCTTCATCCGATCGCGATGCCCGTCGTGTATATTGGTCTTCATACCGGCCGCTCCTTTGATCTGCAGGGAAAATAAGGAAAAATGCGTTTTCTTCAGTATATCAGAAAATTTATGGTTTGAAAAGCCCCCGACCTGTGGTATACTGTTCAGGATGTTAGCAAACAAAGGAGTTTTTCTCCATGAAACGTATTACCGTCCGTTCCAACGACGCCGGACAGCGTTTGGACAAGTTTTTGACCAAAACCTTTCATAATTTACCGGTCTCGATGATGTATAAGTATATCCGCACAAAAGATATAAAGGTCAACGGCAAGCGCTGCGAAATTTCCACGCGCCTGCAAACCGGTGACGAGATCTCTTTATACGTCAAGGAGGAATTTCTGGAGGAAACGCCGCCGGTCTATGATTTTATGACAGCGTCCCGCCAACTGGATATCGTCTATGAGGATGAACACCTGCTGCTGCTCAATAAAAAGGCCGGACTGCTCGTGCATCCGGATGAAAAAGAGTTTCGCGACACGCTGATTGCCCGCGTACAGCGGTATTTATTTGAAAAGGGCGAATACGATCCGGCGCAGGAAAACAGCTTTGCACCGGCACTGGTCAACCGCATTGACCGCAACACCTGCGGCATCGTGATTGCTGCCAAAACAGCGCCGGCGCTGCGCATTCTGAACGAAAAGCTGAAAAACCGTGAAATCCACAAATTCTATCTTTGCATCGTTCACGGCACGCTCCGGAAAAAGGAAGCCACGCTGGAGGGTTATCTTGAAAAAAACGAGGCGCAAAACCGCGTATATATCTCCGACAGCGCCAAAACCGGTGCGCGCAGTATCGCCACTCGTTACCGGGTACTGGACGAAAAAAATGGCTTGTCTCTGCTGGAAATCGAGTTGCTGACCGGCCGCACGCACCAGATCCGCGCGCATCTCGCCTCCATCGGCCACCCGCTGCTTGGCGACGGAAAATATGGCACCAACGCGCTGAACAAGGGCACCGGTTTCAACAAGCAGGCATTATGCTCCTATAAACTGGTATTCGACTTTCAAACGCCGGCGGACGAACTGGATTATCTCAACGGGAAAGAATTCTGTCTACGCGATATCTGGTTTGTTTCCGCGTTCAACAGCGGCAGCATAGGCGCGCAAACGCGCTGATCCGCGAGGCGTCAAAAAGAAAACACCGAAACGGCTGTTTCGGTGCCTTGCTTTGATTTTCCGCTGCGTTCAAATGCGGTACTCTGCATTTTCCAGCATCGCCTTCACGCGGTCAATGTTCAGGCCGCGCCCGGCAGCGGTGTCGGCACGCAAATCCCGCGGATTCGCGCCGTATTCCGCATACAGCTGATTGACGCCGGCCAGCAGTGCCATTTCGGTCGGCTCGTGCACGTTCATCGAGCGGTGCGGACGCGTAACCAGCCGTGTGACCGCCACGATTTTTGTCAGCTCCAGCAGCGTGATCGTGCCGCGGTATGCCAGCCGTGTGCCGGCCACCGGTACGCGCCGCATGGCCGCCATCACCTCCACGCCATACTCCCGTGCCCGCAGCATTTCATCCGCGAGCTGTTCGGGGGTATGCTCGGGACCGATCGGCTCCACACAATAATACAGCTCCAGCCCCGCCGCCTTTACCGCGTCCAGCGTTGCCAGGCGCTTTGCCGGTGACAAACAGGTGTCCGTTCCCTCGCCCAACCGGTGAATGTGGTACACGCCGGTGAAGCCGGCGGCTTTCAGCTGTTCCGCTTGCGCGGCGTCAAAATCGCCGATATTGGCAACCAAACGCTTTCCTTCCGGCATCTGCCGGCGCACCTGCGCGCCGATATCCAAATAATCCTCCAACGGATAATCGGCCGTCGTCATTAAAAAAAGATCCGAAATCGGCTGACGGCTGACCGCAACCGCTTCCACCACGGCTTGCTCTTTGCTCAGCCGATAGCTTTGCTCCACACAGAAATGGCTTTGCGCCAGTGAGCAAAACCCGCAATCTCCGGAGCACGGCTCGGCATTCAGACCGATCTGGGCGAAAATATACCCTTGGTTTTGATATTCGGTGCGGGACAAGCGGTTGGCAAGTGCCAGCAGCTGATAAAACGCATCCGAATGCGTGGAAATTTGCAGCAGCTCGACCGCTTCCTGCTTGCCAAGCGGTTTCCCGCTGTTCACCATCTCTTCCATCTCACGCCAATGCATACAAGCACCAACTTTCTTCCAGAATACCTTAAGTATATCTTCTTGTCTGAAAATTTGCTTGCAGGATGTTTTTGAATTTTGGAGTTTGTTTGGATTTTATCAAAATTATCATCTATATACAGGAGGACCCTATGTTGCTTGAAAAGAATCAGATCATTCCGCTGGAGATCACCGGCGTTACGGCAGAAGGCAGCGGCGTCGGCCGCTATATACAGGACGCAGAGGGCAGCTCCGGGCTGGCCGTTTTTGTCCCGTTTACGGCAATCGACGACCGTATTCAATGCCGCATTCTCAAGGTCACGAAATCCCATGCCTACGGACGAATAGAAGAATTGATCACTCCCTCCGCCGACCGTCGAGCGCAAGACGGATGCGCAGGTGACTGCGGTGCTTTCGGCCGCTGCGGCGGCTGCACATGGCGGCACGTCACTTACGAGGCAGAGCTGCGCTATAAATGGCAGCGTGTAGCCGACGCCATGCGCCGTATCGGCGGCATTACCTTGGAGCCGCAGCCGATCGTCGGCTGCGAGCAGCCGGATCATTACCGCAACAAAGCACAATTTCCAGTTGCCGCAGGTGAACACCGGCTGCTGGTCGGCTTTTATGCGCCGCGCAGCCACCGTTTGATAGAAGAACGCGATTGCCGGCTGCAGCCGGAAATTTTTAAAACGATTTTGGATATCATCGTCAAATGGGCAAAAAAAGTGCAGCTCTCCGTGTATGATGAAGCCACGCATCGGGGGCTGCTGCGTCATATTTATATCCGGCAGGCGGAGGCGACCGGCGAAATCATGGTCTGTCTCGTCTGTTCCTCCGGCAAGCTGCCGGACACCGGCTGGCTACTGCATACGCTGGAGCAGTCGATTCCCGGACTGGCGTCCGTCATGGTGAACATCAACCGCGAGGATACCAACGTGGTTCTGGGCAGCGCCTGCTATGCGATTTGGGGCAAGGAAACCATCACGGACGAGCTGTGCGGGCTGCGTTTTCGCCTGTCGCCGCAGTCGTTTTATCAGGTCAATCGCCGGCAGGCCGAGCGGTTGTATACCCTCGCCGCCGAGGCTGCTGCGCTGTCCGGCACCGAAACCGTACTGGATCTCTATTGCGGCACCGGCACGATCGGGCTGTCCATGGCAAAGCAGGCCGGGCAAATCATCGGCGTCGAGGTGGTCGCCAAAGCAGTCGAGGATGCGGTTCGCAATGCCGCGGACAACGGCATCGAAAACGCGCGCTTTTTATGCGCGGACGCGGCACAGGCTGCCGCGCAGCTGGAACGTGAAGGCGTACATCCGGAGGTCGTCGTTGTGGATCCGCCGCGCAAGGGCTGTGACGCCGCCGTCATCGACACCATCGCCGCGATGGCTCCCGACCGCGTAGTCTATGTGTCCTGCGATCCCGCCACTCTTGCCCGCGACTTAAAGCGTTTTGAGGAGAAGGCGTACCGCACGGTGCGGATCACCCCCGTCGATATGTTCCCCCGCACCCCGCATGTGGAGACGGTGGTATTGCTGTCAAGGAAAAATAGATAAGTGTTAGAAAGTGCTGTATTTCCGGGATTTTTCGCAAGGTGGAGTTTCTTCGGGAAAGTCCGGTTGTTGCATAGCAGAACATATCTACGGCAAAATCGCTCTTAGGGTTTAGGCAGCGGATTAGATATTATAAGAAGGAGTGAGTGCATGGCCAATATCATAACAAGCCTCAGAATCATTTGCAGTGCAGCATTATTGTTCTGTCCGGCACTTTCTCCAGCGTTCTATGTGTTCTACCTGATAGCGGGTTTTTCTGATATGGTTGATGGAACAGTAGCAAGAAAAATGAATACCGTCAGTGAATTTGGCTCAAAGCTGGATACTGTTGCGGATTTCATTTTTATAATAGTCTGCCTGTTTAAACTGATTCCGGTAATGGACATTCCTGTATGGCTTTGGATATGGATAAACGTTATTGGAATGATAAAGATAATCAATGTGGCATCCGGATTTATTGTTCGGAAGAAATTCGTGGCAGAGCATACGGCCATGAATAAGGTTACCGGATTACTGTTATTTTTCCTTCCGCTGACGTTTTCCATCATGGATGTAAAATATAGTGTAGCAGCCGTTTGCGCTGTTGCAACTTTTGCTGCAATTCAAGAAGGATATATTATACGAAACCGCAGCAAGAGCGCGTTAGTCAAGGAGGAGATACATCTTGAAGACACCGAGAATAGAAACTGACAGACTTATCCTTAGAAATTTCGTTAAAGAGGGGTTTTATGCAAAAGAATCGAAGTAGTTTTGGAAGCCGGATCGGCTTTGTGCTGGCGGCGGCAGGTTCCGCTGTCGGCTTGGGAAATCTGTGGCGTTTCCCCTATCTTGCCGCAAAATACGGCGGCGGTATTTTCCTTCTGGTATATATCATACTGGCCGTAACCTTCGGTTTTTCGCTGATGATTACAGAAATCGCGATCGGGCGCAAAACGCGCCTGTCCTGCATCGGCGCCTACAAAGCGCTCGACCGGCGATTCGGTTTTCTGGGGTATGTGGCCGCGCTCATACCGGTTATTATCGTCCCCTATTATTGCGTGATCGGCGGCTGGGTTGTCAAATATTTTGCCGAATTTCTGATTGGGAACGGACAGGCAATCGCCGGCAATGCGGATACGTTTTTTAACGGCTTTATATCCG
>CATWUX010000105.1 GCA_958354085.1 uncultured Oscillospiraceae bacterium | reverse complement strand
TCGGGATGAAAAGAGGCGATTTGGCGGCACAATTCCGAACCGATGGAACCGCCGCCGCCGGTCACCAAGCACACCTTGCCCCGAATAAAAGCCGACAGCTCCTCCACATTGAACTGGATCGGATCACGCCCCAGCAAATCCTCCACCCGAATGGTTTCCGCCTGTTTGAGCAAACTTTCCTTGTCGATCATCTGATGCAGATAAGGCAGTGTCTTCACGGTACAGCCCGTTTTCGCACAGATGGACGAGATCCGCTTGCGCTCCTGCACGGTGCAGGAGGGAATCGCGATCAAGATCGTCTCAATGTTTTTGGCGCGGCATATCTGCGGAATATCCTCCACCTTGCCGACGACCGGAATGCTGTTGATATCGCGCGACTGCTTTTTGGGATCATCGTCCACGATGCACACGGGATAATACTGGCAAACATCCGCAGACATCTCCAGCAGAATAATCCGGGACGCCATGCCGGCGCCGACAATCAGCGTACGCTGCCGATTGGTATTGTCGGTACGCATTTTTACCGCGTTGCGCACGATTTTATAGGCGACGCGTATCACGATAACGGTAGCAACGCTGGCCGCGAATACGGAAAAATTATAGATTTTGGAAATCGGAAGCCGCGCCCAGAACGTAATCGTCCACGACACCGCCGCACCGGCAGTCACGCCGAAGATGCACACCCAGAAATCCTGAATGTTGGCGTATTTCCACAGCTTACGGTAGGTGCCGAACAGCACCATGCATGTCAGCACCGACACAATATAAATCGCCATCGTAATCAGTACCTGCTCCAAGGTCATGTCCAATATGCCGGTGGAATCCACCAAAAAATAGGACAAGGAGCAGCACAGCAGCAGGCCGATAATATCCCCCAGCAGCAAAAGTGACCGCAGCTGACGCAGCGTATCCAGCGAAAAATACCGACTCATCTTAATGAATCCTATCCTTTCTCAGGGCGTTTCATAAAATTCGCTCTCATGGCAAAGCAACAGGTTTTACATTATTTTGCTAGTATAACACAAATGCACAAAAAATGCCACCACTTTTTTCTTCCGCAAGCGGTCATGCCTTGAAATACCGTTTTTCTCCCGGTTTTTATGCAAAAAATAGCAGAATAAAAATCGTCATTACTGGTATTCAAACACCATTTTAAACACAGCACGGACGATTTTTATTCTACTATATCATTGGAGATTTTCTACTCCTTCATACACGGATCCTGTGCAATATCGGCCAATTGATCGCTGGTAAGGCGATAAATGGTCCATTCATCCATCGGCACAGCGCCCATAGAACGATAAAACGCAATGCTCGGTTTGTTCCAGTTTAAACATACCCACTCCATACGTCCGCAGCCGCGCTCAACGGCGATGGACGCCAAACGGCGGAAAAACGCCTTTCCGTATCCGCGCCCGCGAAAATCCGGACGGATAAAAATGTCTTCCAGATACAGACCGCCCCGCCCCAGAAAAGTCGAAAAATTATGAAAAAACAGAGCAAAGCCCACCGATTCGCCGTTGACCTCCCCCAGCAGCACCTCGGCCTTTTGTTTTTCAAACAACCATTCGTGCAGGATCTCCTCGGTGGCTACCACCTGATCCAGCATTTTTTCATATGCGGCGATCCCCTTGATCAGCTCAAGGATCAGCGGCACATCCTGTTCCGTCGCAAAACGAATAGAAAACTCTTCCTGCATATTATTGCCTCCTCAAAAATCAAACATCATAGGATTTATCCAGCGATTTCAGTTCCGTAAACGTATCAATTTCGATGACATCCCCCTCAAAACAGGGGCGCACCTCGACATTATACTCCTTGCTGAAGATACGCAACGCGACCTCATCCCAATACCGTTCTTTTCCGCCCGGCATTTTGAACGCCTGCTCAATGTGCGACTCCAGCTTTCGTCCATCCTCCTCGTTCCAATAGGAAATACCATACATATGATAACAATTGGTTCCGCCGACCACCAGCTCCCGAATATAGCCTTTTTTGACGATAAAGCACCAATCGTCCGTATAATCCCGATATTGTCCGAGATAATTGGAGGAATATTCGTATTTACGAATGACCGCCGGATTGTTCACCAGCAGATCCGCCTCGCAGACATAGGCGTTGCGCAGCTTATCCCGCACCAGCAGAGCCGACGATATGTTGTTCGCCTCATTATAAATCGGATTGTACACAAACTCAATATGCGGATATTGGCGCTTGAGCACGTCAAACTGCTCCCATAAATAGCCGCGCACAATAATAACTTCCATGATTCCCGCTTTGTCGATCGCCTCCAAAAGAGTGGAAATGATCATTTGGCCGTGTACACGCACCAGCGGCTTCGGGGTGTTGAGCGTAATGGGTACCATGCGCGAACCGAAACCGGCGGCGATGATGACCGCGCGTTTAACGCGGTACGGCTCCAACGCTTCCAGACCGATGCGGGTGATCCGCATATCCTTCTTTTCGTTGATTTCGATAGCCCCCAGCGTTGTCAACTCCGTAACCGTCTTGTTGACCGTTCCCAAGGACATCTGCGTCGTATCCGCAAGCTGGCGCTGGGTGATCTTTTTTCCTCCCTCCCGTTCGACATACGCCAGAATATCAAATTGATTCTTGGTAATATTCATGGCACTCCCTCCCTTTCTCACGACTGCCAAAATAAACCGCCGTCCGCTTTTTTACCGATTATAACTCTTTTTCCATAGGGATTTCACAGCCGCAATCAACATTTTCGCCAGTATGTTGGACAGCAAAATCACCAGCGACACGAAAGCCATCGCCTCCAGTGCCATGGACTGCTTCAAATCGTTGATCATCAGCGACAACGGCATATTGCGCGTTGTTTTCAGGAACGCCACTGCGGAGATCGTAATCATCGAATTGACAAAAAAGTAGCCGAACATTTCCGCGATCGTATCCACCGTGTTGGGGATAAATACATCTTTGAGCAAATGCAGCCGGCTGACGCTCAGCGTTTTGCCCACATCCTCAAAATTCGCATTCATCTTTTTCAGGGCATTATAGGCCATCAGATACGGCGAGGAAAAAAAGTGAATGACATTGACGAAAACCAGTATGGCGATCGTGCCATAGAAAAATGTCCCGCTAAAGGCGGTAGCATAACCGAGGCCGAGCACAATGCCCGGAATCGCCAAGGAGGAAATGGACGTCAGATGAAGGATGCGCGTCACCATATAATTTCTGGTACGCGCCGTTACATACGCCATGATATAGCCGATCACGGTGCCGATAGCAGCGGTAAACAGCGAAATCACCAGCGAATGACCGAAATATTTCAGCACCCCCTTGTTCAGCACCGAGTCAATGTGCCGGAGTGTAAAAGACAGGTCATACGGATATTTTTTAATAAAGGTCATAAAAACAAACGAAAACAGCACCAGCCCGACAAAGCCGATCACGACCAGGCAAAAAGCGCCCAAGAAGGTATCCCGCACACGGTTGCGCCTGCAATACGGCGTCTTTACGGAAAAGCCCATGTCCTCGGCATCGTTTTTCTTCAAATCGATCAGGAATGCGGCAACGGCAGGTAGCAGCAAGATCAGGCCGATGAACGCGCCGCGGGAAAAATCCTGCAGCCCGTTTACCTCCTGATACAGATACAACGGCAACGTATCGTAGCGGCCGCCGACAGCCAACGGCACGCCGTAATCGGTAAACACCATGGTAAACACAGCAAAAACAGCCGAGATCAACGGCCGCTTCATATAGGGCAGCGTGACGGCAAAAAAGCGATGTACGCGCGGAATACCCAACACCTCTGCGGCTTCGTAAATCGTCCCATCGGCATATTTCATCGCGTCGGACAGCATGAGAAAAGCCACCGGGAAGGAATAGAGAAACGAGCCCATCACGAGGCCTTTAAAACCGAGCAACCCGATATGCAGGCCGGTTATTTTGGTGAGCAGTCCGCTTTCGCCAAACAGATTGATCAGCCCCATGCCATGCGAAACGGACGGGATCAGCATGGGCAGCGTCAGCAAAATGGTGATTGCGTTTTTGCCGGGCAGGCGGCTGCGGTTGACCGCCAGCGCCAGCACATAAGCCACCGATACAGACAAAGCCGTCACGGTCAGCGTCACAACAAGGGAGTGCCATGTCGTCTGTAAAAATTTTTCCGCTGTCAGGTAGCTGGCGATCTGATCCCAGCGGATCCGACTGAACATCGTCAGGATCGGGAAAAAGACCGTGACTGCGAAAAAGCTGATCAGCACGCCTTTCACGGTCAGGGAAAACGTTCTCGTTTTGGTCACCGGCAGGCCCCCTCCTTTCTGTCTGGCGGTATTTTCAAAAAAGAAACGCCGCAGCGCCCGGAAAACAGGCTGCGTTCCAGCCGCATTAAAGCCCGGCGCTTTCCTGAATGGAGCGGATCTTTTCTTCCAGATGCCCGGTAACAAAGGTACGCACATACGCATTTGCCGGATGATGAAACACTTCTCTGGGCGTATCCAGCTGCATAATATTGCCTTCATCCATCACCATAATCCGGTCGGACATGGAAAACGCCTCCTCCTGATCGTGGGTAATGTAGATCATGGTGATACCGAATTTTTTCTGGATCTCCTTGATCTCGTGCCGCAGCGCGACCCGGTTGGCAGCGTCCAGAGCCGACATCGGCTCGTCAAACAGCACAACATCCGGACTGAGCGCCAACGTGCGGGCAATGGCGACACGCTGTTGCTGGCCGCCGGAGAGCTTGTTCGGTTTTTTGCCTATATGTTCCGTCAATCCGACTTTTTCGATAATATCCATCGCGATCGCCTTGGCGTTGGCTTTCCGTTCCGGGCGGAACCGGAGCGCATACATCACGTTTTGCAGCACGGTCATGTTCGGGAACAGCGCATAATTCTGAAACACGATCCCCATGCCGCGCTCCGAAGGCTCCGCCTGCGTAATATCTTTTCCGTCCTTTTCGATCACGCCTTCATCGGCCCAATCAATGCCGATCAAAATGCGCAGCAGCGTCGTTTTTCCGCAGCCGGACGGGCCAAGGATGGACAGGAACTCTCCTTCGTTTACGTCAAAACTAATATTGTTCAAAACCGTCTTATTCCCGAATGTTTTGAGCAAATTCTTTATCGCCAGCTTCGTTGCCATACACACGTCCAGCCCTTTCTCCATAAACACAAAGCAGCGATACAGAGAGGAACTCCCCTGTATCGCCTCTTTGCCGAAACCGGCTCAATATTTCCACGCCTCGACCAATTCCTTTTTCAGCGCATCATCGGTCACAGTTGACATATCCGCCGAGGTAAGGCCGGTCGGATAGTTGGGGATTTGGATGTCCTGATCTTTCAGAATCTTGCCGCCTACAAAATGCTGCTTATCATATACGATAAATTCCTCGTTCAAAAAGGTAAATATCTTTTGCACGCTCTCGCGGGTTTCCTTGCCCTTGATGATGCCAAAGGCGGTCGTGTTATACGGACAGCCGCCGGCTGGTTCGATCACCTTGATCGGTGCGCCCTCCGTAATCTGCTGAGCTGCCTGAAAAACCATGCCCAGGCCAACGGCAACTTCGCCCTGTACCAGCATCTGAATCGGGCCGGAACCGGATTCCGTAAACTGCTTGATGTTTTCCTGCAGCTTATCGACATAGGCAAGCGCCCCTTCCTTGCCCATCGTGTTCACCCACGTGTTCAAAAACATATAGCCCGTACCCGATGTTTTGGGATTCGGCATCACAATCATGCCCTTGTATTCCGGCTTCAGCAAATCGTCATAGGTTTTCGGCTCCGCCAGCCCTTTTGCCGCCAGCACTTTCGTATTTACCATGAACGCGCCCTCGTACTTTTCCCAAATGAGCATACGCTTGTCGGCGCCGTTCACGCCGTCCAAAAAATGATCAGTTTTGTAGCCGTCCAAAGGCGCAAAATTATCGAGAATTTGCAGGAAGGAAGCCGTTTCCAGTCCAAGCACGATATCCGCTTCGGTTTTCGTTCCCTCCGCCTTGATTTTTGCCGCATTGTTGCCCGTGGATAACTGCTGTACATCCACTTCGATATCCGGAAATTTTTCCTTCAGCTGACGGCGCAGCTCCTCGTTGCGGTAATCCTCCATAGAACTGAAAACCACGACGGTTTCCTTTTTGCTCCCGCAGGAGACCAGCGACGGAACCATCAAGCAAACGGCCAAAAGCAAAGCGGTCATACGTTTCCAATTCTTCATATACGGACTCTTTCCTTTCTCGGTCACTTTTGCTGTATATTCCAAGGCTACAGGCACTCTTCCGTCCATCGTTTTGTTCATGCTATTCATATTATCATACAAAAATGAACATGTCAAGGTTTGCCATAAAAATAGCGCGGCAGTTATGCCGCGCTATTTCAAAATCATCTTATTCCTTTTCTTTCTTGTCGTTCTTGTCATTTCGCCAAAAAGGCAGCACATTGATGCCCAGCGAGACCAGAATACCGATAAGCGTATCCAGCATACGGTTGAGCGCAAAGGCATAGGGTACAAGATCGACGCCGTGGGAAACGGTCACGCTCAAAAACACAACACAGGTAATGTAAGTGGCCGCGGGCTTTTTGATCAGCACCGTGATATACATCAGCGGAATCAACGCGCCGGAGATGAGCAAACATTCCACCAGCACCGGCAGTTCCGGCAAGCCCCAGCGCAGCAGCATCAGCATAAGCATCCCGCACAAACCGCCGATGAGCGTACCGATGATACGGTTGATCGCCACCTTGAGGCTGTTTTTCACATCCGGCTGCATACACAAAACAGCCGCGATGGCCGAATAAAAGGGTATACCGGCACCGCCGCGCACTACGCCGATCAGCAAGCACAAAAAAACCGCTACCGCCGACTTAATAATCCGCAACCCGATTTTGGGCATAAAGCCTCCTCGCTTTCCGACATAATGGCACATCCGAATCAGCAATAAGGCGGCACGGCTCAGACGCCGAGACTTTCGGCCGCTTTCGCCGCCGTTTCTGCGCCTGCCGCCTCGTCTTTCGCCTTTGTCTCCATCAAACGGCGGCGCACCTGTATCCCCTCATATTTCAGCTTGAACTGCACCCGCCCGCTGTACGTTTTTTGACAGGCGGCGCACACAAAATCCGCGCAAAACGCCCGGTTGCGAAAACGCCACTCGCCGGTACGGCGCAAATTCCGCCCGCATGCCTCGCAGGCAAAGCGCAGCTCGCTGCGCTTGACCAGCGGGCTCTCGATATCGCTTATGATGACCGGCTTAAAAGTAACACGGCGGTAAAACTCCTCGTCCGCAGCGTATAAGTACGGACGAAACGTCTCCTCGTCGTACAGCTGCGCAAACAAGCGCGCTGTCAGCAGGCTGTCATCCGGCGCACGGTGCAGATCCGCATCCTCTACCGTAATCCCCGCCAGCTCACACGCTTTGCTCAGCCCCATTTGCTGCGCTGTATCCTCACCCAGCTGCCGCTGGCAAAAAGGCTGAATATCGCTGTAATACGCCATAAACGGGATGCGCTCGCTGCCGTAAAAATAGCGAAAATCCTCCATCAGCACCAGCAGGTCGGTGTTGCTCCACGTCAGCAGCGCCGCTTCCTCCGGCCCGATCCACTGCCGCAGCTGTTTGATCGCCTTGGTGAACGGCACGCCGCCTTCTGCCAATTCTTCTTCCGTAATGCTGGTCAGATCGGTCACGATGCTGGACAGCTTGGGACTGACGGACGGGCGGATAACCGCCTGGAAGCTGTCTATCGGCTGCATATGCGCATCCAGCTTGACGGCGCCGATCTCAATAATCTCATTAAAATATCCATGTGTCTTTTTGGAATAGGCGCCGTTCCATTCCAGATCCAGTACGATGGCTACCACGCCGTCACCTGCCCTTTTTCTTTAACCCATTTCGCCCAGCGTACGGCCGCCGAGAATG
>CATWUX010000104.1 GCA_958354085.1 uncultured Oscillospiraceae bacterium | reverse complement strand
GATGCTCGCTTCTTTCTCCTCTCCTTGACTGTCCAATATGTTTGACAATCCTACATGCAGAGTTTCCCTAATCTTATCTTCGCCGGAAACGGCATTTCAACAGAACAAGAATAACAGCGATCAGTAAAACGCCGCTGATGCCGACCGGTATCCACGGAAAAGCGGCAGACGGCTGCTGCGGCTGTGCGGGAGCGGTTGAAGTCAGCGTTGATGGAACGGTGGACGCCGGCAGAACAACGGTTGTTATGGAGGAGGGGAGAGGGCTGACAACGGGAACAAAACCTTCCTTTTCCAGTGTAGCTAAAAGCGTGTCGGCGATCAGCCGGTGCCCCTTTGCACTCGGATGCGGATCCAAATTAAAAGGGACGAGCGTACTGTTGCATAATTGCGGATCCTCGGCTTCCTTGAAGGCTTTTGCCACGTCGGACAGCAAAAAAGCCGCCGGATTTTTTAAATGCACGGCGCGCAGGATCAGATTCAGACGATTGATTTGCCGTTCGAGATAGTCGCACAGCAGTCCGTCGCCGGTCGGAATGAGCAGGATGGCGTAAGGGTTGTAGATGGTTTGCACCACAATGGTGGCGGTGGGATTCTGCGCTTTGAGCGTACGGAGAATAGCGGGAAAATCTTTTTCAAACGCCGCGACACCGTCGTCCACCACGGCGGCAAAATCCGACGGCAATTCGCCGGGTATAGCGGAGACCCAGTCAGTCAGACGGCGCAGAAAATTATTGCCGCCGATGCTGATGAAAATAAAGTCGGCGGCTTCCACGGCTCGTTGATAGCGCTCGGTATCCAGCGCCGTCAGCAAGTCACCGCTGGTCGCACCGTTGACGGCCAGATTGGTGGCGGCAGCCCCCAGCGTTTCACTGAGCAGGGCGGCATAGGCTTGCGTGTCATAATCTTCCAGCAGGTAGCCGGTGGCGATGCTGTCGCCGAGAAAAACGGCCTGCGGCTGTGTATTAGTTGGCTTGGCTGCTGCCGTTGATTCGGCGGCTGCCGGAAGCACCGTTAGCAGAAGAGTCGTGAGTAAAAACGAACAGGCAAAATGGTTCAACATCGGTTGGCTCCTTTCGGTGGTAATATAGGGGTGGGCTGATAAACGTTTTCGGGGCGGCCGCGTCCGTTGAAAAGCAAAATTTTTGTACATATGCGTGCGGATTCCCCTTGAAAGGAGGATAACACGAAGTACCGTGCCAGTCAATGTCAATGGGCTGGAAAGCCGGAAAACCGAGAAGCGCACTAACAAATAAAGACAGCATAAAAAGCATTTCTGCTTTCTACGCTGTCTTTTGCCTTTGCAACACTCGTAAAATGAATATTGGATTGCTGTTTTTAAATCGTTTATACGCGGCTCAGTCGTTATGCTCGATGAGCGTTTCTCTTTCACGGAAAAACAGCGAGATACACCAGATTCCGGCCAGTGCAACAACCGTGTAGATAACGCGGCTGATCGCGCTGCCGGCGCCACCGAATGCCCACGCGACTATGTCAAACTGAAATAAGCCTATGCTGCCCCAGTTGACCGCGCCGATAATGACCAGAATCAGAGCCAGTCTATCTAACATTTATGGTCACTCCTTTTTTAAACACATTTACAGAGTTATGCTCTGTCCTTGCTAGTATGCATGGTTTTCTGTAAAATATGCAAAAAAAGAACATATCCAAAAAATTTCAAATATCTTCTATTCTTCCGGTCGCGCTGGCTGTGACAGTCGTTCCCAAATCGATAGGAACTCCTTCTTTGGAAAAAGCCGTTTGAGGATTCACCTGCGTATGTACGGTCAGCTCACCCAAAGCGCCTCGTTTTTTGGCTTCGGATATCGCGGCAGCCGCCGCCTTTTCTTTGGCGAAAGCGAGCGCGTCCTCCAGCTGCTCAAATAATTGATTGTGATCGGCAAAATACACCATATAGCCGGTAATGCCGCCAACGGAATAGTTGGGCTTGATTGTGACCTTTGAACTGGCCGCAATATCCGCCGTAATCGCACCGACGGCATTGGCGACCTCCGCATGCTCGGGAATAATGCAGTCTGCACCGAGCGCTTTGGCTACAGCCGGCAGGAAGATATGCGTGGGCGCACCGATGCCGATCAGGGTGGCGTGTGAAATAAATTGAAGCTCACACAAGGACGGTGCACATTGCTTGCGTTCATACCAGCTTTGACGGATCAAAGCGGTCAGCTGATCCTGCATTCCTTTTTTGAACAGTTGCGGCTGCTTATGGATCAGCAGAATACGGACAATGTTTTCATACAATTTCCGGCAAACCAAGTCGTAAATATCGTCGCAAAAAGCCGGCAGATCGTTTTCGGAATAGTCCGGTAAAATTTTGAGCAGATAGCGGACACCGAGAACGGAGGCTGTGTTATCGTGACGGCAAAAATCCCCTTTGATATGCATGATATCGGTGGGCGTCAATCCGCAGCGCATCACGATTCCTTCCGCCTCCAAGCGTTCGCTTTTGAGATTATAGAGATCCAAGGTTCCGTTTCCCAGCAGAATGGGGCCGTCTCGTAATTGCTCGATTAGAGTCAGCTCGTGAGAATTATACGCTTGCGGCCGCTCCGGTTCTTTGACCAGATAGAGAAACTCGTGAAGCGGCAGACCGCTTTTTTTGTCGCTTTCAAGCAGTGTCTGCAACTTCTCCGTTATTTTCGGGAATTTTTCCGCGGCGACACACAAAGGCTGCACACGGCGGGAATCCAATTCCAGTTTGTTGTCCTGCACCATAATGCGGCTGTCACCGCCCAAGCCGAAGGTATCGATAAACACGCCTTTAATCTGCGTGCGGAATTCGCCGATACGAATGCCGTCGGTCATAGCCGGCTTACCGTTTTGGACGATAGAAATATCAGTGGTTGTCCCGCCCATATCGACGATTAGACTGTTGGCACAGTCGGCCAGTTTTCTGCCGCCGATAATGCTGGCGGCAGGACCGCTCAAAATCGTTTTTACCGGATGACGGAGTGCCCATTCGTCCGACATCAGACTGCCGTCACTGCGCACAATCATTTCCCGGATGGTGAGATTTCGTTGTTGGAGCGCTGTTTGGATGGCCTCCATGAACTCGGCAATGATAGGCAGCAATTTGGCGTTCAGCAAGGCGGTAGCGCCGCGCTCCATCACGTTCACGTCGGAGGCCAGCTCGCTCGCCATCACAAACGGGACGTCATACTTTTTGGTCAGCTTTTCTTTGGTGTCCTTTTCACAGGCGGCGCCGTTGCGCAGTGCGTTGACCTCGGCGACCGCCAAAGCCTGCGCATCGGCCAGCCAGTCGTTCTCTGTTTCGGCGAGCGTATCCCAGTCGGGAATGTCCACGACGGTGCCATCGAAGCTGCACTTGGTGTCCAGACAAAGCACATCCTCGTTTTTGATCCCGTAGACGGTTTTGGCGTCAATCCAGTCCAGTACCTTGCGCGTGGTGCCGAGCAGCAGCAGCTTGGCACGGCCGCCTTTATTTTCCACGCAGGCGTTGGTGGCCAGTGTCGTGGAGAGTGAAAGAATCGTGGCTTGCCGGAGGAGCGTGTCCGGCAGGATATCCAGAGCCTTGCCGATACCGACGCTCAGATCTTCTTTGGTGGTCAATGTTTTTCCCTTGGCAACGACCGCCTGCTGTTCAAAATCATAAATGACCGCATCCGTATAGGTGCCGCCGGTGTCGATTCCGATTCCCAATCGCATAGCTGTTTCTCCTTATGGCTTAGAAGTCTTCTCATTATCTTTTTATCATACCGCATAACGAAGAAGTTTCTAGCAATATATTCGGATAAATCGGTGTATTTTCTAAAACCGTGTACAGGCGCTTTCGCAATTGAAAAACAGGCGGCATCCAATCAGAGCCGCCTGTTTTTGATCGAACGTATTTATTTCAGTTTTTCCGCGATCATGCGGGCACATTTGTATACGTCGCCGCCGCCCATTGTGAGCACCAGTTCACCTGGGCGGACGTGTTCCGCCACATAGGCGGCGATTTCTGGAAACGCAGGGATATACTGCGCGCCGGGGATACGGCTGGTGATCTGCTCCGAGGAAACATGTACGGTGTTTTCCTCGCGTGAACCCATGATATCGCTGACGACTACATGGTCGGCAATGGACAGAGAGGAGACAAAACCGTCCAGATGCCGCGCGGTGCGGGTATAGGTGAACGGCTGAAAGACCGCCCAGACTGCCTGATATCCCATCGCCTTGGCGGCGTTGAGCGTGGCGCTGATCTCGGTGGGGTGGTGAGCGTAATCGTCCGCAATCGTTACGCCGCCAAAATCGCCGAGAAATTCAAAACGCCGTCCCGCGCCGTGGAAAGTTTCCAATCCTTCCACGATCTTTTCCACGGATGCGCCGCATAAAAAGGCCGCCGCCGCTGCTGCCATCGAGTTGGAAACATTGTGTTCGCCCGGCACCCCCAGCCGCACGGCGGCGAAAAACGCGCCGTCGTGATACAGGTCGTATGCGCCGTAGGAGCCGTTTTCCAGCCGTACATTCTGTGCGTACCAATCGCAGGAATCGTCGAAGCCGTATGTGACGATGCGCTTTCCGCTGAGTCCTTCCACCGCCTTGGGAGCGTTGGTGTCCGCAGCGTTGACAATGACGGTATCGCTGGTTTGTTCCGCAAAACGATGGAAGGAACGGATGACGTTTTCCAATGTGCCGAAGTAATCCAGATGATCGGCATCCACATTGAGAATCACAGCAATCGCGGGCGCCATCTCCAGATAATGGTCCTGAAACTCACACGCTTCGCACACCATCGTGTCGGTGCCGCCAGCGCGCCCGTTGGCGTTGATGAGCGGCAGTCGTCCGCCGATAAACAGAGACGGATCGAGGTCGGCTTTCAACAAAATCTGCGCGATCATGGAGGTGGTGGTGGTTTTGCCGTGCGTGCCGGCGACCGCCACCGTATTGGGATAACGGCGCGTGATCAGTCCCAGCAACTTGGCACGTTCCAGAAGCGGAATGCCGCGCTCTTTGGCGGCGACCAATTCGGGATTGTGCGCATTGATGGCGGACGTATAAACCACCAGCTCTGCGCTGCTCAGATTTTCCGCTGCGTGTCCCATCGTCACCGGAATACCCAGTCCGCGCAGGCGGGTGATGTTGTCCGATTCGTTGTTGTCCGAACCGGTGATCGTATAGCCGAGTGAATGCAGGATCTCCACGAGGGGGCTCATGCCGGAGCCGCCGATTCCGACAAAATGTACACGTTTTATCCCTTGCAGTAAATCGTTGTGTTCCATACTTGTATCCAAACCTTTCTGCGCCTGTCATGCACCTTATTATAATGCCAAAGACTCAAAAAGAAAACACCTTTTTTTGAATTTTCCCGTTTTTTTGCTTTTCATGCAGCATCCCGGCATTTTTCCTTGATTTACGGGTTACCCTTGACAGAACCTGCCAAAATGGGGTAGACTAATACTTTGGAATCAAGTAGCCGCTTCAGACGGTTTCAGCAAAGGAAGGAAACGCCATGCCTGCAAAATACGGAAACGAAAGCATTACATCCCTCAAAGGCGCAGATCGTGTGCGCAAACGTCCCGCGGTTATTTTCGGCTCGGACGGGCTGGAGGGCTGTCAGCACGCGGTATTTGAGATTCTGTCCAACTCGATTGACGAAGCGCGGGAAGGTCACGGACATAAGATCATTACCACTCGCTATGAGGACGGTTCGATCGAAGTACAGGACTTCGGACGCGGTATGCCGGTGGATTTTAATCAGAAGGAACAGCGCTATAACTGGGAGCTGATTTTCTGTGAGCTGTATGCCGGCGGTAAATACAATACCAATGAGGGCGAGAGCTATGAGTTTTCGCTCGGTCTCAACGGTCTGGGTGCCTGTGCGACGCAATATTCGTCCGAATATATGGACGTGGAGGTGCATCGCGACGGGTTCAAGTATACGCTGCATTTTGAGCGAGGCGAGAATATCGGCGGGCTGAAAAAAGAGCCGTATACCAAAAAGGACACCGGCACGACCATCCGCTGGCGGCCGGATTTACAGGTGTTCACCGATATCGCGGTGCAGCCGGATTATTTTCGCGATATTCTCAAGCGGCAGGCGATCGTCAATCCGAATCTGCTGTTCGTCCTGCGGCTTCAGAACGGGCGCGAGTTTGAGACGGAGGAATTCCTCTATCAAAACGGTATCGCCGATTATGTACGGGAACTGGCGGCGGGCGAGGCTATGACCGATGTGCAGGTTTGGAGCGCGGAGCGCCGCGGCCGTGACCGTGAGGACAAGCCGGACTATAAGGTCAAGCTGAATGTCGCCATGTGCTGTTCCAACAAAACCAATTTGCTGGAATATTATCACAATTCCAGCTGGCTGGAGCATGGCGGTGCGCCGGAAAAGGCGGTGCGCTCAGCTTTTGTTTCGCAGATCGACGCCTATCTCAAGCAGAACGGCAAATACCTGAAAAACGAGAGCAAGATCAGTTTTCAGGATGTGCAGGACTGCCTGATCCTCGTTTCCTCGTCTTTTTCCACCCAGACCTCGTATGAGAATCAGACGAAAAAAGCCATTACTAATAAGTTTATTCAGGAGGCCATGACCGAGTTCCTGCGGCATAATCTTGAGGTGTATTTCCTGGAAAATAAAGCGGAAGCGGACAAGCTGTGCGATCAAGTGCTGATCAATAAACGCAGCCGCGAAAAGTCCGAGGCGACGCGGCTGAATTTGAAAAAGACGCTGCAATCGGGCAACGATCTAACCTCCCGCGTGCAGAGCTTCGTGGATTGCCGCACGAAGGACACGGCGCAGCGCGAGCTGTTCATCGTGGAGGGAAAATCCGCTATGGGCGCGTGTATTCAGGCGCGCAATCCCGATTTTCAGGCGATCATCCCTGTCCGCGGCAAGATCCTCAACTGCCTGAAGGCCGAATACGATAAGATTTTTAAAAACGAGATCATCACCGATTTGATCAAGGTGCTGGGCTGCGGCGTGGAGGTCAAAAGCAAGGCCAATAAAGATTTGGCGACCTTTGATCTGAGCTTGCTGCGCTGGAACAAGGTGATCATTTGCACCGATGCGGACGTGGACGGTTTCCAGATTCGTACACTGATCCTGACGATGCTGTACCGCCTGACTCCGACGCTGATCGAGAAGGGCAAGGTGTTCATCGCCGAAACCCCGCTGTATGAAATCAGCTGCAAAAACGACACGTATTTTGCCTATAACGAAAGCGAAAAAGCGGATATTCTGGCTCAGCTGGGCGATGCAAAAATGACGATCCAGCGCTCCAAGGGACTCGGTGAGAACGATCCGGATATGATGTCGCTGACCACGATGAATCCCGCTACGCGCCGGCTGATTCAGGTACAGCCCGCCGAGGCACAGGCGACCGCCGATATGTTCGATGTGCTGCTGGGAGACAACCTGAACGGCCGCAAGGATTTTATTGCCGAGCGCGGCAGCCTGTATCTGGAGCTGGTAGACGTTTCGTAAGAACGGATGTACGCAAATTAAAGAGGAAGGAAAACAGGCGAGATGGCTAAGAAAACAAAAAAAACCGAAAGCCTTGACCGACTGCCGGAGAACGCCCATATTCTGGGCGCCGGTCTGGTGGAGAACCAGCGCATTACCGACACGCTGGAGACCAACTATATGCCCTATGCGATGAGCGTGATCATGTCGCGCGCCATTCCGGAGATCGACGGCTTCAAGCCGTCGCACCGCAAGCTGCTGTATACGATGTATAAAATGGGGCTGCTGGGCGCGGCGCGCACAAAATCCGCCAACATCGTGGGTGCGACAATGAAGCTGAATCCGCACGGCGACTCTGCCATCTATGAGACGATGGTGCGTTTGTCCCGCGGATATGAGGCGCTGCTGCATCCGTATGTGGATTCCAAGGGAAACTTCGGCAAGGCGTATTCCCGCGATATGGCGTTTGCTGCCTCCCGTTATACGGAGGCAAAGCTCGCGCCGATCTGTATTGAGTTTTTC
>CATWUX010000103.1 GCA_958354085.1 uncultured Oscillospiraceae bacterium | reverse complement strand
GTTGGTGCCGAGCACGCCGGAGATCACGCCGTCCGCATACGCCTTGTCGAACGCCTCCAGTCCGTTGGTGAAGATGGCATAAGTCGCATAGGCGAAAATGCGGCGCGCTTTGCGCTTTTTCAGCTCATACGCGATATCCAGCATGGATTCGCCGGAGGAAATGATGTCATCGGCAATGAACACGTCCTTGCCCTCGACCGAATTGCCCAGATATTCGTGCGCCACAATGGGATTGCGGCCGTTGACGACGGTGGAATAATCGCGGCGCTTGTAGAACATACCCAGATTCACGCCCATGACCGACGCGTAATACATATTGCGGTTCATGGCGCCTTCGTCGGGGCTGACGATCATCAGATGATCGCGGTCGGGGTGAATGTCGGGATACCGGTTGAACAACGCCTTGAGCACCTGATAGGACGGCATGACATTGTCAAAGCCCATCAGCGGGACGGCGTTGTGCACGCGCGGATCGTGGGCATCGAAGGTGACGATGTTGGACACGCCCATGCTTTGCAGCTCCTGCAGCGCCACCGCGCAGTCCAGCGATTCCCGGTAGTTGCGGCGGTGCTGCCGTCCGCCGTACAAAATCGGCATAATGACGTTGATGCGATGCGCCTTGCCGCTGGCCGCCTGAATGATGCGCTTGAGATCCTGAAAATGATCGTCCGGCGACATGGCGTTTTCCTGCCCGAACAGCTTGTATTTGCAGTTGTAGTTGCCGACATCCACCAGAATAAACAGGTCGTCGCCGCGGATACTGGATTTGATCATTCCCTTCGCATCGCCGGAGGAAAAACGCGGGCATTCGGCTTCCACAATAAAGCTGGTCTGTTCCCAACCGCTCTGTGCCGCCCAGTTCAGCAAATGCCCATTGATCTTTTCGGTCAGTTCCCGGGCGCTTTGCAGCGGAATCAAACGCAGCGGCGCCACACGATCCTGCTGCTTGAAGATGGTCTCCCGAATGATTTGCTCGGTCAAGTTCAACGTCCCCTTTTTCACTTTTCATCTTTATAGCCGATCCCCTTGGAAAGCGCCCGCAAAGACACGCTTGATTTCCGGGCGAACGGCTGTAATCCATACGTTTTCGGCGCTGCGCGCACCTATACAGAAATTGTACCATAAATTTATGAAAAAGGCCAAAGGAAACTTGCGCGTTTCCTGCCGAATTTTCATGAATTCCGCGCGTCCTATCTATAGACAATGCACAACAAGGCTTTTAACACATATAAAATCAGTATTTCCGATTTCGTTCGTTTTTTATAATAAATCCAATTTCTCTTTCCGGCAGATTGAAAATAAGCCCGCAGGATACCGGTTGCACATTGTATTTCGTCCGCTGAATGTGCTATACTATTTTTATCAGAACTCGTTTTTTGAAGGAAAAGGAGAACCTGTATGGATATATTCGAAACAACATCCGACGCGCGGGAAACGGCGCTGCTGGCAGCGCTGGACACCGGCGAATACGATGTGGACGTTTCACTCGCGGAGCTGACCGAGCTGGCTCGCACCGCCGGCGCGGACGTGCTCGGCACGCTCGTGCAAAAGCGCGAAGCCCCGGACAAGGCGACCTGTCTGGGCAGCGGACGCCTCCTCGAGCTTGCGCAATTGTGCGAAAACACCGGCGCGGATCTGGTCATCTTCGACTGTGAACTGTCCGCCACCCAGCAGCGCAACCTGGAGGACGCGCTCCCTTGCCGGGTGGTGGATCGCACCATGCTGATTTTGGACATTTTCGCCGCGCGCGCCCGCTCCGCCGAGGGACGTTTGCAGGTGGAGCTGGCACAGCTGCAATATATGCTGCCGCGGCTGGCGGGCCAAGGCACGGCGCTGTCCCGGCTGGGCGGCGGCATCGGCACCCGCGGGCCCGGTGAAACCAAGCTGGAAAGCGACCGGCGGCATATCCGTCGGCGCATCAACGCGCTGAAAGAGCAGCTTCGCGAGGTCGAGCAGCGCCGGGGGCAGCGTCGGGAACGCCGCCGCAAGGACGGCGTATGCACCGTTGCGCTGGTCGGTTACACCAACGCCGGGAAATCCACCTTGCTCAACGCGCTGACGGATGCCGGTGTGCTGGCGGAGGACAAGCTGTTTGCCACGTTGGACCCGACCTCCCGCGCGCTGAAGCTGCCGGACGGGCGGCAGGTGCTGCTGGTGGACACGGTCGGTTTTGTTCGCCGCCTGCCGCATCATCTGGTGCAGGCGTTCCGCTCCACGCTGGAAGAAGCAGTCGAAGCGGATCTGATCCTGATTATTTGCGACGCCTCCAGCCCCGAAGCCGAAGAGCATCTGGCCGTCACGCGGGACTTGCTGCAGCAGCTTGGCTGCACGGATCGTCCTATCCTGCCGGTAATGAACAAATGCGACAAAGCGCCGGCGCTGTTGCCGGACGCCGGGATGAACACGCTGCGCATCAGCGCCAAAACCGGCGGCGGTTTGCCCGCACTGCTGGACGCGATCGCCGCCGCGCTGCCGCCCGACCGGCGGCGCGTAAGGCTGCTGCTCCCCTTTTCACAGGGTGCGTTGGCGGAGCGCTGCCGCCGGGAAGGAGCGGTCGAACACGAGGAATATGTCGCGGACGGTCTGCTCATGACCGTAACGCTGGGCGTCCGCCTGCTCAATGCCGTTGAGCCTTATATCGTATCGGAATTCGTATGACAATCTTCTGAAACCGTGAAAGCGCCGCTGCAGATTTTATATCTGCGGCGGCGCTTTTTTATCCTACCCGTTGCGGAAAGGGCGTCGAAAAGCAACATATTCATGGAACACATATCAACATTTGACAACATATCTCTCTTTGCGATATAATAAGTATATATAATAAGTATAATTATATTTTGGGAGGGTAAAAAATGAAAAAAATACTATCTATTGCATTGGCGCTTTGTCTGGCTTTGGCACTTGTCTCATGCGGTAAAGGTGGTACTTCTTCCAGCTCCGAGAGTTCAACCCAAGGCTTTGTTAAGCCTGAACAGTATGCTTCTGTTCTGCTCATTACCATCAATCCGCAATTTAGACTTTATCTGGATGAAAACGGAACGGTTTTGGCAGTGGAAGCGGTAAACAAAGACGCGGAATCCATTAAAGACAGCATCTCTTTTGAAAATCAAAATTTTGAAACCGTTATCGAAGCCATTGTTACGGAAGCAAACAAAAGTGGCTTTGTCAAAGCCGATGCGACGATCAACTTTGAAATCGTTGAAAGCAAGGAAGCGGATACAGCCAAAACTGATATCCTGGACAAGGCTGAGAAAAAGGCCACAGATATTGCCAACGAGTTAAAAATCAATGTCAATATCAACGTCAGCGAAATTAAACCTACTAACGACTCAAGCTCATCTGAGACAGAATCAACCGATAATCCTAGCTCATCTGAGACAGAACCAACCGATAATCCTAGCTCGTCTGAGCCCTCACACACGCATAGCTTTTCCGATGCAACCTGCACCGAGCCGAAAAAGTGCTCTTGCGGAGCGGTTGAAGGCTCGGCTCTCGGGCATGACTACAAGGACGGCGTATGCACTCGCTGCAAGGCAAAAGATCCGGACTTCAAGCCGACTTCTGTTCTTCAAAAGCAAGGAAAATGGACGCTGCAATACTTGAACGAAGAGAAACTGTATTCGGTCACTATAATCGTGTGCAAATCCGGTGAAAACTCTGCCAGCGTGAGAACCGGAGTTTTGCTTAGCACTATGCCGCCTGAAATGCAAAACGATCCCAATATTATTAAAGATAAATGTGGAGAATTCGGCGGGGAGTACTATTATTTCGGAATGGGCGGCGGAGCCCCTATTGAAACCGTAACGGAAGAGAACGACACCGTAACTCTTACTGACCCCTCGGGAAATAAGCTTGTCCTTACCAGAACCGGTGAAAACACGCTGAAATGCACCTCCGCCCCGGACAAATTCGAAGGTATAGGGAATATACCCGTCGGAGCCGAGTTCACCTTTGTTGCCGAGTGATATTAACAGTGATGGGAAGAACACAAAAAGGTTCTGTTCCCAAAATTGCAAAAGAAGCGGTATAATATAACAAAAGATCACTTTAATAGTGATTGTGGGGCGATTTTATGAAAAGAATACTGCACATTTTATTATGTAGCGCTATGGTGATTTCTCTTTCGTCATGCGCTGTTCTTGATAAGATTTCGTCCGGCCTGTCGAAAAATAAGGTCGATGACTCAAATCGGATTATTTCGGTAGCGAACGAAAAAGGGGAACGTTGGTATTGGCTGCCTACCCACATGGAATCCTTTACTCCTGACGGCAAGCCGCAGTATACCTACGATATTACCTACGCCGAGGATACCTATGTGCTCGATACGATAAAGATTACCGTCTACGATGAAAACGGCGAGGTTAAAGTAGAACAAAGTGCCAAGCTCGCCAGTTACGAGGAAACGGAGTATATTACCTTTTGGTCATACGAAAGCGAAATTACGAAAAACGGCGAAAAATCGGATGGGAAATCCAAAGATTGGTTTATGCTTGACCTTTCGACTGACAAATATGATAGCCTGACTGATTATAAAGTCGCCGCCGGCTCAGGTGATAGTTCGTTTGATGAGGCAAAGGAACAGCTTGAAGAAATTCATCTTGCAACCGAATGGTTCATGGGAAGCAAAGGTCCTCTTTATCAATGTTATATTCCTCCGAGGTATGAGAACGAGCGCGGAAGTTTTGAAATGACTTATTTTCCGAAGGACGAATTTGATATCACTTCTTTCCGTATGAAGCCCGACACAGACCATCTGGAATGGACGGCAAAAACCGCTTCGGGAGAAACGGTCGACGTCATTTTGCCGAACGGATTTGCGGCCGGTTTAGCGCAGTGCGACTCAACCAAGTACGAAATGAGCCCCGTATATTATTACGATAACGGGAATATAGCCGAAAAGGCAACCTTTGTGCCTGTTACCGGAAAAGCCTATTTGGAGTATGTTATGCTGGATATTGACAGCTACAGAACGCTGTCGATTGACGGTATGATGTTCTTTATGGACCCAGGTGCCTGTAAAGACTATTTCCTCGATGATTTTGAAAGCGGCAGATATGAGGAGTATTGTTCTTATCGGAACAGGTATTCTGCTACCACAGAGTGATTGACCGATTCTAATAAAGCGAGTGCTTATATCCAAATTGAGATTGGTTATAAGCACTCGCTTTTTATGTTATCTCTGTATTGCGACGAACCGTGGTTTTGAATTTTAAAGATGATGAGACGGTCTATTGATCAAATACCTTTTGCATATGCCCATAAGAAGATAGATTCTTTATTTATTTAATCCGTTGAATTCTGCCCATTGATACCACTCCATTGCGCGAACAGCACTAATCATTTCTTGACGGGCTCTGGCAGAATCGTTGGCTTCTATCGACCTTGCAGCTTCCTGCTGTTCCAAAAGTTGCAGCTGCTTCTTGCGGTCGGCGGCCTCGTTTGCAATGCGTTGTTCTTCCAGCTTGTTACGCTGGCGCTGCAGCTCCAGCAACTGCTGATTGGCCACCATCTTGTCATATTCATGCAAAGCTTCTTTAATGGAGTCGGCGCGGCAGGTTTCGATAAAATAAATCAGACTGTCGATAATATTAAGCTGCTTTTCATCCCGGCCCAAGCCCTTCATTGCTTCCAAAGCCGCATTTTCTTCATCCAGCTCTGTTTTCAACTGTTCAAACTGTTTTGCGAGCCGGCTTTGTTCCCTGTCCAGCTCAGGCAAGCGTTTCGCGCGTTTTTCCGCCCATTCACGATCAGCTTGCTCGTTCTTTTGTTTGTTGTCGGTGATAATGTTCTGATCCTGCTGCTCCGCCTCTGCCAGCTCTTGCTGTTGCTGCGCGGTAAAGACGGGGTGATTCGCCATGGCTTTCCGGATCATGGGAATAAACGCGCAGCACGCCACTGTCAGCGCAAACAGGATGAGCGGAAGAAGCGTGTAAGCACCCTCGATAAAGTAGGATATAATAGTGAAAAAAAGCGCAATAGCGCCTACGATAATGATCGGCTTAGTTTCCTGCAGGAAAAAAATCAGAGGGGGCAGAACGGCCAGAGCAACCGGCATGGCAATAAGAAGGCAAAACTCAATTATTTTCGCGACATACTGCTCTGCGGATTGCGGTTTGAAAACCTTCTCCGGTTTGATGAAAAAGCCCGTGCCGCCGAAATCATCAAACCCCAGCAATACGATGTATGCCAAAATAAGTGCGGCGCCCGCAATCACGGAAAAAAGCCGTATCCGGTCATTGTTCAAATGGCTTTGGCGCCAGAGGTCGGTATACTTCTTTTCCAATGTACTCTTTTTGTTGGGGCGCGGCAAATCAAGCGCGGGACGGGTGTTGTTTTCCCGCTCTGCCTGCAATTGTGCATACTCGCTTTGGGTGTTCTTGCACCGATCAATAATCTCATAAATGGAAAGGATTTTCTGCTTCATGCCCTGCAGAACGGCAAGCTCGCTCTCTCTGCTCATCTTTTTTCCTCTTTCCCTCATAGTATAAAAGGGGCTCGTTTAGGATTCTATATGCGATTGAAAGTGTTGGAGATCAATTGCCGAGGGACTTTGCTTTGAAAGCACACAAAGAACCCCCATAATTATCCATTATAGTACACTATATTTATTACATTTGTCAAGCCAAATGCATCTCCCTCACGCCTATATAAAACAAAAAACGACGAGATTATTGAAACATGCTCACCGCAGGTGCAAAGAAATAGCGAAAAATGCCGGCCGCGGGCATCCCATTGTAAAAAAGAAAAACCTGCGGCGAGCGCCTTGCTCACTGCAGGTGTGTCAACAGGTAGCAAAAAAGATGCTGACTTAAAATTTCGATGTGGACTTGAACCCGCAAGACTATATAACCAATGAAATATTTCACTTGCAAAGCAAATTTCACAAACCTCGCAACTTTAAGTTGCGCTAATGTTACAATAACATAGTAGAATGCAACTTTCTTATATGATACAATATACTCAAAAAGGAGGCTATTTTAATGGGTTTTCAAGAAAATCTTATTCAACTACGAAAAAAAGCAAATCTTTCACAGGAACAATTAGCGGATAAGCTTAATGTAACAAGACAAGCAATCTCAAAATGGGAGTCCGGGCAGACTATGCCTGAGGCAGATAAG
This sequence comes from uncultured Oscillospiraceae bacterium, assembly GCA_958354085.1. Lineage (GTDB taxonomy): Bacteria > Bacillota > Clostridia > Oscillospirales > Acutalibacteraceae > CATWUX01. Next base: position 839 of record CATWUX010000103.1, on the reverse strand, counting down.
ATTTTATTGTTAAGTGATATTTTTCATGTCACAACAGATCAACTGCTGAAAGGGGTGGAAGATTCCCAAAAGCACAAGAAGGAATCAATGGATTTTTTCCCACTAATGGGTTATATCTTTTTAATATTGCTAACAATAGGTGGATATATAGGATATTTTGTTTTATTTATGGATACTTATTTTTTTCTTTTGATGATTATTATACCGATTGTTATCTTTTCTGTTATTGCAATATATAAGATAAAAAAGGCCATTTTTAATAAAGGGAAAAAACATCAAAACTTTTGACTGCTTCGACCTGCTGATAAGCCCTAATTACTTTCCAAAAATCCCGAATGCGCGGTCGAGTAAAGAGTGATTAGTGAAAAAGTAAAAGTAAAAATCCCGACTGCTTACGCAATCGGGATTTTTTGGTGCGGATAAGAGGACTTGAACCTCCATGACCTTGCGATCATTAGAACCTGAATCTAACGCGTCTGCCAGTTCCGCCATATCCGCATATTCTGTTTGCTGGCATCTCGTTTGCCAGCAGAAGCTAGTATAATCGAATTTTCGGGAAATGTCAAGAGGTTTTTGAAAAAAAGTCAAAGAAAAATAGTACCTGCCGATCGGCGGGTACTATTTTTGACTACCCGGTCAGTTTTTTGCGCATTTCTTCCAGAATAACCCGCTCCCGCCGCGAAACCTGCACCTGCGTCATGCCCAGCTTTTCCGCCGTTACCTGCTGTGTCTGCCGGTTGAGATAGCGCAGCACGATCAGCGCCCGATCCCGCGGCTCCAGCTCCTGCAGCACCTGCTGGAGCGCCAAATGATCGGTGATCGCTTCCTCCGGCGGCGAA
>CATWUX010000102.1 GCA_958354085.1 uncultured Oscillospiraceae bacterium | reverse complement strand
TATCTGGAAGTGGCGGTCAAGGAAAATGCACTGGGCAACCGCGGCGCGGCGATCGTGATGGATGTCAATACGGGCGCGATTGTGGCGATGGCTACCAAGGGCGATTTCGATCTGAACAATCCTTTTGAGGTGGCGGATCCCGATCAGGCGGCGGCGATCGCGCTGCTCGCACAGGATGAACAGTCCAAGGCGGTGCAGGATGCGCTGGCCAAACAGTGGGTGAACAAACCGGTGTCGGAATATTACGAGCCCGGTTCGGTCTTTAAGGCGTTTACCACGTCGATGGCGCTGGAAGAAGGCGTGATCAACGAGAAATCCACGTTCCAGTGCAACGGCTACATGACCATCGGCGGGCGTATCATGCGCTGCCATATCCACGGCAGCCACGGACTGCAAACGCTGCCGGAAGCCATATCTCATTCCTGCAACCCGGCCTTTTTCCAAATCGGCTTGAAAGTGGGAAGCCAGCTGTATTACAAATATTTCACCGGCTTTGGCTTCACGGAAAGCACCGGCATCGATATGCTCAGCGAGGCGCCGATCCCGTCGGTGCTGTATCACAGCGAGGAGGAGCTGCGCGGGCAGGTGTATCTGGCCGCGTCCTCCATCGGGCAGACGTTTAAGGTCACGCCGATCCAGATGATCACGGCCATGAGCGCCGTCGCCAACGGCGGGCGGCTGATGCAGCCGTATGTGGTGCAGCAGATTCTGGATGCGGACGGCAATGTGATCAAAAACACCTCGCCGACCGTGAAGCGGCAGGTGATCTCGGAGGAAACCTCCAAGCGGGTTTGCACCATGCTGGAAGGCGTTGTAGACGGCGGCGGCGGTAAAAACGCTTACATTGCCGGCTACCGGCTGGCCGGCAAGACCGGAACCTCCGTTAAGACGGATCAGGCGGGTGCGGATGATACCGGAAAGGATGTTATCGCCTCGTTCTGCGGTTTTGCTCCCGCAGATAATCCGCAGTATGCCGTGCTGGTGCTGCTGGACGAACCGCATGGCGAGTACCGTTACGGCGGCACGATCGCGGCGCCGGTCGCCGGCAAGATCTTCGCGGATGTTCTGCCGTATCTGGGCGTTGAGCCGAAGTATACCGCGGAAGAAGTCGCCAGCATGAATCGCACGACGCCGAATGTGGAAGGCAAGAGCGTTAAAGAAGCGTGTGTGATGATCGAAAACAGCAAGCTGACCGCCAAGGTGATCGGCGACGGCACCAATATCGTGCGGCAGGTGCCGGAGGCGGGAAAATCCATTCCGAAGGGCGGAACCGTCGTCCTTTATACAGAGGACAGCGGCGAGGAAAAGATGGTTACGGTACCCGATTTTTCCAGAAAGACGCTTTCACAGGTCAATTCTCTGGCGGTGAATGCCGGGCTGAATGTACAGATCGCGGGCGTGGGTATTGAAACCGGAGAGGCGAAGTCCTCGGAACAGAGCATTGCGGCGGGAGAAAAGGTGCCGCTCGGAACGGTTATCAAGGTTACGTTTATTCACGAGGATCAAATCGAATAGAAGGCGCTGTTGTATGAACAGCGCCGGACGGTCAAAAATACCAGCAGGCGGCGTGCTGTTTGCTTCTGCTGGAAGCAAGGCACGGAAAGGAGTGGCCAACATGATGAAATTATCCGAATTACTGGCAGGCGTTTGCCCGGTAGAGAACGATCGGGACATTGCGGGGATCACCTGCGATTCCCGCCGCGTGGAAAAGGACTGGGCGTTTGTTTGTATCAGCGGGAACGCGGTGGATGGACATGACTACGCGGAAAAAGCGGTGCAAGCCGGCGCGGCGGTCGTAATTGCCCAGCGCGAGGTGCCGGGTGTTGCGGCGCTGGTGCTGCCCAATACCCGCGTGGCATGGGCGCGTATGTGCGCCAACTGGTTTGGCAATCCGGCGCAAAAGCTGCGCTTAATCGGTGTGACCGGCACCAACGGAAAAACCAGCACCACCTATCTGCTCAAGGCGATTTTGGAGGCGTGCGGGCATAAAGTGGGGCTGATCGGCACAATCCAGAATATGATCGGCGAACGCATTTTGCCCGCCGGGCATACGACGCCGGATCCTTATGATCTGCAAAGTATGCTGGCGCTGATGGCGGCGGAAGGGTGCGCGTATGCCGTGATGGAGGCGTCGTCACACGCCTTGGATCAGGACCGCGTGGAAGGGCTGGCCTTTGAAGCGGGCATCTTTACCAATTTGACGCAGGATCATTTGGATTACCATAAAACCATGGAAAATTATCTGGCGGCAAAAAAACGCCTGTTTACCATGTGCCGCGTCGGAATCGTCAACGCCGACGATCCGTGGACGCCGCAGCTTACGGCCGGGCTGGATTGCCGCTGGGTGCGCTATTCCGTGGGCGACGATACGGCAGATTTCACCGCGCGCAATATCCGGCAGCGCCCGGACGGCGTATCGTTTGAACTGGTGGGAACCGGTGCGATCGGACGCGTGCAGCTTGCAACCCCGGGGCTGTTCTCGGTTTATAACGCATTGGGCGCGGCAACCTGTGCGCTGACGCTGGGCATGCCGCTTGACCGTGTGCTGGAGGCGCTCGGAACGGCAGGGGGCGTCAAGGGGCGCGCGGAGATCGTGCCGACCGGACGCGATTTCACGGTCGTGATCGACTATGCCCACACGCCGGACGGATTGGAAAACATCTGCAAAACGCTGGCGGAATGCAAGCACGGCCGACTCGTGACCGTGTTTGGCTGCGGCGGCGACCGGGATAAAACAAAGCGCCCGAAAATGGGAGCAATCGCGGCGGCGCTGTCCGATTATCTCGTGGTGACCTCGGATAATCCGCGTTCCGAGCAGCCGGCGGCAATTATCGAGGATATCGTGGCGGGCCTGCGGGATTCCCAAACGCCGTATACGATCGTGGAAAACCGTGTAGAGGCGATCCATTGGGCGATCGCGCATGCGCAGCCCGGCGATACGATCCTTTTGGCGGGCAAGGGGCATGAAACCTACCAAATCCTTGCGACCGGCATTATTCATCTGGATGAGCGCGAGGTTGTTGCGGAAGCGCTTGCGGAGCTGCCGCAATAAACGGCGCTCCGGGAATTTCACATTTTTTGTGCCTCTCCGCGCGGAAAGGCGCGGAAAGGGCGGGACTGTATAATGAATGTTTTGAATATGACCGTGCTGGCGGCAACGGCACTGGCGGCGTTTTTGCTGACGGCGCTGCTGGGGAAAAAGCTGATACCGGTTTTGCACCGCCTGAAATTCGGGCAGACAATACGGGATATCGGGCCGGCGTGGCATAAAAATAAACAGGGTACGCCTACTATGGGCGGCATATTGTTCATCATCGGTACCTTGGCGGCGTTTGCTGCGGCGCTGTTCGTGTGTGAAATGTGGGTGCCGCTGGAATGGCCCATACTGGACGCGCCGCCCGCGACGCTTACCCGCCTGTTCAGCGGCGTAATTTTGGCGCTGTGCTGCGGCGCGGTCGGCTTTTTGGACGACTATATCAAGGTCGTAAAAAAGCGCAATCTCGGCTTGACCGAAAAACAAAAACTGTTCGGCCAGCTGTTGGTGTCGCTGGGATATGCGCTGTCGGTCTACATGGCGCAGGGGACGGCGATCCATATACCGTTCTTCGGCGATGTGGAGCTGGGAGTGTGGTTTATTCCGCTGTGCATGTTCGTTATCCTCAGCGAGACCAACGCCGTGAATTTTACCGACGGAATCGACGGCCTGTGCGGAACGGTCAGCTTTGTGGTGACGTTGTTTTTCCTAATCGTCGCGGGTGCGACCGGCTATTTCGGCCAAAGCCTGCTGGCGGCGGCGCTGGGCGGTGCGCTGGTTGGTTTTCTGGTATGGAACCTGCATCCCGCAAAAGTCTTCATGGGGGATACGGGGTCACTGTTTATCGGCGGCGCGATTTGTGCGCTGGCGTTCGGAATCGGACGGCCGCTGCTGCTGCTGCCGGCCGGTATCGTGTACTTGATCGAGATGCTGTCCGTCGTGCTGCAGGTGACCTATTTCAAGCTGACACACGGCAAGCGGCTGTTTAAAATGAGCCCGCTGCATCATCATTTTGAAATGTCCGGCTGGAGCGAAAATAAAATCGTCACGGTGTTTACGCTGCTGACGATTGCCGGCGGCGCCGTCGGAATGTTGTTCGTTCTGTACGCATAATTGTCCGGCAAATTCGTATACTGGGTAAAGAAAGGAGGCGGTCGGTTTGGCGTTGGGAAAGACAAGGACGGCGGCTGCGGGAGCAGCGTCCGGCACAAAGCCGAAGAAAAAGCTGCACTTTTTTTCGTTGGTGAACGGATTTGATATGCCGTTCCTGATCTTAGTGATGCTGGTGCTGGTAGTCGGGCTGATCTGCTTGTTTTCGGCGGGGTATTCCTATGCCTATTACTGGGAAGAGGACAGCTATTATTTTATCAAGCGGCAGTTGATTTTTGCCGCTATCGGTGTAGCCGCCATGCTGTTTGCCTCCATGATTGATTATCATATCCTGCATCGGTTTGCGCTGCCGATTATGGGACTGTCCTTGATTTTGCTGGTGGTGGCGCTGTTCATGCCGTCCAGTATCGGTATCCACCGTTGGATCTATGTACCCGGTATCGGGCAGTTCCAGCCTTCGGAAATTGCAAAGTTCGGGTTGATTTTACTGTTTGCCCACTTGATTTCCTTGAATTATAAAAAGATGAAAACTTTCACACATGGGTATCTGCCGTTTATGCTGATCCTCGGTGTGACTTGCGGCTTGGTATTTCTTGAGCCGCACTTGTCCGGTACGATGCTGCTGCTGGCGATCGGTCTGGTGATGATGTTTATCGGCGGTACGCGTGCGTTATATCTGGGGGCGACCCTCGGATTGGGCGGCGCGGCGGCGGGATATATGATTTTCGTCAAAGGGTATGAGCTGGATCGTATCAATGTATGGCTGCATCCCTTTGAAGCTTTTTCTGAAAGCGCGACCCGCGATGACGCCTGGCAGACGATCCAATCGCTGTATGCGATCGGCTCCGGAGGCTTGATGGGGCAGGGACTGGGCAATTCGCGGCAAAAGCATCTGTTCTTGCCCGAACCGCAGAATGATTTTATTTTTGCGGTCGTATGCGAAGAACTGGGATTTATTGGCGCGCTGCTGATTATTCTTCTGTTTGCACTGCTGATTTGGCGCGGGTTTATGATCGGTATGAAAGCGCCGGATAAATTTGGTTCCATGCTTGCCATCGGCTTGACGGCGCAGGTGGCGATTCAGGTCGTGTTCAATATGGCGGTGGTCACCAATACGATCCCCAATACCGGAATCAGTTTGCCGTTTTTCAGTTACGGCGGTACATCACTGGTTATGCTGCTGGCGCAGATGGGCGTTGTGCTGGCCGTTTCACGGCACAGCAATATCGCCGAACCGGAGGATACGTAGCGGCGCTTTCTGCCCAATATATTCTTCATAGTCAATATCCGTTTTCATCCGGTGGTGTCCTACCGGTGAAACGACACATAGTCTGGGAGGGATTCCTATGCGTGTGCTCATGACAGGCGGCGGTACGGCCGGCCACATCAATCCGGCGCTGGCAATCGCCGCAAAGATCAAACAGGAACAGCCCGACGCAGAGATCCTGTTTGTCGGCGCCGAGGGAAGGATGGAGACCCGTCTGGTTCCGGCGGCGGGATACGAAATACGCACGATGGATGTGCGTGGCTTTCAGCGGCGGCTGTCGCTGAAAAATATCGGGCGCAATATCTCCGCCGCTGTTCATGCGGTGACGGCGGGCGCGGATTGTGCCCGTATTCTGAAAGAGTTTCAGCCCGACATCGCGATCGGTACCGGCGGCTATGTCAGCGGCCCGATTTTGCGCAAAGCGGCAAAAATGGGTATTCCGGTGGTCGTGCATGAATCCAATGCGTTTCCGGGCGTAACGGTGAAAATGCTGGCAAAGGTCGCGGCAGCCGTCTTGATCAGCGATGAATCGGCACGCCAATACCTGCCGGAATCCGCGCGGGTCATCGTGACCGGCAATCCTCTGCGGCCGGACTTTTTGTGTCTGGACCGTGAAACGGCGCGCCGGCAGCTGGGAGTGGACAGCCGTCCGCTGGTGTTGTCGGTTGGGGGCAGCCTGGGCGCGGAATGCATGAACCGCACGATGGCGGAGGTGCTGGCACGCAGCCACGCGAACGGTGGGATCCAGCATATCCATGCGACCGGACGCGGCGGCTGGGAAACCACCTGCCGTCAGCTGGAAACGCTGGGCGTGCCGCTGGATGCGGACGGTATCCGGGTGCGCGAATATATTGACGATATGCCGCGCTGCATGGCGGCGGCGGATCTGGTGATTTCCCGCTGCGGCGCGATGACGCTCAGCGAGCTGCCCGCTGCCGGTAAGCCGTCTATCCTCATTCCTTCTCCCAATGTGGCGGAAAATCATCAATACTACAATGCAATGGCGCTTGTTGACCGCGGAGCCGCGGTTTGCATAGAAGAAAAAAATCTGACAGCCGACAGCCTGTGGGATACGATGCAGGAGTTGGTGCTGTCGCCGGAACGCTTAAAAGAAATGGGAGAAAACGCCAAAAAAGCGGCGATTTTCGACGCGTCCGCGCGTATCTATTCGGTTATTATAGAGGTGCTCGCGCAAAAAGCCGCTTCCTGATTTCCGGCAATCGGCTTTTTTCGTGTCGGTCGCCCTTTTGAAAGGACAGGCTTCCCGACCGGGAGCTTCACCAATCGGCACAATTTCGCATACTATGGCTTGCAGACGCTGATGAAGGCGCCCGTTCCCGCAAGGGGCGGACGGCTTCCTCAATCCGCGTTGTCCGAAATGCGAAAGGGTGCGTGATATGGCAAAACTCGTGATAGAAGGCTTGCATAAGCTGGACGGGACGGTACGGATCCACGGAGCCAAAAACAGCGCGCTCCCGGTTCTGGCGGCGTCGTTGCTGCCCGAGGGTGTGAGCGAGATTCATAATTGCCCGGACTTATCCGATGTCAATGCTACGGTGGCGATTTTACATTATCTTGGCTGCCGAGTGGAGCGGCGGGACGACTGCATTACCGTGGACGCCGCCGGCTTGTCCCATCAGGAAATTCCCGACTGCCTTATGCGGGAGATGCGCTCGTCCATTGTTTTTTTGGGCGCGATCATCGCGAAAACCGGCGAGGCTCATATGTCTTTTCCCGGCGGCTGCGAGCTGGGACCGCGTCCGATCGATCTGCATCTGTCCGCTTTAAGCAAGCTGGGTGTGGAGATCGAGGAGGAACGCGGCTATCTGCATTGCCGCGTCAAGGAGCCGCTGCATGGCGCGAAGATCACGCTGGCCTTTCCCAGCGTCGGCGCGACCGAGAATATTTTGCTGGCCGCGGTGACGGCCAAGGGTACGACCGTGGTTCTCAACGCGGCGCGCGAACCGGAGATCACCGATTTGTGCGATTATCTCAACGCCTGCGGCGCCCGCATCACCGGTGCGGGCGAGGGGACGCTGACGATTGAGGGCGTACAGAAGCTGCACGGGTGCAGTCATTATGTCATGCCCGACCGCATTGAAACTGCTACGTATATGGCGGCGGCCGCCGTGACGGGCGGTGTGCTGCAGCTGAAATACACCGACATCGAATCCGCTTCGCCGGTCTTTTCCGTTTTTGAGGAAGCCGGATGTCAGATCCGAACCGGCCGCAGTGAGCTTATCGTGCAAGCGCCGAGCCGTCTGCGCCGGATTACGACCGTGCGCACGATGCCGTATCCGGGCTTCCCCACCGATGCGCAGGCGCCTGTCATGGCGATGGCGTGCGTTGCCAACGGTACCAGTGTATTCATCGAAAATATATTTGAGAACCGCTATAAGCACGTGGGTGAGTTGACAAGAATGGGCGCACGTATTAAAGTAGAAGGGCGGGTAGCGGTTGTCGAAGGCGTACCGCTTTTGTTCGGCGCACAGGTGGAGTGTACCGATTTGCGCGGCGGTGCGGCCTTGGTGATTGCCGGGCTGGCGGCGGATGGAATCACCGGCATTACGGG
>CATWUX010000101.1 GCA_958354085.1 uncultured Oscillospiraceae bacterium | reverse complement strand
CGCTGCCGGTGTGATCGGTACAGGCGTGTACAACAAACGTAGAAGAAGCTCCCGGGCAAAATAAACGGAACAAAACATAAATAGCAAACACCCTGCAAGACTACAAAATCTTGCAGGGTATTTCAATGTCATAATGTATGTAATCACGTAAGGCAGGGATATTGCCCTGCGATGTTGTTTTATGACTAATCGCTTTTCTTACCCCCACTTACGCACCGTTATACCGCTCTTTGGCACGAAAGAAACCTCTTTTGTCTATCAAGACAAGAGAGGTTTTTTCATGCTTATATTCCCATAACGCACGAACCCGCAGATTCAAAGCCTGCGGTTTTCTGCTGCTCTGATTGCGTTGAAAAAATTCCGTAATGGTGGTATAATAATTAAAAAGAGAGCGACAAATTGTAATGGAGAGAGTAGAAAGTAAGGTGGATGACACACATTCGTAATTAAAAGGATATATTGCGCAGAAATGCGCTGTATATAGTCACAGGATAAAAACGCAACGCATATTCATCAAAATATGCCAGAGCTGGTAGGTAGCCCAGCCGTCTGAGCCGAAAGGCTCAGGTAAGTAACCTTCCCCTCCGGGTTGTCCGTTCCTATGACCATCTTAAATTTCAGGAGGGTTTTGCCATGGACAACAACTTTGGAAAGCTGACGGTTTATTTTGAAGACCCGTTCTGGGTCGGTGTATTCGAACGTATAGAAAACGGAAGGCTGTCTGTATGCAAGGTCACATTCGGAGAAGAACCCAAAGACTATGAAGTGTGGGAATTTATTCTGAAAAATTACTATCAGCTCAAGTTCAGTCCGTCTGTTGATGTAGTTGTAAAGAAGGAAGCAACGAATCCCAAACGGGTGCAGCGAGAGGTAAGAAAGCAAGCTGCCGCTGCCGGAATCGGGACGAAATCGCAGCAGGCTTTGCAACTGCAACGGGAAGTAAACAAATTGGAGAGAAAAGCTGTCAGTCGGGAACAACGGGAGGCTGAAAAGCAGCGCCGGTTTGAATTGAAACAACAGAGGCGAAAGGAGAAGCATCGGGGCAAATAATGCCCCCTTGTTTTTCTCTGTAAATCATGAACATGGTCATTCCTCTTTAATCGTGCTGGAACGGCAGATACAAATTTTGCTTCCTTTTGCTGCTTACAGGGGTGCAAATAAAGTTGAGGGGGAACATTGTCAACAGCTTTCTATCAAAATTACGGCTATTTACTATCGTAAACCCGCATGAACACTACGTTTGTGCGGGACTTTTTTGCTTTTAGAGACCTCATTTTGCCAATCCCTCCGGACATTACCATTGACGTGGTTGTGTTTTTCATGCTAGGGTATTTACAAAGCGCTTACTGCCTCCGACACTCGCAGTGGTGATCGGGCAGGAAATTTTGCTTCAACCGCGACCGCCCTTTTTGGATGAGGTCTATACCTGGTTGGTATCGACCGGAAAGGAAATAAATATGTTTATGAAAGAACGGTTGACACTTGGTATGGTTACCGCCACAGCTCTGCTTTTGGCAGCCTGCGGCGGACCCAATACGTTCCCGGAGGTTTCTGAAAACCGTGTTTCCTCAGAGAACGCACTCTCGGAGGTTACCTTATCCTCAAACGAACAGGCCGATGCTTCCTCCACTATGGAATTTGAAGATGGTGCCTCCGCCTTGAGCTCCGACCATGCGATTCTGCAGACTCAGAAAGGGCAGGAAGCCATGGCCGCTTCCAAAACAGCGGCAACGGCCGCTACAGTTCCGTCATCGGCGGTTTCTGCTTCCACATCGTCGAAGACTCCCGAAGCGGTGCGGCCGACCACTCTTCCCCAGATGGTTACCACCGTGCCGCCATCTTCTGCTATTTCGCCCAGTCAGCCTCAACCTACCACAACGAGACAGCACTCCACGGCTCCGACAGCTGCGGCCACTGCAACAAAACCGACGGCTGTTCCTACTCCTGGCGATAAAGCTGAGCAGGTGACGGCTTTGGTAAATGCGGAACGGGCCAAGGCCGGACTGGCTCCTCTCACATTGGATAAAGAGCTGAGCGCCAATGCCGCTGTCCGGGCGGAAGAAATCGTCCATGATTTTTCACACACCCGCCCTAACGGCAGTTCGTTCTCTTCCGCAATCACCATTTCTTATCGCCGCGCGGGAGAAAATATCGCCTATGGTTATCCCACTGCGGAAGCTGTGATGGATGGCTGGATGAATTCCAGTGGACATCGGGCCAACATCCTCCAATCTTCCTTCACAAAGATCGGGGTGGGCGTAGTACAGAGAGATAATACCTTGTACTGGGTGCAATTGTTTACCGGTTGATGACAGCCGGTAAATTCAGCAAAAGCGCGGAGCTTTTAGGCTCCGCGCTTTTTGTGCGAAAACTGTTTTGCTATAAGATATAATAAGATACCGCATTGCTGATCGGGGAGGGTTACAAGACCAGGAAGGGGAAGCGGGAAGTCATCGCGGTTTCTTTGGCTTCGGCGCCGGAAGCTCGTCATACATGGTCCGAAACAGCTTGGTTAGGAAATCCGCGTCCTCCACTGTTTCCACTACAAGCATTTCTTTTGCACCCTCATATGGCGGCTCATAAGAGGCGGCCGGCATAAGGGCGATTGCGGATTTTACAGGTTTGACAAGCAGGCGGTTATCGTAAATGCCGCCGACTATTTTCCCGCGGTAGTATAGGATATATTCTCCCATCATAGCGCGATAGGTAATTCCCTCCAGCGTCGATAATTGTTCCAATACAAAGTCTAAGTATTCTTTCGTTGAAGCCATACAATCCTCCATAGTGCTTTGTCGTTGTTTCTACTATAACATATTGCGATTGGCGTTTCAAGGCGACGAAAGATCTTCCTGCGGTCAGTAACCCCTCCGACCTCGACCGACAGCAATCATGGGAGTCTTACGGCAAAAAATAACCGGAAGATACACTCTTCCGGCTATTTTTGCGCTAATCATGTTTTGGTCATTACTCCAGAACGTAGACGACCATTTGGCGTTTGCCGAACTGGATACATTCCTGATAGGTGTCCATGAACAGGTCGGCAACCAGCGAGCCGTTTTCCACGCCGCTGCCGATATCGCCGGCGATGGCGTAGCCGTAAACATAGGACCCGTTCGGAGAAACAATGTACAGCTTCGTGCCGTACGGGATCTTCTTGGGATCGACCGCGACTACCCCGACTTGCGCACGCATGCCGGAGGCCGTCCATTGGCTCAGGCGGCCGCCCTCATTGGTATAGGCCGTGGCTTTGCCGGTGTAACAGCGCTTGTAGTTGACGGGATGCCCTTTGTCGTCCAGCTCGATGTCAAACGGAGCAGGCGACAGCGGTGTGCCGGTCACGGTACCGACCAGCTTGATTTCGGTTACCGGCTTGGTTGTGATTTCCTCATTGACCAGTACCGTCTCCACGACCTCGCCATCCACGATGCGGTTCCGGTAGGTGTAGGTTTTTACCCCTTTTTTACCGGCTTGATTGATCATGGTTTTGCCCTTGGCAATGGTGTTGGTATACTTGATGGTGGATTCATAGGGGATCGCTTCAGTCTTGGTGAACTCCTCGTACTGAACACGTTCCACGCAAATGTTGAGATCGTCGGTGATTTCCTGATCCGGGTGAACGTTTGTCAGATCATCGGAACCGATTTCGACGCCCAATTCGGTGAGAACGTCTCCCACCGTCCCGCCGCTCATGCGTACAACGGTTGTCACACCGTCAACGGTGACTTGCACATTATAAGCGCGGTTGATTTCGATTTGTGCGTTGCTGTCGTAGAGATGGGTGATCAATTGATCACCGGCGCCGAGCGCCATGCCCGCGGCGGCGACAACGTCCCGCGGGTCGTCCGCCATGGTCATCACGACCCGGCGGTTGTCGCCGTCAATCACGGTGACGGCGTGCATATTGACTGAAACATACGTCACCATGGCGGCGCTGATCACAGCCAATATGGCTGCCGCAAACAGACGGCTGCGTAAAATACGCATGCCGATTGCGGCGATTCGATATACGGTATCCATCAAATGCTCCCTTTCTTTATTGTGCGGACAAAGACAATAGGCGGCGTCCGCTTTTATATAAACGGGGACGCGTAAGCTCGGCGACGGAAACGGCCGCGGCAGAAAAGGCAGGCGGTTTTCTCAATCGGCGAGACGCAATCGTTGCCAGCCAGGCAGCCGCTCGAAACGACTGTGGCGGGAACAGCAACCAGTGCGTGGAAACGCCCCGTATTCGGAATGGTTGGCTTTTTGGATGGTGTTGCCGTGATGTCTGTATTATACGCACAACATTACGCCTTGTCAAACACTGCAAAACAGACGCTTTTTGTGTTGTTTTCACAAGAAAGGACAGGCTCCTTTTATAAAGTCGTGAGTTTTCCTTCCTGAAAAGGTGTCGGAACCGGCCAAGCGACATTTTGTCAAAAAATGCTCTTTTTCATCGCAACCCCCACTCTATATGGTGGTTCATCTTGGAGATTCGTGCAAAAAGGCCACTTAATTTACAATTATTTCCATAAATGGGAATTGAAATCGGCTTGGGAAAAGAAAACGGGAAATTTGTGCATCCATCCAAAAGTTACAAGTTTGTAACGATTCCGAAACCGAAAAAAAGCGAGATTTATGCTTTATTTGACAGGGATTCAGCCATCAAAAGCGCGATTGAAACGTATAAAAATCCAAATTTGAGAATAAAAATGAAAATCTCGGTTTTTTTCCAGCTCGGACAAACATAGTATAGGCAGTGTTTCGGAAAATAATACCGTTCATAGAAGATTCTGTATAAAGCGCTTCCGTGAACGTATATGCTTATATTAAGGTATAAAAAGATAGAAGAACCTCCCTCTCTTTGCGGGGGACTTAAGCGGCCGAAATTTTTTGAAAAACAATTGCGTATTTTTTATAAAAGCCGTATAATAAAAACAATTCTGGTAGGTGAAAGGTTAGGAATCATATGGACACGTTACTGAAACGCACGTGGGCAGAAATAGATTTGGTTGTTTTAAAGCAAAATTATCGGGCAATTGCCGAACAGCTCTCCTCCGGATGCCGGATGATGGCGGTAGTCAAAGCGGACGCCTACGGCCACGGCGCCGTGCATGTGGCCAAGGCGTTGGTCGATGCAGGCGCCGCCTGGCTGGGCGTATCCAATTTGGAGGAGGCCATCCAGCTGCGGCGTGCGGGATTGACGCAGCCGGTGCTGATTTTATCCTATACACCGCCGGCCGAGGCAGCGCGGCTGGCGGAATATGACGTGACACAGACGGTGATTTCCGGAGATTATGCCCGCCGCCTGAGCCTCGCGGCGAAAGCCGCCGGCGTAACGCTGCGTGTGCACATCAAGCTGGATACCGGTATGTCCCGCGTAGGCTTTGTGTATGCACAGCCGGAGCGGGATGCGTCCACGTTGGATGAGCTGGAGGCGGCATGCCGGCTTCCGCATTTATGCGCGGAGGGGATTTTTACGCATTTTGCCTCCGCCGATGAAGAGGATGACCGCTACACCCGGCAGCAATATGCCTGCTTTATGGACGCCATTGAGCGGCTGACGGCACGCGGCATCACGTTTGCGTGGCGGCATTGCTGCAACAGCGCGGCAACGCTGCGCCATCCGGAAATGCATCTCGATATGGTGCGCCCGGGGATTATTCTGTACGGCCTGACGCCGTCCGAGTGGATGCAGCCGTATCTGGAACGGCTTGGATTAAAGCCGGTGATGTCGATTTTGTCCGGTGTATCCATGGTCAAAACCGTGCCTGCCGGCACGCCGGTCAGCTACGGCCGTATCTATCAGGCGCCAAAGCCGATTCGGCTGGCGACGGTGCCGATCGGGTATGCCGACGGCTACCCGCGCAGCTTTTCCAATCGAGCGTACATGCTGGTAAACGGGCGGCAGGCGCCGGTGGTTGGACGGGTGTGTATGGATCAGTGCTTGCTGGACGTAACGGATATTGAAGGTGTCGGTGAGGATACGCCGGTAACGGTGATGGGACAGGACGGAATGTCGATCGATGCGTTTGCCGCTCTGGCCGGTACCATCAATTATGAGATCGTATGCGGGATCGGCAAGCGCGTGCCGCGCGTCTATGTGCAGGATGGCTGCGTAGTGGCCAAATGCAATTATTTGCTGCAGGGCGAGTAGTAGAAAGTTTGGAGTGTCCTGCGCCTTTGCACAGCCGATTTGCAGAAGAGAAAGGGATATGAATATGTGCTATGTACCCACTCACTTGCGGCAGGATATTACGGTGGATTATCTGGTGACGGTTCACTATTTTGAATACGCGAAAAATTACGTATTTGAAGGTGAAAAGCACGATTTTTGGGAGCTTTTGTACGTGGACAAGGGCGAAGTGGAAGTCATGGCGGACAGCACCGGCTATCGGCTGCGGCAGGGCGAAATGATCTTTCACAAGCCGAATGAATTTCATAATGTGTTTGCTAACGGCGTGGTGGCGCCGAATTTGGTCGTCATATCGTTCGGCAGCCGGTCGGCGGCGATGAGCTATTTTGAAGGCAAGATCATGCGCGCGGGCGAGGACGAGCGGGAGCTGCTGGCACGCATCGTGAACGAGGCGCGGGATGCGTTTTGCTGCGCGTTGGACGATCCCGGGACGCTGCAGATGGAACGCGCCAGCTCCTGCGCGTTCGGCTGCGAGCAGATGATCGGCATTTTGCTGGAGCAGATGTTGATCCGTCTGGTGCGGCGCGGGGCGGAACCGGCGCAGGAGGTCAAGGTCTCCTCTTCGGTCAAAAAGCGCTCGGATCATGATCTGGTACAGCGCGTGATCGGGTATATGGAGGAAAATGTATACGGCAATTTGTCGTTCGCACAGGTCTGCCGGTTTTCCGCCCAGAGCGCGACCAATCTGAAAACCATTTTTAAAGCGGTGACCGGCATGGGCGTGATGGAATATTACCGGTCGATCAAGATCGAAACAGCAAAGCGGATGCTGCGGGAGGGCAACGGCAACATCACGCAGGTCGCCGACCGCCTCGGTTATGCGTCGGTGCATTATTTCTCCCGCTACTTCAAGCAGGCGACCGGTATGTCGCCCAGCGAGTACACGCTGTCTATTCAGGCAAAATAAGGGCGTGTTGCCTTGCAAATTTAGCGGACGATCAAAGGATGGTCAAAATGGATATGCGGTTTGCGGCCGTCGAAGATGCGCCGGCGATTTTGCAAATTTACGGGCAGTATATCGAGTCGGCGATCACGTTTGAGTATACCCTGCCGACAGAGAGTGAGTTTGCGCAGCGTATTGCCGACATTGCGGCGGAATATCCCTATCTGGTGTGCGAGGAAGCGGGCAGGATCGTGGGATACGCATATGCGCACCGGCAGAGGGACAGGGCAGCGTATCAGTGGAATGCGGAATTGTCGATTTATCTGGATTCCTCTTTTACCTCGAAAGGAATCGGCAAGCGGCTGTACACGGCGCTGATAGAATTGCTGCGGCTGCAGGGCGTGCGGACGGTATACGGTGCCGTGACGGTGCCCAACGAAAAAAGCGAGAAACTGCACACCGGTTTAGGCTTCCGTCGGATCGGTATCGATCGGAACACCGGTTATAAGTGCGGTGCGTGGCGGGATGTGTGCTGGTTTGAAAAAGCAATCGCACCATACGATGTGCCGCCGCATCCTGTAACGCCGATTGGCCGGCTCCCGCGCGAGCAGATCCTGCGTATACTGGAAAAATGACGAAAGAGAATTGGAATAGATAGTGCAACCAAAAAAGGCCGCTTAAAAAGCGGCCTTTTTTGGTTGCAGTATGACTTTTTTCTGCGGATATTCCCCGGAAAAGTACGGAGCACGCGTCGGTATCTCTTTATATTCCCTTGCTTATAGGAATACTCATATGCCAAGATCCTGCAGAAGTTTTTCGACTTCCGCAGGTTTTAACACTTTACCCATTGCGACGACTTTCTCGTTTACCACGAGGGCGGGCATACGCATCACACCGTATTCCATAATTTTTGCCATATCGGTAATATACTCCACTTCCACAGACAGATAATGTACAATAAGTTGCGCAAAATGAAAAAGGGATAAAGATAGACATGG
>CATWUX010000100.1 GCA_958354085.1 uncultured Oscillospiraceae bacterium | reverse complement strand
TGGACATTGTTCGTACTCATTATGCGCTCCTCCTTAATTCAGAAAGCCCATCAGGCGATCGAAATGGTTTTGGTGGCGTCCGGCAATTTGCTCGCACTGGGTTTTGATCTGCGGATCGGTGGACAGCACCGCATAGGTCTTATACTTTTTGATCAGCAGCTGTTCCGCGCTCAGTTCATCCTCCAACGCACTTAGTTCTCTTGCAGTAAGGTTCGCCATAGCAATGACCATTCCTTTCTTTTTTTTGGATATGCCCGACAGCGGGATCCATCGGAAAATCCCGTCTGCTATCTCCGGCGATCCATCGCGCGTGAACAGCAGGCGGGATTTCCTGTTGGTAGTATATGCGGTTTAAAAACCGGTATGCAAGGGATAAGCTGGCAGCAGGCCGATAGGAAAGGCCGACGAAAGGATATCGGGCAATTCCTATGTAGCCTGATTTTCGGGGCGGGTTTCCGACCGTCTGGCCGGTTCTTCGCCTAAGCCAAAACTGATTTGCAGAGCTTCATTGACGCGCTTCATGGAAAATTCATCCAATTTGCCCATGTGTTCTTTTAAACGCTTTTTATCAATGGTGCGGATTTGCTCCAGCAGAACGATGGAATCGCGGGCCAGACCGCTGCCGACCGAGTTGAGCTGAATGTGCGTAGGCAGGCGGGCTTTATCTTTTTGGCTTGTGATGGCAGCCGCGATCACAGTCGGGCTGAAGCGGTTGCCCACGTCGTTTTGCACGATCAGAACCGGACGAACGCCGCCTTGTTCCGAGCCGACGACGGGGCTCAGGTCGGCGTAATAAATATCTCCTCTGCGAACATTCACGATTTTCACCTCTGTACGATTTTGCAAGTATGGGACCAGCCGTCCTTTATCGTTACAGGGATAGTTTTACCCATAAAAACAAATTTAATCCGGCGCAATCAAAAATTTTGAAATTGCGCGGAGGTCAGCGCTGGCTTGAGTCTCCACTATCATTGTATGCCCGTCCGGAATTTTTGACAGAGAGGAATTCCGCGCTTTCCGTTTCCTCCTGCGCGGGCTTCGGATAAGCGGTTTGCGCCTGCTGGCGATAGTGCAGCAACCCTTGCTGCAGCGTCCCGCCCAGTACAGCCACCGACAAAATGCCCAGCAGCAGATAGCCCGCCGACGGGCCGTGCACGATTGGAATGTCTAACTGGGCGCCGTAGGGCATGGTGCCGGTAAAAAGCGCGAACAACCCCAGCGCGCCGGCCGTGGCACCGCCCAGTGCGGTTCCCGCTACGCGAAAAGCATTTTCAAAAAACAAAGCGACGACACCGCCGGCAGTCGCGCCAAGCAGCGCCCAGCCCCAGGCCGTCCATTCCATCGTCCGCAGAAGCAGCATGGTCAGGATAAAGCCGGTGACGGTTCCCGCCACGGTCATCCCCAGCATGCGGAAACGCCAGAACAGTACCGCCAGAACCAAGCCGACAGCCAATCCGATCACAGCGCTCCAGACAGCCGATAGATTTTGCCATTGCCCCAGCCACGAGCCGATGCCCACGCCGAGAAACAGGCCGAGCAGAACTGCCCAGAGACGTTCCAGCGCATAGCCGAAAAAGCAGATCAGCGCTCCGCCCATGACCATCACGACTGCAACCACGATTTCCATCCAAATCCCGCCTTTCCGTTTTTTCGTTGCGGTATAGTGTGCGTAAAAGCAAAGCGGATATGCGAAAACGGCATAGAAAAAGCGGTCACTTCCTAAAAAGTGACCGCGGGGATGCGAATTTCATTGTTGAAAAAGCAGAGAATCCGAATATGGATAGATACCGTTCGTGCGTTACGCTTCTCCCGCCTGCATGGCGGCGAGGAGGGTGTCCAGATATGTCTTGCCTTCCAACAGTTCCGGAACTTCTTCAAAATTGGAGCGGTAAAGCTCCAGAATCAGCGAGCCGTCGAAGTGAGCCGCTTGCAGCCGCCGCAGCAGCGGCAGATAATCCAGCTGACCTTTGCCGGGCAGCAGACAATCGTGCGTTTTATCCCGGTCGCTGATGTGTACATGGGCAATGGCGTCGCCCATCGCGTCGAGGACTTGCTCCATCGGCAGCCCGCAGCGTCCGCACTGCTTGACGTCGAACACAAACCGCATCCGCTCGCCCATGGCCTGTTTCATCGCACGCAGATACGCCGGGTCCGAGGAACGGTAACGTACCACGTTTTCCTGCGCCAGATGTACCCCGTGGGCTTGTCCAATCTCGTCCACGGCGGCAAAGCGTGCGATCGACTCTTCCACCGACAGGACGCTGTCTGGGCGGTCGCCATGCATGATGACCAGTTCTGCACCCAGAATGGCGGCCGCTTCAAAAATCCGATCATAGGTTTTCAGACCGTCGCGGAAACGGCGTTCGTATCCGCTGAACAGCAAATAGGACTCATAACCCGACAGGTAGGGGTGCAGCGCACGAATGGTCGCGCCATAAGCGTCTGCCTGCCGCCGGAGCAGCTTGGCAAAAGCGGGGGTTGCCTCGGATTCGGTATTGATAAATACCTCTACATCCCGAAAACCCAGCTTGAGCAGCGTATGTAGCGCCTGTTCGGTAGGCATGGGGTATAGGTTGGAGGTGGAAGCGCCGACAGTCATCGTGTAAATCCGTCCTTTCCTGACAAGTGAGGAGCAATTGGGAATATTTTTGCGTTGTGGAGGGATAGGGGATATGCTACAATGAAGTTACCGCTTTACTTAGTATACCATAAAATCAAAGCGGTTTGTAGTAGGAATCCATGAAAATTCTTTCCATAGATCGAAAGGGGGATACTTATGTGGAAAAATTTGAAAAAAGTGGGTAAAGAAGTGCGCGGAATCCATGCTTTTTCGCGGGATGTGTTGTGCGGCGGACTGCAATTCACCGCGTTCATGTATTTTTTTGCCGGCGTTTTCACATGGATGGCCCCGTATTCGGCCGATTACTTGCGTACACTGCTGTATGCCGACGCCTTGCTGGAAAACGCGCCGGCTGTCCTTGCCTCGACGGTGATCGCGGCGCTGGTCAGCGATCTGGCACTGCGCAAGACGGGAAAAGATGTAGAAAAATGATCTTTATTTTGCCGCTTGCCGTCTTGCCGATGTTTTTATAAGAAATCTTTTCATATTTTATAACCGGTTTGCCAATACTACCCAAAGCGATGCTGAAAAAAGGGAGGAGGCAACCCGGTTACTTTTTTATACGATTCTCCCGCTGAAAAAGGAAGAAATAGTATAAGCGGAGAAGTTTGTATTTCTCTACCGGGCGCTATAATGAAAATGTCGGAAAAACCAAAGAAAAAATTGTCCGGCGACTATGCGCAGGCGGTTGCGCAGATGAACGAGGCTTTGCGGGTATCCGCCAGCTTCGATGTGATCTGCCGCCCGGTGCGTGTGGCCGGCCGGCCGGCGTCCCTGTACCTGATAGACGGCTTTGTCAAAGACGATTTGATGGAAAAGATCCTGCAATTCTTCATGGGCTTAAAAGCGGAGGCGTTGGAAGGAATTGCGGAAACAAAAGCCTTTGCCGATACGTTTATTCCTTATGTCGAGGTGGATGCGCAGGACGATGTGGAGCAGCTGACGACACAGGTGTTGTCCGGCTCGTTGGCGCTGCTGGTGGAAGGACTGCCGCAGGCGATTCTGATCGACGCGCGAACCTATCCGGCCCGCGATGTCAGCGAGCCGGAGGATGACCGTGTGTTGCGCGGCGCGCATGTCGGCTTTGTGGAAACGTTGGTGTTTAACACCGCGCTGATTCGCCGGCATATACGTGACCCGCGGCTGACGATGGAAATCTTACAGATCGGCACCAAGTCCAAAACCGACGTGGTCGTGTGCTATATGCAGGGGATCGTGAATCAAAAGCAGCTGGAGGATCTGAAAAAGAAACTGCAATCCATTACGATTCACGCGCTTGGTATGGCGCAGGAATCGCTTGTCGAGTGCCTGCTGCCCAAACAGCAGTGGTATAATCCGTTCCCGAAAGTGCGGTATACCGAGCGTCCGGACTGCGCGGCTGCCAATGTGCTGGAGGGACGGATTGCGATTATCGTGGATAACACGCCGGCGGTCATGCTCCTGCCAACCTCGATTTTTGACTTCGTACAGGATACGAATGACTTTTATTTCCCGCCTCTGGTCGGCACGTATTTACGGCTGATACGGACACTGGTGTTTCTCTGTTCGCTGTTCCTGACGCCGATCTGGTATTTACTGTTGGAAAATCCGGATTGGGTGCCGGACTGGCTGCCGTTTATCAGTATCGCGGAGCCGAACGCCGTACCCGTTATCGCCCAACTGTTGGTGATCGAACTGATCGTGGACGGCGTGAAGCTGGCGTCGCTCAATACGCCGAACGTACTCAACAATGCGTTTGGATTGGTGGGGACGCTGATACTGGGTGAGTTTGCTGTCAAAGCCGGTTTGTTTGTGCCCGAGGTGCTGCTGTATATGGCGTTTGTATCGGTCGCGAATTTTACGCAGCCGAGCTTTGAACTGGGGTATGCGTTCAAGCTGTTTCGGATGCTGTTTTTGATCCTGACGGCGCTGTTCAACCTTTGGGGCTTCGGTGCCGGCGTTTTGCTGATGCTGATTTTGTTGGCGACCACCCGTACCGTATCCGGACGCAGCTATCTCGCGCCGCTGATCCCGTTTCACGGGGGCTCTCTGCTGCGGCTGATTTTCCGCCGCCCCATCAGCGACGAAAATTCCTGAAAAAACGAGCCTCGAAAACAGCGTTTTCGAGGCTCGTTTTATATCATCTTTAGATGCGCAGCTGCTGCATTTTGTCGCAGTAATATTGTACCAGCGCAAACTCCGCATCGGGAGCGATGCGATGGTCAGGGCAGGGCAGATAACCGCCCAGTGCGATCAGCGGCTTGAGTCGTTCAATCTCGGCGTCGACGGCGGCCTTATCCCGTGCGAACACGGTTTTGTTCATGCCGCCCACGCCGCGCAGTTCCCGGCCGTAGGTTTCCCGCCAAGGGGCGATCGACGCATTCCACGTGCCGACTTCAATCGGGAACATCGTGTTGACGCCGTGGTTCACCCATGTGGGGATCAGCGCGTCGATGCAGCCGTCGCAGTCCACCGACACGATGTCGATGCCGTATTCACGCAGCAATGCCGTGATTTTGCCGTACCACGGGCCGACGAATTCTTCAAAAACGGCGGGGGAGACCAACGGGCCGTTTTTGAAGCAGATATCTTCCCAGAAATGCGCATAATCAAATTCCGCGCCGGTTTCCAGAATAGCCTTGGTAGCCTGATAACACAGCCCGCACAGGGTATCCACAATTTCCTTGTACAGCTCCTCATCGTCTGCGTACAGATAGCTCAAATGCTCTACGCCCAGGATGTTGCGCATATCGCCCATGAGTGAACCAGCCCACAAGCCGAGAGGCGTTTCCCGCTCGGCCGCTTTGGGCAGCGATTGCAGATAAGCGCGGTCAACGCGCGCATCGTTCCATTGCAACTTGGGCAGATACAGAGTTTCCCACGCCTGTCGGTCGGTGAGCGAGGTGCCGATTTCCGCGGGGATGGAAACCGTGCCCGGTTTATCCTTGCAGATCAGCCCTTGGGAATCCCGAAGGATACGGCTGCCGTCCGGGAAGGTTTCCAGTATTTCGGTTTCAAAGGGCGGCATCAGCATGACTTCGCCGCCGATACAGGCGTTCCAGTTGAAATCAAAGCCCAGCCGTTTCATGATTTGTTGATCCGCGTCCGAATTGTCCCCATACCGCTGGTAGCCTTCGGCTTCCTCCGGCGTGATATGTCCTTCATTTGCCCATTTTGTGAGTGTCTCATTCCAATATCCAAACGAAACGACCGGCAGTTTATCGTACGGCTGATAGTGCAATATTGCCATCGCGTTTTCTCGGTAATTCATGTGGCGCCTCCTTGCAATTTTCCGTATTTGCTTTTATAATACGCTTATATTCACAAAAACGCAACCTCTGTAAGTGTTGAAAAATTCTCAAATATTGTGAAGACTTTGATTTTTTAAATGACGTTGATTTGGACATGAGTAAAGGCATCATTTAATTGGGAAATAAAAGGAGGCATCGCTATGTTCCGTAATATTAAGAAAAGTAATCTGATTTGGTGCATTGCATACATAAGTGCGCTAATTTGTTTAGCGTGGATATTTCCTGTATTGTTATTTAAGTTTTATCCGCATAGTATCATTGCCATTCTCACGTATATAGTTTTAACATTCGTTTTCTCATGGCTTTGTTTTAAGAAAATGAAACCTCCATATAAGATGATAGTATTTGTTCTACTTGCCCTTCCTGTACTATGCTTCATTCTTACACTTGTTTCTATTCAATTGGGTTGGATAGTTTATCCGTGATGAAGACTGGATGTCGGCGTTAAACCAATTCTAAAGATGTTGAACAAACGCAAACCGCCCGCAGTATTTTGCCTGCGGGCGGTTTGCGTTATTTCCAGATGCGGATGCGGCCGGTATCCTGCAGCTGCTTGAGCACCATAATGATTACGGGGAACAGCAGCATGCCGAGAATGCCGATGGTTTGCAGACCCAGATACATAAAGAAGAGCGTCACCAGCGGATTGAGGCCGATTTGGTGGCTGACGATACGCGGCTCCAGAATATTCCGCAGGATCGTGATGATAATATACAGCAGACCGATGCCGATAAACAGGCGGATGTTGCCGGTGAGGAGCGAGATGAGCGCCCACGGAATCAGAATGGTGCCCGTACCGAGCACCGGCAGAATATCCACCACCGCAATCAGGGCGGCAAGGGGAATGGCATATGGGATTTTCAGTATGCTCAACCCGATGCTCAGTTCGGCAAAGGTGATCAGCATCAGCAGCAGATAGGCGCGCAGGAGCTTAAAAATCGTATTGCTGCATAATTCACGCGTCGTATCAATCAGCTCCCGATGCCGTTCGGGCAGCTGACGCAGCAAAAAGCCGACAACACGGTCATAGTCGATGGATAAAAAGATGGAGGCGATGACCCAAATAATAAACGCGACCAGCAGTAACGGCAGACGGGTAGTCGTGAAGGTGACCGCCCATGTCGCCGCGTGCGTGAACAAATCGGTTGCAAAGCTGATAAAGGTCTGGGACAGATTGCTGATCGCCGTGTTGAGCGTTTCCAGCGATTGGGGCGAAAGCGTATTCGAAAGCCGTGTCAGCAGCTGCTGGAGGCTGGTGGTCGTGCTGAGAATCGTGGATTGCAGCCGGTCGATATTGTCCGGATTGGTGACAAAATTTGTCAGCCAGACGACCAGCTGCCAGCCGGTAAAAGCGACAAAACCGGCCAGCGTCAGAATGATCAGCACCAACAGCACAACCGAGAAAAATTTTTTGCTGACATTGGTTTTGCGCACCAGCCATTTCAGCGGTCGCTGCAGTACGGCGGCGACCAGAAAGGCCAGCACAAAAGGAATCATCCATTTGAACAGGTAACGCACGCCCAGCAACACCAGAGCTGCAATCAGCCCAAAATAGAGAAAGTTGATAAGAAAAGCACTGCGGCGTTTTACTTTATTCGCGTCATACAGCAACGATTCTGCAGACGGCTGTTTTTCCGGGGTAGCCAACCGATCACACCCTTTTTGATTTCACGGGAACGGCTATAGCGGCGTTCCTTTTAATAAGTATACCCTCTTTTCGGTATCTGTACAATGGGGATGGTGAAATTTTCTGTTGGGCAAACCTTACAAGAACTATCCGCCGGAGAAAAGGCTCTGGTACAAATCGTGGAAAAGTGAAAATGCGCGAAAAACGGAGGAAAGAGAAGAAATAGCCATATAAACGCACAATTTTCAGAAAAAAGACGAAATATGAGGATCGGATTCTCTTGAAACCATGCGGCGGGAATGGTATAGTGTATCTCACGACGAAACAACCGTGCGTGGGTGGTGGACAATTTGGGCGAAAAAAGCCAACAACAGGATACGGCCCGCTTATTGCTGGTCAGCACGGAGGTGCTGCCGGATGTGTTTCCGAAAGTGTTGGAAGCCAAGCAGCTGCTGGCGTCGGGAAAAGCGGTTTCGGCGGCGGAGGCGGCACGTGTGGCGGGCATCTCCCGCAGCGCTTTTTATAAGTATAAAGACGCTGTGTTTGCGTATGACGCCGGACGGTCCGGCACGATTTTGACGGTGCATTTCGTCCTGCGGGATCGCACCGGCGCG
>CATWUX010000099.1 GCA_958354085.1 uncultured Oscillospiraceae bacterium | reverse complement strand
CGTATTCGGGCGGGATTTTTCCTCCGGCCTGCTGCCGGTGAACTATACGCTCGACGGTATTAGTGTGCAGGGCTTTGTCAGCAAACCGACAAACAGCCGTTCCAACCGCACGATGCAGCATTTCTTTATAAATGGACGGTATGTCAAAAGTATGACGGCTGCCGCCGCGCTGGAGCAGGCGTTCAAGGGCAGCATTATGACCGGAAAATTCCCCGCGTGCGTTCTACTGCTGGAAATGCCGCCGGAAACGGTGGACGTCAATGTGCATCCCGCCAAGATCGAAGTGCGGTTTATCAACGAAAAGCCGGTATTCAGCGCGGTGTATCACGGCGTTATGTCGGCGCTGCAGGCCGGGGATGCGCCGAAGCAGGCGGTGTTTCAGCCGCAGCCGATCAAAGCGCCGCAGGTGAACGCCGAGCAGCTGCGTATGCCGATGCCGCCGCGTACGGCGAGCGAACCGCCTAAAACGGCGCGCACGGTCGCGTCCGCGATTGCCGCGCGTCCGGTCATCCCGGAACCGCCGCTTTCTGCGGCTGCGCCGGTCAAACCGGCAGCCTCGTCAAGTGGGTTTACCAAACGTCCGTTGTTCCCGGAGGAGGATAAGCCGGCTTCCGTCGGCATTTTGCGGGACGGCGGGGCGGGCTGGACGGATAGCCGTCCGGCGGTGAACATCAACATTACCCGCACTGCGCCTGCCGCTCCGGCAAACGCGGAGTCTCCGGAAATCGTATCCTCGCCGATCGCTGTACCGCCGAGCACAACCGCGGACAAGCTCGCCGAAACAGAGGCGCCGACCGATGAGCGGGTGGTCACTTGTCTGGGCGAAGCGTTTTGTACGTATATTGTGGCGGAGCTGGATGGTTCGCTGTTTTTTATCGACAAGCACGCCGCGCATGAGCGGCTGCTGTACAACCAGCTGAAAAGCGCTGAACAGCCGCAGGCGCAGCTTTTGCTGGCGCCAGTCTCGGTGTTGCTGAGCAAAGAGGAATATACCGCTTTGATGGCGGAGCCGGAGCTGCTTGAGCAGGCCGGGTTTGAGGTGGAGGATTTCGGCGGCAGCACCGTGCTGGTGCGCGCCGTTCCGATGCTGCTTACCGGCTGCGACATTGCCGGAACGCTGCAGGAGATCGCGGGCGGTCTGGCGGAGGGCAAGCATACGGTCGTCAGCGAAAAGCTGGATTGGATCTACCATTCCACCGCCTGCCGTGCAGCGGTCAAGGCGGGGGATATCAGTAAGCCGCCGGAATTGCAGGCGATGGCGGAGCGAATCCTGCTCAACGACGACATCCGGTATTGCCCGCACGGGCGGCCGGTTTGCTTTGAACTCACACGCCGCGAGCTGGAAAAGCAGTTCGGGCGCATTGTATGAAAAGGCAGGGGAGAGCGTGGAGGCGCAGCAAGAGGCCAAGATAAAACTGCCGGTCGTGATGGGACCGACCGCCTCCGGCAAGACCGGGCTGGCGGTAGAACTGGCAAAGCATCTGAACGGCGAAGTCGTTTCGGCGGATTCCATGCAGATATATGCCGCGCTGTCTATCGGTACGGCGCGTCCCACAGTGGAGGAGATGCAGGGCATCCCGCACCACCTGACCGGCTTTCTGCCGCTGAGCGAGGGTTACAGCGTGGCGCGATATGTACAGGATGCCGCGCGTGAGATCGCAGCGGTAAATGCGCAGGGGCGCTGGCCGATCCTCTGCGGCGGCACCGGATTATATATTCAATCGCTGATAGAAAATATTGCGTTTGACGAACAGGCGGAGAGCAATGAAGCGCTGCGGACGCAGCTGCGCGCCCGCGCCGCAGAAGAGGGCGGACAAGCCCTTCTGGATGAGCTTGCTGCCGTGGATCCCGAAACCGCTGCGCGGCTGCATCCGAACGATACGGGGCGGATCGTTCGGGCGCTTGAGGTCTATCATACGACCGGCGAGACGCTCAGCGAACACGCCCGCCGATCCCGCAGGCACCCTTCGCCTTATGACGCTTGTTTGTTGTTGCTGGATTTTCACGACAGACAAGTGCTGTACGAGCGCATTAACCGGCGAGTGGATGCGATGCTGGCGGCCGGCTTAGTCGAGGAGGCGCGGGAGGCGCTGGCAACGCCGTATGCCCCCACCGCCATGCAGGCGATCGGCTACAAGGAGCTGGCGCCGTATTTGGCGGGTGATGTATCGCTGGCAGAGGCGGTGGAAAACCTCAAACGTGCCACACGGCGCTATGCCAAGCGGCAGCTGTCATGGTTTCGCCGTATGGAATCTGTACAGCCGTTGTATGTTGACGAATATCCGGATACGGCGGCACTGACGGCGGCCGCATGGAATGTGATCCGCACGCACTATGGCGTATGACAAATAAAAGGAGGAAAACAGATGGATACGTTTGTCAAACGATTGTTAACGGTGCTGGTAGCGCTGCTTCTGGTGGGTTATGTCGGCTATCAGGCGTTCCAGATTTTTTATTCTCCTTTGGGCATAGAAACCGTGTACAGCCGCAGCGTTTATGAGACCGTCGATGTCGAAGGATTGGTGATCCGCGACGAAACGATCGTGCCAAAAGCGGCGGACGGCTATTATTTTTATACCATCGAAAACGGAAGCCGTGTAGCAAAGGATGGTACCATCGCCAAAATTTTTCCCACCGAGCAGGATGCGTGGAGCCAGTTTCAGCTGGATCAGCTGGATGAAGAAATTGCGCAGCTGCAATTGATTCAGGAGCAAGGCACCAGCAACCGCGTGAATCTGGAATTGATCAATAAACGACTGGACGATGAGCTGGCTTCTTTGGTTCAGAAAAGCAATTCCGCTGTGCTGTCTGATCTTTCGGCGTCGCGTTCCGCTTTGCTGTCCCTGCTGAACAAGCAGCAGATCACGACCGGAAAGGTATTGGATTTTTCCGAACGCATGGCGGCGCTTCAGGGGCAGCGCAATCAGCTGGCGAAGTCTTTTGCACAATCGAGCGGAGTGATCCGTTCGCCTGTGGCAGGTTATT
This sequence comes from uncultured Oscillospiraceae bacterium, assembly GCA_958354085.1. GTDB lineage: Bacteria > Bacillota > Clostridia > Oscillospirales > Acutalibacteraceae > CATWUX01. The sequence goes on along the minus strand of CATWUX010000099.1, from coordinate 5,175 downwards.
TTGTCAGTACGGCGGATGGATATGAATCGGCGGTTTCCTATGCGGACGCTGTGAATCTGACGGCGGAGAAGATCAGGCAGCTGCTGGAGATGCAGCCCGCCGTGCCGGAGGCGGTGGCCGGTAAGGTCGTAGGCGATTATAAATGGTATCTGGCCTGTGTTGTGCCGGCGGAAAAGGCGGGCAAAATGGGGGTGGGAGCGGAACTGAGCGTGAAGTTTCCCTTTGTGTCCAGCGCGGCGGTGCCCATCCGTGTTTCCGCGGTGAATAAATCACCGGGCGGCAACGTAGCGGTCATTTTTGAATGCTCCTATATGTCTCAGGAGCTGTCCTCTGTGCGCAGCGAACCGGTACAGATCCAGATCACGGAACATACCGGCTTGAGCGTTCCGGATGCAGCGCTGCAGTTTAATGCAGAAAATGAACCGGGCGTGTATGTGCGCGTCGGCAACACCATCGTATTCCGCAAGGTCAAGGTGCGCTATCACAGCGAGACCGGACGATATTCGATATGTGAGGAAACCGACGAGGACGGTTATCTGAAGCTTTATGATGATATGGTGATCGGAGGGAAAGAACTCTATGATGGAAAAATCATCCGTTGATTTGACGGCACAGGACGAAACGCGCATACGAGATAATATCCGGCGTGTGCGGGAGCGGATCGCCGCCGCTTGCGTACGCGCCGGGCGTTCGCCGGAAGAAATCACGCTCATGGGCGTGACCAAAACGGTTTCGCCGGCACATATCAATGCAGCAATCGCGGAAGGAATTACACATATCGGGGAAAATCGCGTGCAGGAATATTTGGGCAAACGCGACGAACTGAAGCTAGACGGCGTCAAAACCGCGTTGATCGGCCATTTGCAGACGAATAAAGTGAAGGCGATTGTCGGCACGGTGGACAGCATTGATTCTGTGGACAGCTTGCGTCTCGCACAGGCGATCAGTACGGCCTCCGAACGACTGGGACGTGTTACCGATGTGTTGGTCGAAGTCAATATCGGCGGCGAGGAGGCCAAATCCGGTGTGGAGCCGGAGCTGCTGGAGCCGTTATTAGAGCAAATCCGGACGTTTTCCGGCATTCGCGTGCGTGGATTGATGACAATTCCGCCGATTTCGCAGGAAGAAAGCAAAAAAAGATGGTATTTTTCCCGTATGTGCAAACTGTTTATTGACATACGGGGTAAAAATATAGATAATATCTATATGGATGTGCTGTCCATGGGGATGTCCTCGGATTTCGAGGAGGCTATTTTGGAAGGAGCAACGCAGATACGCGTAGGTTCCGCTCTCTTTGGACAACGAATATAGACTGTTGGAAAAAACATATGGGAGGCTTTTATCATGGGTTTGTTTGACAAGATCAAAGGGTTTATGGGAGATCCGGAGGACGAGGACATGGATCTGGATACGGCGGACGACGGTATGGATTTTGTGTCCAAGCCGGAAGAGTCCCCGGCGCCTTTTAATGCGGAGACTGCAAAGAGAAATAATAAGGTTGTGAACATTCACGCGACGGCGCAGCTGCAGGTGGTGCTTGTCAAGCCGGAACGCTTTGACGATGCCAGCACGGTTGCCGATCACCTGAATGCCAAGCGTACCGTTGTGCTGAATCTGGAATCCGCAAACAAGGATGTGGCGCGCCGCATTCTGGACTTTTTGAGCGGCGTTGCTTACGCCAACGACGGGCAGATTAAAAAGGTTGCCAATTGCACCTTTATCATTACGCCGTACAATGTTGGCATTATGGGCGATCTGCTCGATGAATTGGAAAATAACGGGCTTTACTTCTAAGATGTTTGAGAGGGGCGGCTCCGGTTTTGTCAAAAAGTGCCGGCGGGTCTTCCGCCAACATGGATGATGCCCTTCTGCGTGCACGCGTGGAGGATGCGGTGCGCTTAAGCGAGCAGCGTTCCTGTCCCCGGTTTGTCGGTTTTTTGGATGAGCGCCAGCGGCAGACGGCACAAACCGTACTGCGCGCCGTTGGCTGCGTCAACGCCCGCTTCTTCGGCGGCTATGACGAGGCTGAACGCACGTTGCTTGGTGTATTTCCGTCCTTTATGGAGCCGGAGGACAGTTTATTTCCGCTGACGGCGGTCGGTTTCGTTTTCCGCAAAGGCGTATCCTTATCCCATCGGGATTTCCTTGGCACGTTGCTTTCCTGCGGTGTGAAACGGGAAAAAATCGGGGATATCCTGTGTGCGGACGGGCTTGCGGTTGCGTTCGCCGACGAGGATATCGCCCCGTATCTCTGCGAGCAGATCGACCGGGTGCGGGGAGAAGGCGTTTCGCTTACCTGTCCGTTTACCGGTGAATTGCCGGTGTCCCGCAATTTTCAGGAGCTGCGTGATACGGTAGCATCACCGCGGCTGGACGCGATCGTCAAGGTCGCCGTTGGGATTTCCCGCGAAGAAGCGGCCCGGCGCATCGCCGCCGGACTGGTGTCGCTGAACCACGCACCTTGTCTGTCCGTTTCCGCGCCGGTTAAGGCAGGTGATCTCCTGTCTATTCGGGGCGAGGGGCGGTTTCTGGTGGAAACGCTTGGGCCGCCGACCCGTAAAGGTCGGTTGTTCCTGACAATACAAAAGTATTTATAAATCTAACATTATAAAGGAGGATGACATATGCTAACTCCCGAACAAATCCGTACGGTGGAATTCACCAAAAGCCTGGGCGGCTATAAAACGTCTGAGGTGGATGTGTTCATTGATCAGTGCGCCGATACCGTCACTATGCTGTTGGCGGAAAAAGCCGATTTGAACAAGAAGCTGGAGGTACTGGCGGATAAACTGGTCGAGTATCGCAACGATGAGGACAGTATTCGCACAGCGTTGCTCAGCGCGCAGCGTATGGGCGATACGGTCGTGCGCGAGGCCAATCATAAAGCAAGCCTGATTCTGGAGGACGCCAACATTAAGGCAGAAAAGGTGCTGGAAGTTGCCAAACGCAATATATCCTCCGAAGAGCGTGAACTGGAGCGAATCAAAAAAGAGGTCGCGCATTTCAAATCACGTATGTTGTCCATTTATAAGGAGCATTTGTCTCTGATCGATGTGTTGCCGGACATGCCCGCGGAAGAAAAGTCCGAGGGAGCGGATGAGGAGAAACCGGCGGAAGAAGCGGCTGTGCCGGCCGATCCGGTTGCGGAAGAACCCGAAGCAGCAGCGTCTGTTGACGAAACGCCGGCTGAACCGGCGTTTGAACCGGTGGAAACGCCGGAAGCGGAAACTCCCGCGCCCGCCGCCTCATCCGGCTTCGTGCTGAATATACCGGAACTGGACGAGGAAGAAGCGGCAGAGGCGGCGCCGGAGGCAGAAAAAGAACCGGTTCGCGCGCACGTTTCCCGTTTCGGCGATTTGCAGTTCGGCGAGAATTTTGAAATTGGGGATTCCTCGAGTAAAGGATTTCTCAAGCGGAAAAAATAAACGGTTGTACACCAAATGACGAAGGAGTAATACCCGATGCAACAACAGGATTATAACAAGACCATGAACCTGCCGGTAACGGATTTTCCGATGCGGGCAAGTTTGCCGCAGCGTGAACCGGCGATGCTCAAGGCGTGGCAGGACGCTAAGCTGTATGAAGAACTGATGAAGAAAAATGAGGGCAAGCCGCTGTATGTGCTGCACGACGGCCCTCCGTACGCCAACGGAAATATTCATATCGGCACGGCAATGAACAAGATTATCAAGGATATCATCGTCCGGTACCACAACATCGCCGGTTTTCAGTCACCGTATGTGCCCGGGTGGGATACGCACGGTTTGCCCATTGAGCTGAAGGCGCGTGCGAAGGCCGGCGTGGAAAACGCCGCGGTCATGTCGCCGAATGAGCTGCGTGCCATCTGCCGCGAATTTGCGCTCGGGTATGTGAACGATCAACGGGAGCAGTTTAAACGGCTGGGTATCCTCGGCGAATGGGATAATCCGTACCTGACGCTTGCACCGGAGTTTGAGGCGCGCCAGATCGACGTGTTCGGCGAAATGGCAATGAAGGGTTACATCTATAAGGGGCTGAAGCCCGTATATTGGTGCCCGGAATGCCAGACCGCGCTTGCGGAAGCGGAAATCGAATATGCGGAAGATCCCTGTTATTCCGTATATGTCAAATTTAATGTGGTGGACGATAAGGGCCTGTTCTCCGCGGCGGGAATTGATGTTTCAAAAACCTACTTCGTGATTTGGACGACCACTACCTGGACACTGCCCGCGAACGTGGCCATTTGCCTCGGCCCGGATTTCACCTACAACGTGATCCACTGTGGCGAGGAATATTATGTCATGGCGGACGGCTTGTATGATGCGGTTATGGCGCAGGCGGGCAAGACCGATTATGAGGTCGTCGCCTCCTTTACCGGCGCGCAGCTGGAGCGTATGACCGTACAGCACCCCTTCTTGGATCGGCAATCGCTGGTGATCGTGGGCGACCATGTCACGCTGGAAAGCGGTACCGGCTGTGTCCACACCGCGCCCGGCCACGGCGTGGAGGACTTTGAGGTCTGCAAAAAATATCCGGAGATTCCGATCGTGGTGCCGGTGGACAACAAAGGATATATGACGGAGGAAGCCGGCCCGATCTGCGCCGGTATGACCACGAACGAGGCCAATAAAGCGATCGCGCAGCATATGGATGCGACCGGTTCGCTGTTTGCCATGCAGAAAATCATTCACCAATACCCGCACTGCTGGCGCTGCAAAGAGCCGGTGCTGTTCCGCGCAACGGAGCAATGGTTCTGCTCGGTGGAAAGCTTTAAAGATGAGGCGGTCAAGGCCATTAACAACGTCAAATGGATCCCGTCCTGGGGGCAGGATCGCATTACTGCTATGGTGCGTGAGCGCAGCGACTGGTGTATTTCACGTCAGCGCCTGTGGGGCGTGCCGATCCCGATTTTCTATTGTGAAGAATGCGGAAAGCCGATCATTGAGCGCCGCTTTATCGAGGCGGTGTCCGCCCTGTTCCGCAAGGAGGGTTCGGACGGCTGGTATGCTCATACGGCGGACGAGATTCTGCCGGACGATGCGGTGTGCCCGTATTGCGGCGGCAAACACTTCCGCAAAGAAAGCGACATCATGGACGTTTGGTTCGATTCCGGCACATCCCATGCCGCTGTTCTGGCGGATCGCGGCTATCTGAAATGGCCGGCCGACCTGTATATGGAGGGCGGCGACCAGCATC
>CATWUX010000098.1 GCA_958354085.1 uncultured Oscillospiraceae bacterium | reverse complement strand
GGCAAAATGCACACCCGATAGCCTTGCGCTTCCAGCACGCGGGAAATGATCGCGATACCGAAGCTGGGATGATCGACATAGGCATCTCCCGTTACCGCCACGATGTCCGGCTGCTCCCAGCCGCGCGCACGCATTTCTTCCTGTGTAATCGGTAAAAATGGCATACTGTCTCCTTTGGATTTTCTTTTATTCCTCGCGGTTCATGTTCATCTCCAGCCATTGCTGACGCGTGATGAGAACCTGACGAGGCTTGCTGCCCTCGTGCGGGCCGACAATACCGCGCTGCTCCATCTCGTCAATGATCCGGCCGGCGCGGGCGTAACCGAGCCGCAGACGACGCTGCAGCAGCGACGTGGAGGCCATACCGGCTTCTACGACGACTTCGATGGCCTGCGGCAGCATTTCATCTCCGTCACCTTCGACTTCGTCGCTCTCCCCGGTCGATTTGCCGTTGTTTTTCCCGCTGGCAGCGGCCTGTCGTTCAATTTCCTGCATGACGTTTTCATCGTAATCCTGTTTTTCCGAAGATTTGAGGAAGTTGACAACGGATTCGACTTCCTGATTGCTGACAAAACAGCCTTGTACGCGCATCGGTTTGGATACACCGACCGGCATAAACAGCATATCGCCGCGGCCAAGCAGCTTTTCCGCACCGCCGCAATCCAGAATGGTACGAGAATCCACCTGTGAGGCAACGGTCAGCGCCAGACGGCTGGGAATGTTCGCCTTGATCAAACCGGTGATAACGTCAACGGACGGACGCTGTGTGGCGATGACCAGATGCATACCCGCCGCACGTGCCATTTGCGCCAGACGAATAATCGCGTCCTCCACCTCGTTGGCGGCCGCCATCATCAGATCGGCCAGCTCATCGATCACAATCAGGATCAACGGCATGGTATGCAAGGTATCGCTTTTTCGCGCCAGCGCGTTATAAGATTGCAGATCGCGGACGTTGTTTTCCGCGAACAGTTTATAACGATTCAGCATTTCGGTGACGGCCCATCCAAGAGCGCCCGCCGCTTTGCGCGGATCGGTCACAACCGGTACGAGCAGATGCGGAATACCGTTATAGACACCAAATTCCACCTGCTTCGGGTCGATCAGCAGCATCCGCACATCATTGGGTGACGCACGGTAGAGTACGCTTTGGATCATGGAATTGGTGCAGACCGATTTACCGGAGCCGGTGGTACCGGCAATCAGCAAATGCGGCATTTTGGCCAGGTCCGCCAACACGATCTTGCCGGCAATATCCTTGCCGAGCGCAACGGTCAGCTTGCCTTTTGCAACCGAAAACTCATTGGAATCTATCAGCTCGCGCAGGCAGACTGAGCCGCAGATTTTATTCGGCACCTCGATGCCGACCGCCGCCTTATTCGGGATCGGCGCTTCGATACGCACACCGGTCGTCGCCAGCCGCAGCGCAATATCGTCCGCTAATCCGGTAATCCGGCTGATCTTCACGCCGGCGCTGGGCTGCAATTCATACCGCGTGACCGACGGCCCGCGGGAAATATCAATGACCTTGGTACTGACGCCGAAATCTTTCAAGGTTTTGACCAAAAGGTCGGCGTTCTCCCGTAGTTCTTTCGCTGCCTGTCCATCATCAAACGGCTTTGATTCATCCAACAGGGAGATAGGCGGATACCGATAGCTGTCCGCCTCCTCTTGCTTCGTCTCGGTCGGTTTGGTTTCGATCTCGGGAGATTTTTCGGCTGCCGGCTCGGGCTTTTTGACAGCTTTTCCCACAATATCATCCAGACGGAGCGCCGGCCGGTCGTTGTCGGCTTTGATCTCTTGCGCTGCCTTTTCCAGTGCGCTCAGTTTGTCGGATTTGTCGGCTTCGGCCGGTGTGGCTTTCGGCATTTCCGGAAGCGGCGGCAATTTTTCCGATTTGACGGGATGGGCCGGCATTTCCAGATAACCGTCTCCCATTTCCACGTCAATATCCGCATTACTGCGTTTGCGCTCGGCGCTGGTGATCATCGCCTGTTCAATCGTTTCCTTGGTCTTCTTCACGGGTTTCCACGCGGCACGGAACAAGGTCAAAATCGTTGTGCCGGTTACCAGCATTAAAAAGGTGAAAATCAGCAATACAATGATAATTTTGGCTCCGACATCGGTAAACAGCGCGCGAAGCGGATAGCCTAATATAGCACCCATAAAACCGCCGCCGATCATGGCAATACCGTCTTTATAGCTTTGTCCGAGTCCGGAAAAATAGCCGGAGACCTGTTCAACCGAAAACAAGTGAATCGCGCTGCTGATCATGGCGATCAGCGCCACACACTGCCATAGCTTGGCGTGAATACTACCGATCGGCTTGTCCATGGCGGCAATCACCGCAATGTAGATCATGAGAATCGGCAGCACATAGGCGCAAATGCCAAACATACCCAGCACAAAATTATGCAGGTGTCCCCAGAGACTCCCTCCCGGAATAATAACGATAAACAACAACAAAATAGCGGATACAAACAGCAAAACAGCCGCCGCTTGATGGCGGGCGTTTTGCACCGCTTCGTTTTGTCCGCGTGTGTTGCCGGTTTTACGGGCTGCCGACGGCTTTTTCGCCGCGGAACGTGTTCCCGAACGGGAACCGGATTTGGCAGGGGAGGATTTCTTTTGTGCCATATGTACTACCCATTCCTTTCGTAAAATTCCTCTATGCTGTATTATGTATCCGCCCGACGGGCGGTTTTCATGATGAGTGCCTGTCAGAGATCCGCCTGCGCTCTTTCCTCCGGTTTTGTTTCGGCGTTTCCTTGGCTTTCGTTGTTTTCGTCGATCAACCGGTCAAGTGCTTCCATAGCATCCGAAAGTGAACCGAGCTCGTCAATAAGCCCCTCCGCCACCGCCGTGCGTCCGTCCAGTACGCTGCCGACATCGGTGGCGAGTTCATCCGTCGCCATGCAAAGCTTCATAAACCGTGCAAAGGTCATCTGCGAATGATCGGTTACGAAGCGGGTGATCCGCTCCTGCATTCGCTGAAAATACGTGAAAGCCTGCGGTACACCCAGTACAAGCCCGTTGATCCGCACCGGATGAATGGTCATGGTCGCAGAGGGAACGATAAACGATTTTTTGGCCGCTACCGCCAACGGTACGCCGATCGAGTGTCCGCCGCCCAAGACCAACGACACCGTTGGTTTTTTCATGCCGGCGACCAGTTCCGCCAGCGCCAGCCCGGCTTCAATATCGCCGCCCACCGTATTCAAAATGATCAGCAAGCCTTCGATATCCGGACTTTCTTCCACCGCTACAAGCTGCGGGATCACATGCTCATATTTTGTGGTTTTGTTTTCCGAGGACAGCGCATAATGTCCCTCAATCTGCCCGATAATCGTCAGACAATGCAGAACGTGCCGTCCGTTATCGGTCGTAACCGCGCCGGTCTCGATCGTATCCTTCAGCTGGTTTTGCACAATTTCCGCTTGCTGTGCAGAAGAACCGGTTTTCTCCGTTGATTCATTTTTAATGCTTTTTTTATCGGAATCGTTATTCATTTTCTCCTCACCTCACGGGTAATAGCATACCCATGAGAGCGGAGAATCATGCGTGGACGCCTTGGCATGCCGCTGCGGATTCCTCTTCCGGCGCTTTCGGCGTTTCGCACAGCCGCGCGTTGGCCAACATCAGCTTGATGCGGTTTTCCTGATTGATGCGCGTCGCACCGGGATCGTAATCAATGCACACGATATTCGCCTGCGGCAGATTGTCTTTGATTTTACGCACCATGCCCTTACCGGCCACGTGATTGGGCAAACAGCCAAACGGCTGCGTACACACGATGTTGTTGATGCCGGAATCGATCAGTTCCAGCATTTCACCGGTCAGCAGCCATCCCTCGCCCATTTTATTTCCGTAGCCGAGATAGCCTTTTACCAGCGTTTTCAAATGCTCAAACGTACAAGGCGCGCGGAATTCCGGGTGCCGCTTGACGGCAGCAATCATATCGTTTTGCAAACCCGCGCAGTATTTTTTTAAGAAACCGGCCACAAGATATGTGCCGAATTTTCCGCCGTACAGGCGGTGATCTTCCACACGGTTGTCGCACTTAAACAGAATAAAGTCGGTCAACCCGGGCACCACCGGCTCGCAATCCTCCGAACGCAAAAAGGCTTCCAGATTGTTGTTGCCCAGCGGTGCAAATTTGACATAGATCTCTCCGACAACACCTACGCGAACCTTCGGCACCCGATGTACGGGAATATCCGCAAAATCATCCGCAATCGCGTTGAAATTTTCCCGGATATGCGCCAACTGAAAGCTGTCGCGATTGTTAAAATCCTCTACCAGCCGGGACACCCACTTATCAATGCGGCGATCGGTTTCTCCCTCAATGATCTCATAGGGACGGCACTGATTTGCCATATGCACAATCAGATCGCCGTACAGCATAGAATACATCATTTGCCGGATAAACCGAAAATTCAAAGAAAAGCCGGGATTCTTTTCCAGTCCGGACAAGTTGATGGATACAACCGGGATATAATCCAGACCGGAACGCTTGAGCGCCTTGCGCAGCAAGTGAATGTAGTTGGAGGCGCGGCAGCCGCCGCCCGTCTGTGTAATGACCAACGCGATTTTGTGCGGGTCATATTTTCCGCTTTTTACGGCGTCCATCAGCTGTCCGATAACCAGCAGTGCCGGATAGCAGGTGTCGTTGTGGACGAGCTTCAAGCCCTCGTTTACAATTCCCCGATGATCGGTTTTGAGCAGCTCCGCTTTATAGCCCTGCAGCTGAAACACTTTTTGCAGCATCGTAAAATGCACCGGCAGCATCATAGGCAGCAGCAAGGTATATTCCCGCTTCATTTCTTCCGTAAACAGCAATCTTCCTTTTTCGTCATATAGCAATTCCGCCATCGTGTCAGAGCACACCTTGTCTGTGCGGCATTATTCAAAACACCGGATACAAAACTTCCGTGCCCGCTTCACCACCTTTGTCCAGTTTTCGCTTTTATTGGTCATTTTCCCGCGCTTCCATAGCCGCCAGCAAGCTGCGGATACGGATTTTTACCGCGCCCAGATTGTTGATCTCGTCAATTTTCAGCTGGGTATACAGCTTTCCCTTTTCTTCCAGAATCGCCCGCACCTCATCCGTGGTGATCGCATCAATGCCGCAGCCGAAGGAGACCAGCTGCACAAGCTGCATGTCCGGCTGTGTGGTCACATAATCGGCAGCGTTATACAACCGGCTGTGATATGTCCACTGGTTGAGTACGTTAACGCTCTTTTTCGGCACCAGATGCGCCACGGCGTCTTCCGTGACCACCACGAGGCCGAACGACGTGATCATCCGATCGATACCGTGGTTGATTTCGGGGTCGATATGATACGGCCGGCCGGCCAGCACCAAAATCCGCCGTCCGTTTTCCCGGGCAAAACGGATCATCCGCTCTCCCTCTTCACGGATCGCCTGTGTATAGGCGTGATAGGCCGCATAGGCGGCTTTGGCTGCTTTTTTCACCTCATCGGCCGGAATATCGAATTCCGCACCGAAATATTCGGCGGCTTTTTTAGCAAAATCCCGCGGACGGTGCAGCCCGAAATACGGCGTCAGATAACGCGTTTCCCGCAGCCGTCCCATATTGGCGTTCAGCAGCTCGGGGTAATAGGCGACCACCGGACAGTTATAATGGTTATCCCCTTTCCCCTCGTCAAAGTTGTAGGGCATACAGGGATAGAAAATCGCATCCACCTGTTGATCCAGCAGACGTTCGATGTGCCCGTGCATCAGTTTGGCCGGATAGCAGACCGTATCCGAGGGGATCGTGTATTGACCGCAGGCATATAGTTCACGGCTGGATTCCGGTGACAGCACGACCTCAAAACCAAGCGACGTAAAGAACGCATGCCAAAACGGCAGATTTTCCATCATATTCAATCCCATCGGGATACCGATACGCCCACGGCGGTTTTCGCCGCCGTGCAACTGACGAAGGTAGGTATACTTCCACTGCATCAGGTTGGGCAGATTTTGCTGTTTTCCTTTTCCAAGTGGCCGTTCACAGCGGTTGCCGGAGATAAAGGAGCGGTCGCCGCCGAAGCGGTTGATCGTCAATTGGCAATGGTTGCCGCATAACCCGCACTGACTGGATTTCGCCGTGTGAACAAAGGTCGTCAGTTCCTCCGGTGTTAGAATGCCGGAACGCTCCCCGAATTTACCGGCTTTGGCTTTGTCCGCCGCGGCAAGTGCCGCGCCATATGCCCCCATGATGCCGGCAATCGTCGGTCGGATGACCTCGGCGCCCAGCTCCATTTCAAAGCTGCGCAGCACGGCGTCGTTCAAAAAGGTGCCGCCCTGCACAACAATGTGCTGTCCAAGCTCGGACGGACTGGAGGCGCGGATCACTTTATAAATCGCATTTTTCACGATGCTGATAGACAATCCGGCGGAAATATCCTCCACACCGGCGCCCTCTTTTTGCGCCTGCTTAACGGAGGAATTCATAAACACCGTGCAGCGCGAGCCAAGATCCACCGGATGCTCCGCCCGCAGACCGAGACGGGAAAATTCGGCAATATCGTATCCGAGCGCACGGGCAAAGGTCTCGATAAACGAACCGCAGCCGGAAGAACAGGCTTCGTTGAGCAGAATGCTGTCGATCGCGCCGCCGCGGATCTTAAAGCATTTCATATCCTGTCCGCCGATATCGATAATAAAATCGACCTGCGGATTAAAATGACGCGCCGCGCGATAATGTGCAACCGTTTCAACAAGACCGCAATCAATATGAAACGCGTTTTTGATCAGATCCTCGCCATAACCGGTTGCCGCGCTGCCGCGGATCGTGATCCGATTGCCGAAGCGGCGATAAATTTCCCGCAGCTGTTCCAGCACCACGGCAACCGGATTGCCCTGATTCGAGGCATAATACGTATATAGAATTCCGCCGTCCGGCGAGATCAACGCCACTTTTGTGGTCGTCGAACCGGCGTCGACACCCAGATACGCATCGCCGTGATAGCTGTCTGCATCCATGGGCGGCGGACAATGCGCGGCGTGCCGTGCGGTAAAGGCCGCATAGTCCTCATCGCTTGCAAACAGCGGTTGCAGGGTATTCGTGGTATTTTTCTGAGCCGATGCGTGTTCAAAGCGTTCGAGGACTTCCTCAAACGGCATTTCCGGACAATTTTTCGCATAACAAGCCGCGCCGATCGCGACAAACACATCCGCGTTATCCGGAAAAACCGCCTGCTCCGGCGACAGCTTCAGCGTTTCCACAAAGCGCTTGCGCAGCCCTTTCAGGAAGAACAGCGGGCCGCCGAGGAACAAAACCTTTCCTTTGATCTCCCGTCCCTGTGCCAAGCCGGCGATCGTTTGATTGACAACCGCCTGAAAAATACTGGCGGCAATATCCTCCTTACGTGCGCCTTGATTGAGCAGCGGTTGAATATCGGTTTTAGCGAACACCCCGCACCGGGAGGCGATCGCGTATAATTTCTCCGCATGCAGGCTCAGCTCATCCAGCTCATCCGCCGTAATGCCCAGCAGCGTTGCCATCTGATCAATAAACGCACCGGTTCCGCCGGCACAGGAACCATTCATGCGTTCCTCCAGCCCGCCGGTGAAAAAAATGATTTTGGCGTCCTCTCCGCCCAGCTCCACAACGACATCGGTATCCGGTACAAACCGTTCCACCGCACCGGCCGAGGCAAAGACCTCCTGCACAAATTCCAGCTCCGCCGCTTTTGCCACGCCCAGGCCGGCAGAACCCGTGATCGCGACCTGAACCATTTGTCCCTTCCACGCAGGAAGCAGTCCGGCGAGAATTTCGGCGGTTTTTTCCCGCACCTTGGACATGTGCCGCTCGTATGTTTGAAAAATCGTATTATCTGCATCGTCCAGCAGTACAACCTTGACCGTGGTCGAGCCTATGTCGATCCCTATACGCAACCTGTGTATCCTCCTTACGCATGAACAAATCACCAATTTCCCATGGAGAAAGCATGATTTTCGTTCTATTATACCACTCTCTTTTTAAAAGAGCAAGATTTTCAATAAGTAAGAAAAAACCATATTCTTGTAATTGGCGATTTTCTGCCGTTGCAACCTATTCAAAGCTGTGGTATTATGAAAAAAGATATGGTTTGCTTATATCGTATGAAAGAAGGGTATCATTCGATGGATTTCCAGAAAATTACGATTTTAGACGGGGCTATGGGCACGATGCTGCTGCGCAGTCACGCGCCGCTCAGTCAATTTCCGGAAGAAATCAACCTGACACATCCGGAGCTTGTCACTGCTATCCACCAACAATATATTGAGGCAGGAGCCGACATTGTGTACGCCAACACGTTTGG
>CATWUX010000097.1 GCA_958354085.1 uncultured Oscillospiraceae bacterium | reverse complement strand
CGCAGCCGCCCTGTGCCGTGGCGGACGAGCGGCAGCTGTTCCGCGTGATCCGCACGGCGTTCGGACAGCGGCGCAAAACGCTGGCCAACGCGCTGTCCGCCGGCGGATGGGAAAAAGCACAGGTGCTGGAGGCGCTGGAGGCGGCCGGGCTTGCGGAAAACGCCCGCGCCGAGCAGCTGACGCTTGAGCAGTTCGCGCAGCTGAGTGAACGGCTGTTGTAATACTAAAATCTAATGAAACGCTTTCATTCTTTCCGGCCTGAATTGCACCAGAAGGCGTTATCCTCCTTGCTGGGCGACAGCCCAGCGGCGTCGTCTGCCTTTTTCGGTGCAATTCATCCTCGGGAATCGATGAAAGCTTTCAATCAGATTTTAGTATAAAATGAAACGATCGGAGAGAGAAACCGGCTGGTGTGTCTCGGCTTCCGGTCGTTTTTTGTTTTGTTTGGGAAATACGACCTTTTAAAGCATGCAGTAGCTTTTTCGTTGACACTCATCAGGCGGCAGACTATACTGAACGCGTAGAGAAGGAGAAGGCGCTTTTCTCCGCGACAAAAGTGAAAGGTTGAGTGGACAGTATGAAGGCAACGATGCATCTTCACCCGGATTTTCAAGTCGGCAAAATTGACGAACGGCTTTACGGCGCTTTTTTGGAGCATATGGGCCGGGCTATATATCACGGGATTTATGAACCGACGCACCCGGAAGCGGACGAGTATGGATTCCGCCGGGATGTGCTGCGTCTGGTACGGGAAATGCATGTGCCGATCATCCGCTATCCGGGCGGCAATTTTGTATCCAACTATCGCTGGGAAGATGGCGTCGGCCCCAAAGAACAACGTCCCAAAACCACGGACGCCGCTTGGCAATCCATCGAGCCCAATGAAGTGGGGACGGATGAGTTTCACCGGTGGGCAGAGCTGGCGGGCAGCCAGGTGATGATGGCGGTCAATCTGGGAACACGCGGCCCCGAGGAAGCCAAGGATCTGCTGGAGTATTGCAATTTCCCGATTGGCAGTCAATATGCCGATAGACGGGCGAAAAATGGGCATGCCGCGCCGTATAACGACCGTGTATGGTGTTTAGGAAATGAAATGGACGGGGATTGGCAGGTCGGTCATCGTACACCGCGGGATTATGCGGACATAGCCCGTAAAACCGCTTTGGTCATGAAACGTATGGATCCGACTCTGGAACTGGTGGCTTGCGGCAGCACCTCGATGTTCCAGCCGACTTTCGGAGAATGGGAAATGGCGGTTCTGGAGGAGGCGTACAACAGCATTGAGTATTTGTCCATCCATCAATATCTGATGAATGATGAAGCCGATACGGCTTCCTACCTTGGCGCGACCGAAGATATGAACCGGTTTATTAAAACGGTTGCCGCGATTTGCGATGCGGTCAAAGGACGCAAGCATTCCTCCAAAACGATCCATTTATCCTTTGATGAATGGAATGTTTGGTCAGCAACGCACCGCTGCAGCAACGAAGAGGGGCGATGGACGATAGCGCCGCGCCGGGAAGAATATTTGTATTCCATGGAGGATGCGCTGGTATTCGGCTGTATGCTGATCACGTTGATCAAAAATTGCGATCGTGTCAAAATCGCTTGTCTGGCGCAGCTGGTCAATGTGGCGGCGCCGATTATGACGCTGGACAATGGCGTTGCTTGGGCGCAGACCACTTATTATCCCTTCGTTCACGCTTCCCGCTTTGGACGCGGTACAGCACTGCAGCCGAATGTTTTGTGCGATACGTATGAAACAAAGCGGTATGGGACGGTACCCTATGTAGAGGCGGTAGCTGTCATGTCGGAGGATGGTTCTGCGCTCACCGTATTTGCGGTCAATCGATCGCTGTCAGAGACCGTGGAATTGAGCATGGATTTGCGTGATTTTTCCGGCTTCGTTTTAAAGGAACATATCGTGCAGGAACACGAAAATATCCACGCGCGCAATACGGCGGAAAATCCGTATTGCGTGGTACCGCACGCGGGAGGGAACACCGTTGTAGAAAACGGCAAAGCGGTCGCTACGCTTCCCAGACTTTCCTGGAACGTTATCCGGCTGGGCAAGGCGTAAGCCATCCTGCTCAAACGACGTTTTTTGACAAAAAACCAAGCAAAAATATTGACAAACTCTTCCGTCTCTAGTATTCTAATAATAAGGAAATGGCAGTCCGACGGGCGGAAAGGAGACCGGTATGCATCGTTTCTCCCGTGCGGCGGCGCCGCACGAAAAATCCGGTAAAATCAGCCGTCTTATTTGCGCACATGGCAGTCTTTTTTTGATGTTGGCTGTATATATATTTGTGGTGGGACAATGCCCGATCCGCTGGTTCTTTGGCGTTCCGTGCCCCGGCTGCGGCCTGACGCGGGCGCATCTGGCGGCTCTGCGGCTGGATTTTACGGCGGCCTTTGCGTATCATCCTTTGTTCTTTACGGTGATCCCTGCGGCGCTGTATGGGTTTCATAAGGATGTCTGGCATATTTCACTTGGTAAGCGTGCCAACCGCTGTTTGTTGATCGTGTTCATTGCGGCTTTTGGACTGGTTTACATTGTGCGGCTGGCAGCAACACCGTCCGAGGTAATACGAGCCGGATTTGAGGATGCGGCTCTTTACAAAATTCTATTGTTTTTCAGGAGGGTATTTTCATGGTAAAACAAAGAAGCTTGGCGACCTTGATCCTGTTGAGCATCATCACTTGCGGCATTTACGGGATCGTGTTCTGGTATCAGTGGGTTGAGGATGTCAACAAAATGTGCCAGGGCGACGGACAGGACAGTCCCAACTACATCGTGGTGATTTTGCTGTCAATGGTCACTTGCGGTATTTACGGTTTGTACTGGTACTATAAGATGGGCAACCGTCTGCAGCAGAATGCGCCGCGCTACGGCATGACCTTCAGCGAGAACGGCACCAGCGTCCTGCTGTGGATGGTGGTAGGTTCCCTGCTGTGCGGTATCGGATCATTCGTTGCCATGCATATTTTGATTAAAAACACCAATGCGCTGGCGAACGCGTACAATGCGATGTTCTTCCCGCAGCAGCCCCCGGTGCAGTATCCCCCGCAGCAGCCCCCGGTGCAATAAGCCGGTTTAGGCGAATGAAGCGGCCAAAACGTGAATGTCTCTTTTGACCGCAAAATGATTCAGACTCCCGAAAGGGCTTGTCTCCTGTGCATAGCAGGCGACAAGCCCTTTTGCTTTGCCCAAAGAACAGGACTCGTTTAAATGCATAGATTTATTTCTAATAATCTAATATATTTGTTACTAAACATGAAATTGGGATAAGTAAATAGAAAAATCGGTGCAATTTACAACAAGGAATCGACGGTTTATAATAAAAATATCAAATAATCACAAGAGGGGTTATGACATGAAGAAATCAAAAGTATGTCTAGCGATCTGTTCAAGTCTCGTTACTATGTCTCTTTTGACAACGTCTTATTGCTCTGTTTTCGCTTCCGGAGATCAGGCAAAGACCGGCGGCGATCTGCCGTTGACGGTGGGTGTGGTGAGCGATGTTCACTTGACGGATGATGGCGCCAACAAGACCGATGAGACCTTTAAAAATGTATTGCAGTATTACAAAGAAAACAATGTGGATGTTTTGATCGTAACGGGAGATATTGCCAACAATGGCGGAATCGCCTCCTACAAACGGTTTAACGATGCCTTCAAATCGGTATATCCCACAGCGGAGGAAGCCCCGACAAAAGTTCTGGTTATGGGCAACCACGACTATATGTCCATGAACACGTCCGGGTTGACGGTCGCGCAGGCGCAGGAACGTTTTTCCACGATGTTGGGTGCCGAGCCTAATTCTCATCAGGTTATTAAGGGCTATCATTTTATCGGCGTGAGCAGTGAAAGCGAAGGGCTGGACGGCACGTTTACCGATACGTCAATGGATTGGCTGAAGCAGCAATTGGATGCCGCGGTAGCGGATGATCCGGCAAAACCGATCTTTGTTGCGTGTCATCAAGCGGTCAAAAACACGGTATACGGCAGCGATCAGAGAGGAAATTCGGCGTTTGCCTCCCTGTTGGCCGACTATCCGCAGGTGGTGTTTTTCAGTGGCCATTCCCATTATCCGCTGGAAAATGAGCGCGCCATTTATCAGAAGGATTTCACCGCCATCCATGTTCCCTCACTGTATTACACGGTGGTGGAAACCGGCACGGCTACCAATGCCTATGCATCTCCGGAAGCGCTGATGTTTAAGGTTGAGGAGTCCTCGATGCAGGTTAAGCGCCTGAAGGCAAAAGAGCTGACACAGATCAAAGATGTGTGGACTTTGACGCTCCCCTTGAGCAAGAGCACCTTTGAGTATACGGACGCGCGTGCCGACAGCCGCATCGCTCCGGAATTTCCTGCCGGCGCCAAGCTGCAGGTGTCCAATGTAAAAGCGGATTCCTGCACGCTGACCTTCCCGTCGGCCAACCATCTGGATTATGTACAGGGCTATAATGTCAAGGTCACCGACAAGGCCACGGGAACCGCTTTCTTCAATACCTATTATTGCTCGGATTTTTATCTGGATATTAACAATATGGCGGAAACCCAGACCGTTGCGATCAAATCGCTGGTTCCGGAAACTGTTTTTAACATCGAAGTAACCGCTGTGGAATCCTTCGGAAAAACCAGCAAGCCTCTGTCCCTCACCTTTATGACGTCCGCCGCTGACGGATCCACACCGAGTGTCGCCAAAGGCGATATACTGGACTGCGATTACAGCGTTTCCATGCTGGATAATTCGCCCAGCAAGGCGCCGGTGATTTTGTTTGGAGATGGCGTTGTGGGCGACGATGCGTCCGGCAATGCGAAAGCACTGCTCTTGGACGGCTCGGACGATTATCTTTGCTATCCTTATACAGAGGAGACCATCGCAAAAATCACGAAGCAGCTGACGATGGAGGCCGCTTTCCGGACAGATTCGCTGACAGCTCAGGATGTCATCGGAAACCGCCGCAACGGCGGTATCAATCTGGGCGTGGATGCGAACGGAAACATTGTTGCTGAAATCCGGATCGGTTCCGCTTACAAAGGCGTTAGCTATCCGATTAAAGATTCCTCGGTCTATCATCACGTACTGGCTTCCTACGATGGAACGCAGATGAAGCTGTATGTGGATGGTGTGCTGGTTGATACAGAAGAAATAACCGGCGATATTTACTATAATCCTATTGTTACCCGCTTCACCGTCGGTGCGCGGGAGCCGGCCGGCAACGTGAAGGCCACCAAGTTCTTTGGCGGCGGCATTTCACTGGTACGCCTTTACAGCACGGCTATGTCGGATGCGGATGCGGCTCAGGCGTATGAATATTATCGCAGCAATAGCCAGCACGTCGCTATTTATCAGAAAAAGGCGGCGCTGCAAAATCTGGATTTGACCCATAAAGACCTGACAACGGAGACGCGGAATACGCTGTTGGCGTTAATTGAAGAAGCGGAAGAGCTGGGCAAATCCGTTTCTGTCACCGCAGAGCAGGCGAACGCTTTCCTGGCGAAAGCCGATCAGGCTATTGCACAGTATCGTTCGGAAACCGGAGCGGACGGCCCCAGCACCTTTGTGGACGATATGGAATCCGGCTTCAAGAAAGTAACGGCCAAATCCGAAGGCTGGCAGTATGAAAACAACAAGGAAATCGGCAAAACCCTATACAACAAGCGGAACAACAACGATGTGCAGTATCTGATTTATCAAGTGGACAACATTACCAACTTTGCTCTGGATGCGCTCGCCGTACAAGGCTTCGGTGATTTTGGCCGGGATATCAAAGTCTATATGTCCGACGATCGTATCACCTGGACGCCGGTGGAAACCGTATATGCTACCCCGACGCCGGATCCGGCTACCGCGTATTGGAATTGTGCTACGATCACACCGAAAGCGCCGTTGACCAACAAGCCCAAGTATCTGAAGGTGGAGCTGCAGTCTTATCCGGAGGGATGTCCGGTATGGACGATTGCGTTGGATAAAATCTCGATTGAAAGCAACGGAGACGTGAATCCGACCGATCCGAGTAACCCGACCGATCCGAGTAACCCGACCAATCCGACTAACCCGACGGATCCGACCAACCCGACTAATCCGACCAACCCGACTAATCCGACGGATCCGACCAACCCGACCGGAACAACGGATCCCTCTGATTCTCCGCAAACGGGGGATTGGCGTTCGTTTGGTATGGCATCAGTACTTCTTTTGATCTCCGCAGGCGGCTTGTTCCTGCTCTGCCGCCGCAAGGAAATGGCAGCCTGATGGCTTGAGCCGTTTAGAGAAATACGGAATTTGCATTGCCCCCAAATCATGAACAAGAAAGCCAGTGCCTAAAAGGCGCTGGCTTTTCTTTGTCTCCGCTTGTGTATTTTTTATTGTATAGGCCAGTCATGACTCCAGCCAATGCCGGCTGCGCTCCACCGCGCGGTGCCACTGATGCAGCAGCGCGGTTCGCTGCTCATGCGTATAGGCGGGCGTGAAGCGGCGTTCCAGCGTCCATTGTTCTCGGATCTCATCGGTGTCCTTCCAGATGCCGACCGCCAGCCCGGCGAGATACGCCGCCCCCAGCGCCGTGGTTTCCCGTACGAGTGGACGCAGCACATCACAGTTGAGAATATCCGCCTGAAACTGCATAAGAAAATTGTTTGCGCACGCGCCGCCGTCCACGCGCAGCGCGCGGATGGGGATGCCGGTGTCCGCGACCATCGCGTCCATCACGTCCCTTGACTGATAAGCGATCGCCTCCAACGCCGCGCGGATAATGTGCAGCCGCCCGGTACCGCGTGTCAGTCCGAGAATCGAGCCGCGCGCATACATATCCCAATACGGCGCGCCTAAGCCCGCAAAGGCCGGTACAACGGCAACGCCGCCGTTATCCGGTACTTGTGTGGCAAAAAATTCACTTTCTGCCGCGCTGGAGATCATCCCCATCTCGTCCCGCAGCCATTGGACGATCGCGCCGCCCACAAACACGCTGCCCTCCATGACGTAATCCACGTCGCGGCTGGTACCGGCGGAGAGGGTGGTGATCATGCCGCCCTGGCTGATACGCAGCTCCTTGCCGATGTTCATCAGCAGAAAGCAGCCGGTGCCGTAGGTGTTTTTCACATCGCCTTTTTCAAAGCATGCCTGCCCGAACAGCGCCGCTTGTTGATCGCCCGCCGCAGCGGCGATCGGGATTTCTACCCCTTCGATGCAGGTTGTACCGAAAATATGAGAGGAGGGATATACTTGCGGTAAAATACATCTCGGTATATCCAATTCGTACAGTATATTGTCATCCCAATCCAGCGTGCGGAGGTTAAACAGCATGGTGCGGGACGCGTTGGTGTAATCGGTCGCGTGTACCCGCCCGCCGGTCAGCCGCCAGATCAGCCAGGTATCCACCGTGCCGAACAGCAGCTCGCCGCGCCGGGCGCGTTCGCGCGCGCCGGGGACGTTGTCCAGCAGCCATTTGATCTTGGTAGCGGAAAAATAGGCGTCGATGCGCAGACCGGTGTTGTCGCGCACATAGCGTTCGCAGCCGTCCTCAATCATTTTTTCGCATTGCGGCGCAGTACGGCGACATTGCCAGACGATCGCGTTATAGATGGGGCGGCCGGTGCGCTTATCCCAGATGATCGTGGTCTCCCGCTGATTGGTGATGCCGATGGCGGCGATCTCGCCGGCGGGGATACCGCTTTCGCGGATCACACGGTTCATCACCTCGACCTGCGAGCCGAAAATTTCCTCCGCGTCGTGCTCGACATAGCCTGCCTGCGGGTAGATTTGGGTAAACTCCTTTTGCGCGCATGCGACCATACGGCGCTGCGTGTCAAACAGAATCGCGCGGGAACTGGTCGTGCCCTGATCCAAAGCCAGAATATACGGTTTCATCGGTCATTCCCCGTCCTTTCCGATGGAAAATTGTTCTAAAAACAGTCTATCATTTCCCACACAGGTTTGCAATGAAATCTTCCGTCTAGAGTTTGCATGGCAGCGGCTTTCCCGTGACGGTCAGCATACCGTCGGTCACGATGCGCATTTCGCCGGCGGTTTCCCACGAATCGGTGCCCACGGTTTTGATGCAGCGGACAGTGAAAATACAGCAGTCTTTTTGCCGGTCGATGGTCTCGATCATGCCGAGAACATAGGGGCAGGCGCTGTCGCGCGTGTTGTCCCGCAAAAGCTGGATTTTGTAGATTTCGCCGGCGCGGATGGCCGGCCAAAGGCGACCGCAGGCGGTCGCTTCGATGCAAAAACGGGGCATCGCCTGTCGGTCTTTAGCGTACATGGTTTCAAAATGGGAAAAATAGTAGCTGATTACCAAATACAGCCCGAGCAGCAGCGCCAGACCGACGACCA
>CATWUX010000096.1 GCA_958354085.1 uncultured Oscillospiraceae bacterium | reverse complement strand
GCAGACGGCGTCGGACTGGCTGCACCGCAAGTCGGTATTTTGCGCCGCTTGTTCGTGATGGATGTCGGCGATGGGGTGGTCGAAGCGATCAATCCCGAGATTGTATCTCAAAAAGGTACGCAGGAGGAAGTGGAAGGCTGCTTGTCCTGCCCCGGGGAATACGGCGTGACCAAACGTCCGAAAAAAGTAAAGCTCAAAGCACAGGATCGATATGGCAAGTGGTTTTACTTGACAGGAGAAGATTTGACCGCGCGCTGTATCTGTCATGAAACCGATCATTTGGACGGCATTATTTTTAAACAGCACGTTATCCGCATGCTGGAGCCGGAGCAATAAAAAAGCCCCCGAAAAGAAAGGGAAAAGCATGAGAATTGTATTTATGGGAACGCCTGATTTTGCGGTTCCTTGTTTAAAACGCTTGATAGAAGATGGGCACGAGGTTGTGCTTGCGGTGACGCAGGCGGATAAGCCCAAGGGGCGTGGGCACAAAATGACGCCTCCTCCTGTGAAGGAGTGCGCCTTGTCACTAGGCATCCCGGTTTTTCAGCCTGCTAGCTTAAAAAGCGAGGAGACGTTTGAGAATATCCGCGCCTGCGCACCGGAGCTGATCGTGGTGGTGGCGTATGGGAAAATCCTGCCGCCTCCGCTTCTGGAATTGCCCGTCTACGGTTGTATCAACGTACATGCGTCGCTGCTGCCCCGTTATCGCGGTGCAGCGCCGATTCAGTGGGCTGTGCTTAACGGTGAAACCGAGGCCGGTGTGACCACTATGCAGATGGATGCTGGATTGGACACCGGCGATATGCTGTTGACCGGGCGGTGCGCGGTGAGCGACACCATGACCGGCGGTGAGCTGCATGACGTGTTGTCCCAAATAGGTGCGGATGTGCTGTCCGCCACCCTGCGGGCATTGGAAGCGGGCACGTTGACGCACACCCCGCAAAAGGATGCCGATTCGTGTTACGCCCCCATGCTCAGCAAGGCGATGAGTGCACTGGATTGGAACAAACCGGCGACGGTGCTGCATAATCAGGTGCGCGGATTGAACCCGTGGCCCTCGGCTGCCTGCACATTTGCGGGAAAGCCGCTGAAAGTACACGCCAGCCGCATAGGAATCCCCAGCGAGTGCCCGCCCGGAACAATTGTAAAGCTCAATCCTTTTACAGTTGCATGCGGCGAAGGAACGTCGCTGGAGTTGCTGGAGGTGCAGGCGGAAGGCTCGAAACGCATGAACGCACAGGATTTTCTGCGCGGGCATCCGATGGCTGTAGGCGATTCCTTGCTGCCGCCGGCGTCGGCTGATTAACCATTGCGGATTTATCCCAAGCTATTCGGAAGAAAGGAATGGTTTTCCCATGCCGCTTTTTTTAGGAGATTACTATTATTTTATCTTGGTGCTGCCGGCTGTGTTATTGGCAGCATGGGCACAGTTCAAGGTGCAGTCTACCTTTAAAAAGTATAGCCAGATAGGGACGCGAAGCGGCCTGTCCGGCGAGGAAGCGTCCCGCTTGATCCAAAAACAGGGAGGCATCGCGGTGCCGGTGGAGGCGACAAAGGGCTCGCTGACGGATCATTATGATCCGCGCACCGATGTCATACGTCTGTCCGAGCCGGTCTACGGTGCACGTTCCATTGCGGCGATCGGCGTAGCCGCGCACGAAACCGGTCACGCGATGCAATACGCGACCGGTTATGGATTCGTAAAGCTGCGCAGCGGTATTTTGCCGGTAACGCAGTTTGCCTCCACCGCTGCACCGTATCTGGTGCTGCTTGGTTTTTTGTTTTCGTTTGAACCTTTACTGGTGATCGGTGTGGCCTGCTTTGGCATCGCGGTGCTGTTTCAGCTACTGACGCTTCCCGTGGAATTCAACGCAAGTTCCAGAGCGCTCGCCGCGCTGGACACGGGCGGTATTTTGAACGACGAGGAACTGGCGGCGGCGAAAAAGGTGTTGTGGGCAGCCGCGATGACGTATGTTGCCGCATTGTTCGTGTCACTGATGAGTTTGCTGCGGCTGTTGCTCATCATCGGGCGTCGCCGGGGGAATGATTGATGGCGGCAAACGCACGGCAGGCTGCTGTTTCTGCTCTGGTGCAGGTGCATCAACAACACGGCTATTCCAATATCGTACTGGATAACCTGCTGAAAACGACAGCGCTGTCTCCGCCGGAGCAAGCGCTGGCTTCCCGGTTGTTTTACGGCGTGATAGAGCGTCGCTTGACATTGGATTATGTACTGAGCCAGTGCGCGAGCGTACCGCTTAAAAAGATGCATCCTTGTGTGGCCGATATTTTGCGCACCGGTGCGTATCAGCTGCTGTTTATGGACAAGATCCCGGCGTCGGCGGCTGTCAATGAGGCGGTCAAGCTGACGCGTGTTATGAAGCAGGGGGCGGCTTCCGGCTTTGTGAACGGCGTTTTGCGCGGCGTGCAGCGGCGGGGGGCGGCTTTGCTGGAACAGCTGCCGGACAACGACGAAGGGCTCGAATTGCGCTATTCCTGCCCCCGCGCGCTGATTGCGCTTTGGCGGGAGGCGTACGGAACGGAAACGGCGCATAAGCTGGTAACACATATTAACGATGTGCCGGATACCTGCCTGCGGATAAATCTGTTGCAGACTTCCGTGGCTTCCTTTAGGGAAATGCTGGAAACAGCGCAGATTCCCTATGAATTGGAACCGCATTTGCCCGCATGTATACGGGTTTCGCAACTGCCGTTATTAAAAAGACTTGCACAAAATGCAAAAAACTGGTATTATCATCAAGATGCCGCTTCTCAGATTTGCTGCGAGGCTTTGTCCGCACAGCCGGGCGAACGTATTGCAGACGTTTGTGCCGCGCCGGGCGGCAAGAGCTTTACAACGGCGCAATACATGGAGAATACCGGCTTTCTTCTTTCCGGCGATATTTATGCCGCCAAATGCGATGCCATGGAAAAACGAGCGCAGCAGCTGGGGATTACCATCCTGCAAACGGTCGTGCATGACGCGTCGGCTCCATGCCCGGAACCGCTGCGCGCGAGTTTTGACCGCGTGATCTGCGACGTGCCGTGTTCTGGACTCGGCGTCATTCGCCGTAAGCCCGAAATACGGTATAAGGATTTGACCTCCTTCGCAAGCTTGCCGGAGCTACAATACCGTATTCTGGAGCAGGCGGCGCAGCTTGTCAAACCGGGCGGTGTGCTGCAATATTCGACCTGTACGCTTAATCCGGCGGAAAACGAATGTGTTGCCTCGCTCTTTCTGGCGCAGCATCCGGAATTTTCGCCTCGACCGCTGCCGCTGGAGCCGTGGTTTGAGGCGGCGGGCTTGCCGGTTTCGTGGCAGCTGACGCTGCTGCCGCACGTGCACCATACGGATGGATTTTATATTGCCGGCTTTGTCAAAACGGGGTGAATCTTTGAATCGCATCGACATCAAATCGCTGACGGCCGAAGAGCTGCAGGCACGGCTCCGGCAAATGGAAATTCCCGCTTTTCGCGGTGCGCAAATCTCCAACTGGCTGGACAAGGGCGTAACGGATTTTGAACAAATGACCAATCTGCCGGCCGCCCTGCGTAAGCAGCTGGCGCAGGATTTTTGCATCCCCGGCGTCGTGATTAAGCGTAAGCTGGTTTCCGCGCTGGACGGAACCGTTAAGTACTTGTATGGGCTGACGGACGGTGAAACCGTGGAATCCGTGCTCATGCAGTACCATCATGGTTGGTCGCAGTGCTTGTCCACGCAGGTGGGCTGCCGTATGGGCTGCTCCTTTTGTGCAACCGGCATGGGCGGCCTTTCCCGGAATTTGCTGCCGTCGGAAATGATGGCGCAGGTCGAAACCGCACAGGCGGATCATCAGATCCGCGTGGCGTCGCTGGTTTTGATGGGGATGGGGGAGCCGTTGGACAATTTTGACAATGTTTCGCGCTTTTTGGAGATGCTGTCCCAACCGGGCGGCGTACACATCGGTATGCGGCATATTTCGCTTTCCACCTGTGGGGTGGTAGACGGGATTTACCGGCTGATGGAGCAAAAGCCGCAGCTGACGCTTTCCATCTCTCTTCACGCGCCGAACGACGAGCTTCGCTCGCGTTTAATGCCGATCAATCACAAGTGGCCGCTGGAAACTTTGCTGAAAGCGTGCCGCGATTATATAGAGGCTACCGGCCGCCGCATATCGTTTGAATACGCCATGATCGACGGGGTTAACGATTCGGATGCTTGCGCCAAAGAGCTGGCATACCGGCTCAAAGGGATGTTATGCCACGTGAACCTGATTCCCGCCAATAAAGTGGCTGGAAAATCGCATCATCGCAGCAGCCAGAAACGGCTGCGTGCCTTTTGCGATGTGCTGGAAAAGCAAGGGATCAACGTCACCGTGCGCCGCACACTGGGCGCGGATATCAACGCCTCCTGCGGGCAGCTACGCCGTGAAGTGGATGCGCAGAAGCAAGAGCAGAGACTGTAACCACAAATCGATCATCTCATAGAAGAAAGGGGAGACATCTATGAGAGCTTTTGGAAAAACCGATACGGGAAGTGTTCGCCCAACCAATCAGGATGCTTATATTCTGGGACAGTTGTCGGATACTTGTCTGTTTGCGGTCGTTTGCGATGGAATGGGCGGTGCCAACGGCGGTAATGTCGCCAGCGCCATGGCTATCCAGGTGATCTCCGGCCGGATTGCGGAAGGCTTTCGCGAAGATATGCAGGACAGCTCGGTTTACCATATGCTGGAAAGCGCTATTTCGGCGGCCAATATAGAAATCTTCGACCGCGCCATGGCGGAGCCGGAACTGCGCGGCATGGGGACGACCGTTGTTGCCGCGCTGATTTGCGGGGAGACCGCGTATATTGCGCACGTAGGCGACAGCCGGGCCTATCTCATTACACCGGAGCAGATTACACAGATCACCCGGGACCATTCCATAGTACAGGATATGGTGGAAAAAGGGCAGCTCACGCAAAGCGAAGCGCGCAACCATCCGCGTAAGCATTTTATTACTCGTGCATTGGGTGTGGAGGATACGGTGGAATGTGATTATACCGAGCTGACCATTCCGGAAGATTCCACGTTACTCATTTGTACTGACGGACTCACGAATATGATAGAGTCCGATGATATATATAATACCGTAAAATCCACAGGCGCGCAGGAAGCGATTGATTGCTTGATCGCCTCGGCCAACCAAGCGGGCGGCAGCGACAATATTACCGTTGTGACCATCGCGCAATAATGTGATTCGGGAGTGATGTTTTCGTGGATAAGTATATTGGCAAACGACTGGACGGACGTTATGAGATACGAGAGCTCATCGGCGTGGGCGGTATGGCTTATGTCTATAAAGCCTATGACACGATCGACGATCAAATCGTAGCGGTCAAAATTTTAAAGGAAGAGTATCTGGCGAACGAGGAATTTACCCGCCGTTTTAAAAATGAATCCAAGGCCATCGCCATCCTGTCTCATCCGAATATTGTGAAGGTGTATGATGTCAGCTTCGGTGAACGGCTGCAGTATATCGTGATGGAATACATCGACGGTATTACGCTCAAGGAGTACATCGACCAGCAGAAGGATATTCGTTGGAAAGAAGCGGTGCATTTCACCGTGCAGATCCTGCGCGCCCTGCAGCACGCCCATGACAAAGGAATCGTACATCGCGACATCAAGCCGCAGAATATTATGCTGCTTCCGGATGGCACCATCAAAGTGACGGATTTCGGCATTGCACGTTTTTCGCGAACGGATGCGCGGCTGACCAGCGCATCGGACAAAGCGATCGGTTCGGTGCATTATATCAGTCCCGAGCAGGCACGCGGCGAAATCACGGACGAAAAGGCGGATATTTATTCCGTCGGTGTCATGCTCTATGAGATGCTCACCGGTCAACTGCCCTTTGAAGCCGATAACGCGGTTTCCATCGCGATAATGCAGCTGCAGGCGGAGCCGAAGCATCCGCGGGAGATCAATCCGCAGATCCCGGAGGGACTGGAGGACATCACGATCAAGGCCATGCAGAAGGATCCGGCACGCCGGTATCAGTCTGCGGCCGAAATGCTGTACGACATCGACGAGTTCAAACGCAATCCTAGCATTCATTTTGAATATAAATATTTTGTAGACGAAACGCCGACCCGTTTTGTCGAGGCGATCACCCGCGTCAAAGGGGAACCTGTCGAGGAACCGGCCGATGTTGAGGACGAGGAAGAAGAACGCAAAGGCCCGCCGGTTTTGCCGATTCTGGCGGCAATTGCCGGTGCGTTTGTGCTGGTTGCGCTCATTTTCGGTGTTGTGGCGCTGGTGTTGTGGCTGGGCAAACCGCAGAATGAGGGACGCGAAAATATTACAGTGGATAATTTTGTTGGGCAGATGTATGAGGATGTCGCCAACAACGCGGAGTATATCAAAAATTACACCATCGATTGGCAGGAAAAATGGGATAAAGCGCCTGCCGGTACGATTATCGACCAGAATCCTCCGCAGGGACGCAGTATAAAGGTCAAGGATACCGTTACGCTGTATGTCAGCAAGGGCGAAAAGAAAGTGGACATCCCGTCGGTTCAGCCCGGTCAAGACCAAAAGTCGGTTTTAGCTTTGTTGGAGCTGAATGGTTTCACCAACACGCAGATTATTGAAGAAACCAGCAGCGAGGTTGCCGAAGGATTTGTCATCCGCATTGAACCGGGATACCCGAACAAAGTGCCGGTGGATACGATGATCCGCGTCTATGTCAGTACCGGCGAACGGGAACCGGATCCGAAGGCTGTGCCGAATGTAGAAGCGTCCGCACAGGCGGAGGCCATCCGGATTTTGACGGAAAATGGGTTTGTGGTCAATGTGGAGAATATTCAGCGCCAGAACCACGATACCTATGCGGCGAATACCGTGATTTCGCAAAGCCCTGCCAAGGATACGATGCTCAAGCCGGGCAGCGAGGTGACCTTGGTTGTCAGTTCCGGATTTAAAGATATCAAAAATCTGGTTGTCAAGCTTCCGACGGAGACGTCTACGCTTGTCGATTTACAGGTGATCATCAACGGTAAGCTGCGTACAGAAGAGGAATATTCCACGGAGCTGCGCGGTCTGATGCCGAATCAGCTCAAGAAAGTGACGCTGACGCTGCGTGAACAGCTGGCCATCTATAATGTTACGATCAAAATTAAACGTTCGAGCGATACTGATACGCAGTATCAGGACTATATCAGCTATACCGTTGACGGCCAAAAGGGCGAAGCCACGATCGATTGGCAAAAGCCCTTTGTAGAAGGCGGCGAAACCGCAAGTACCACGGAGCCGACCGAGCCGAGTGATCTCGAAGACTAAACGGCGGAGAGGATCTGTCCATGACGGAAATCAAACAGGGAATCGTTTTAAAATGCATCGGCGGCTTCTATTATGTAGAAGCCGCCGATGGCACATACGAATGCCGCGCACGCGGAATTTTCCGCAAGCAAGGGATGACGCCGGTCGCGGGGGATCATGTGCGTATTTCGCTGCAAAGTGATACGTCCGGTACCTTGGAAGAGGTGCTTGAACGGCGCAATTATCTGGTTCGTCCGCCTGTCGCCAATCTGGATTGTCTTGTGATAGTGGTATCCATCGTCGATCCGGCGCCCAGCCTGCGCGTCGTGGATACGATGATCGCGATTGCAGAGGATAAAAAGATTGAACCGGTACTCCTGATTAACAAAGCCGATCTGGAAGATACGACATGGTTTGAAAACATTTATGCTACGACAGGTCTGAAAATGTTTACCGTTTCCGCGGCCACCCAAGCGGGAGTAGAAGAAGTATATGCTTATCTTTACGGAAAGGTTAGCGCCTTTACAGGAAATTCCGGCGTTGGAAAATCCAGCCTGCTCAACGCGATGAATTTGCAGCTGGTGCTGGAAACAGGCGAAACCAGCAAAAAATTGGGACGCGGCCGGCACACGACGCGTATTGCCAGCTTGTTTCCGCTGCCGCATGGCGGCTATATTGTGGACACGCCCGGTTTTTCCTCCTTGGATATGGAAAGGCTGGAGCCCATTCACAAAGATGATCTTCCTTATGCTTTCCGCGAGTTTGCACCTTTTCTTGGCCGCTGCCGCTTTACCTCTTGTGCGCATATCAAAGAGCCGGGATGCGCGGTACGGCAAGCGGTAGACGAAGGAAAAATTGCGTTTTCACGTTATGAAAGCTACGTGGCGATGTACGATGAGGCAAAGGAGCGAAAGGAATGGGAGACCAAATAAATCGCTGCGTCGTTTTGTCGGCCGGTCCGTTTCGGGAGCCGGAGATCCTGCGCCGGCTTTTACGGAAAGAGGATTGGTTCGTGGCGGCGGACGGCGGTTTGCGGCTGGCAAAAGCGCTCGATGTGCAGCCCGACCTTCTGGTGGCGGATTTTGACTCGGTTGAGGAGTCCT
>CATWUX010000095.1 GCA_958354085.1 uncultured Oscillospiraceae bacterium | reverse complement strand
CGCCGAACTATTTTTATTCATGCGGGTGTCCAACTTGCACTTGCAATTTGCGTTTGGATTTTTATGAGTTTTTGAATGAAAACGGCTCGCTGCCGGACATCATCACCAATCGCCGTTTCTCTTTAAACGACGCCGTACCGCTGCAACCGTATCTGCTGGATCTGTCGACAACAGAAGCGGCAGCGTCCATTGGTATGCCCTATCTGAGCGACTACCAAAACAGCGACGGCAGCATCAACTGGCTGCCGATTTGCGGCGTGGCGGATACCATTCTCGCAAACAAAGCGCTGTTCGACGAATATGCAATCCCGATCCCGACGGATTACGACAGCTTTGTGTTCGCATGCAAAGCGTTTGAAAAGCAGGGAATCCGGGGCTTTGTCAGCGATTTTTCCTATGACTACACCTGTTTGGAGGTTTTGCAGGGCTGTTCCATTTCCGAATTGGTCTCTTTGGAAGGGAAAAAATGGCGGTTGGATTATGAAAATCCGGTCAGTGACACAATCGGTTTGGATACGGAGATCTGGCCGGGAGTGTTCAAACGAATGGAACAGTTTATTTCCGATGTCGGCCTGCTTCCCTCGGATACGGAACTGTCGTTTAATCCCGTGGTCAATATGTTTACCGAAGGCAAAGCGGCTATGACCCGGAACACCGGAGCGATGGCGATGCGCATGACCGAATTGGGAGTGAAGGAGGTTGTGCTGCTGCCCTATTTTTGCCAGGACGGCAACAACTGGCTTTTGACGTATCCTTCTCTCCACGTGGCGCTGAACCGGGAGTTGAAGCAGGACGCCAAACGCATGGAGCAGGCATCCCGCGTGCTGCGCGTTATGCTTTCCGAAGAGGGGCAAAATGTCCTTTCCAGAGAAAACGACACCGTGTCCTACAGCAAAAATACGGAAATCACGCTTGCAGAGGAGCTGAGCGGCCTCAAGCCCTATATCCAATCCAACCATTTGTATATCCGTCTGGCTTCCGAAGCCTTTTTTGCCGCGTCTCAGCAGGTCGTGCAAAAGATGATACAGGGCGATTATGATGCACAGCAGGCATATGAGGCGTTTGACGCGCAATTGCGGCAGCCCCAGGAAAAGAAGTCGGAAGCCGTCGTTACCTTTGATCGTACAATCCCCTATACATTTCAAAAAGAAGGGGGAAATCCGGCGGCGTCCGCCGTGGCAAATACGCTGCGCGAATATTATGACGCCGATATTTTGCTCTCGCCGGCGTATAATTTTACCGGTCCTATACTGCCCACAGACTATACCAAGAAAATGCTCAGTTATATGATCATGCCCAACTCCTGCGAAGCGTTTGTGGGGGACATGACGGGCGCGGAGATAAAGCGGCTGCTGCAAATTTCCGTCGAGGGGGCGGACGGCTGTTTTACCCCGTTTAATCAGGCTTCCCTGCCGGTGCTCAGCGGGGCGTCCATGGAGGTCAAGGCCAACGGGCGGGAATATACGCTTACGCGCGTTTACCGGGACGGAAAAGAGCTGGAGGAAACCCGCGTGTACCGGGTGGCCTATCTGGATACGCTCGCTCACTATACCCAGATCGTTTCCCGGCTCTGCCCGGAACAAGACGCCGATGCTTTTGAGATGCAAAAGGTCCGCGTCCGGTCGGCATGGACAGAGTATATGGCGAACGGGCACCCCCTGCGCGAACCGACGGATTACATCGTTTTGCATTGATCCACGGCGGCAATCCCCGGTTATCGCCGTCAACGTATGAGCCAAAAAAGCAACAAATGACCGCTGCCGGCGGCGGCCCCAGCGGCAGAATGGAGATTACGGATGAAAAGAAAGTTCCTGCGTTTGATCGCCTGGAGTCTGGCTTTGCTCTGCTTGAGCAGCGGCTGTGCAAAACAGGATTTGCCCAACGGAACGGCAAAAAATGAGATTCTGACGATGCATCCCGTGGATCCCGATAAAACGATGGTGACGGTGCATTACGAACACGGAGCGGCGGATTTTCTCGATCTGGAGACGATGATCGAAACGGCGTTTCCGGATGTCGATATCGTCATGGTGCACGCCGGTGCGACCGACGCGGCGTATCCGCTGCGCCAGAGCCTGCTCAACGGTGTGGCAC
Source organism: uncultured Oscillospiraceae bacterium (assembly GCA_958354085.1). Lineage (GTDB taxonomy): Bacteria > Bacillota > Clostridia > Oscillospirales > Acutalibacteraceae > CATWUX01. Next base: position 6,332 of record CATWUX010000095.1, on the reverse strand, counting down.
GCGATATCCTTCTGGCCCGCGATGCCCCCTGCATCCTCGATATCGCTCCGGATTACCTCTTGGATCTCTCCTCGCAGTCGTTTGTGCGCAATTATTACGCGGCTTCGTTGGATTCCTGCATGAACGAGGAGGGGAAATTGTATTACCTGCCCGGCCCGTCGGATATTTACGGGGTGGTCTATGACTGTACCCTGTTCGCGGAAAACGGGTGGGAACCGCCCCACAGCTACAGTGAGTTTGTCTCGTTGGTCGATACTATCAACCGCGACGGCAAAAAAGCGGTGGAAACGGAGGACGGCGGGGAACAGGAGGTGCCGTTCAAAGCCTTGCAGCCCGCTTTGCTGTTTCCGGACGCTTTCCAGATCGTGTTCAATACCTTTGCGTATGACCGGGTATACCGCGGGGCGGAAAACCAGCAGTGGCTGCTGAATTACCAAAACGGAAAAGAATCAATGGTCGGGCATATGGAGCCGGCGGCGGCGATATTAAAGCAGCTGTTTGAGGACGGGATCCTATCGCCCGCCGATATGGGGATACGTCCCCGTTATCGCAGCCGGAAGCTGTATCAGTATCATTCTACCGCTATGATTTTTGAAAATCAAAACGCCTACACGACCAATGCCGCCATTTCCACAGAGGACAGCCGGCACGAAGTCGGCATATTCCCGTTTTGGACCTCCGACGAGCCGGACAGCGACTATCTGTATGCCATCCCCAGCTACTTTTTTGCCATCAACAAGGCGTCGGCGGAGGAAAGTCCGGCGAAAAAACAATTGTTGCTGGATATTCTGGCGTTTCTCAGCCAACCGGAAACACAAAAACAGTTGATACGGGACGGGCTGCAATTCTCGCATGTAACCGGTGTCCCGATGGTGATCGGCGATTTCGGCAAAGAAATTCAAAACACCATCCAGGAAGGCCGTATCATTAACCATTTCTTTTTGTCCGGCGATGACGCTGTTGTGGAGACAACGATGCGGGACACCGTGCTGGACTGGCTAAGCGGGGAGCTCACAACCGAGGAATGGCTGAGGGAAGCGGACGCTGCGCGCGATGAATCGCTGACCGGCACGGAGGATATGCCGGTTTACGGGGAGGCTGTCCGCACCTTTACCAAATGGGAAACCGCGGAGCTTGTAGGCGATATGTACCGGCATGAGACCGGGGCGCCGATCGCGTTGGTGTTTGTCAGCAGCAACAGCGAGGGCGTAAACGGGTTCCTGTACGAAGGGGATATAACCGACCAATCGCTGCAATGCATTTCCGCCACCAAATCCTATTCCGACACCAGCCGGGGCGTGGCGACCGGCCAGCTGACAGGACAGCAAATTATCGATTACTTATCGGGAAAAGAAGGCGCCGTCGCCGGAACGGAGGATCACATAGCCGCTTCCGGTCTGCTGATAGACTATGCCCCTTGGAAGGAACCCGGGCAGCGCCTGCTCCGCTGCCGTCTGCCGGACGGGAAGGAGCTGGATCCGTATGGCTTGTATACGGTGGCCTATTGTGTGAACAGCTTGAAAAAAGTGAATGACCACACGATGGAGCCGGCGCCAATCCCCCATGAAAAAATATGGAGCGGAACATGGGAGGAGCATTTCATTTCCTGGTTGAGCGACATCGGCAGAAAAGTCACCGGACCGGAGTTTCCCGCAGTGCTTGCATGGGAAACCGATTAAGATTTACTTTTGCATGGCAGGCGGCGTAATTTTTCGCTTTTTTCAAAAAAGGCTTGCGTTTTATAAAGATCGGTGATATACTTATACAAAGGATGAATATTGGAATGCTAAAAGAGTGGGGCGACCCGCTCTTTTATGTTTGTACAGGAGGAACGCCGATGGCTAAAACAACAAGCAAAGGCGGCTCCGGCAACACCGCGGCGATCTGTTACCGGCTGGCGCAGCCGGTCGCCGAGGAGCTGGGGCTGTTTCTATGGGATGTGCGCTTCGTCAAGGAAGGAACCGACTGGTTTTTGCGCATCGCCATCGATAAAGACGAAGGCGTCTCGATCGACGACTGCGTGGCGATGTCCCGCCGCATGAGCGATCTGCTGGACGAGGTCGATCCCATCCCGCAGTCGTATTGTCTGGAGGTCATGTCTCCCGGCATCGAGCGCGAGCTGACCCGTCCCGAACATTTCGCCGCCTACGAGGGCTGGCCCGTTGCCGTGCGCCTGTTCCGGCCGCTGGACGGCATGCGCGAATTTGCCGGCTTGCTGACCGGCTACGCCGACCACACCATCACGATCGAAGAAGAGGACGGCACCGTCCGTTCCTTTGATAAAAAAGATGTTTCTCTGGTGCACGCCATCGACGAGGACGACTTTTTGCCGGACGAGCTCGAGGATGACGCCGAAAACGATTAAAATTATGCCGCTCAAGCGGCTTGGAGGTAATTATGAGCAACAATGCAGAATTTTTCGAAGCGCTGAAATTGCTGGAAAAGGAGAAAGGCATCTCCGGCGACTATTTGTTGGAAAAGATCCGCGCCGCTATCATCATCGCGGTCAAGCGTGATTACGGCGGAAAAGAGAACATCTCCGTTATCATGGATCCCGCTACCAACGAATTCAAGGTCTCGCTGCACAAGACGGTCGTGGAGGAGATCGTGGATCCCGACGAGGAGATCCTGCCGGAGCAGGCGGTGAAATACTCCAAAAAGGCGACCGTCGGCGACGTGGTGGAGATCCCGCTGGAAACCAAGCAGTTTGGCCGCATCGCCGCCCAAACGGCGAAGCATGTGATCCGCCAGGGCATCCGTGAAGCCGAGCGCGGCCAGCAGATGCAGGAATTCCAGCGCCGCAATCAGGAGCTGGTCACCGCGCTGGTCACCCGTGTGGACGCCAAAACCGGCGCGGCTACACTGGAGATCGGCAAGGCGGAAGCCGTACTGACCAAGAGCGAACAAATCGCGGACGAAGCGCTCAAAGAGGGCGACCGCATCAAGGTGTACGTCGTGGACGTCCGCGACGGCGAAAAAGGACCGCGCGCCCTCATCTCCCGCACCCATCCCGGTCTGGTCAAGCGCCTGTTCGAGATGGAAGTGCCGGAAATCTTCAACGGCACGGTCGAAATCAAGGCCGTCTCCCGCGAAGCCGGTTCCCGTACCAAGCTGGCGGTGCTCGCGCACGATGAAAACGTGGACGCGGTCGGCGCCTGCATCGGCCCCCGCGGCGCGCGCGTCAACGGCATCGTCGAGGAGCTGGGCGGCGAAAAGATCGACATCGTCGAATACAGCGATGATCCCGGCAAGTTCATCGCCGCCGCGTTGTCGCCGGCCAAGGTGCTGTCGGTCGAGGTGGATCCCGACGGCGCGAAAGCGTGCCGCGTAACCGTTCCGGACGCGCAGCTGTCGCTGGCTATCGGCAACAAAGGGCAAAACGCCCGGTTGGCGGCGAAGCTGACCGGCTGGAAGATTGATATTCGTCCCGAAAGCGGTTTTTATGGAGAAACCGAAGCGGAATAATCCTGTCGAAAGGATGGAGTGATTGGGATGCGGACAAAAAAGGTGCCTCTGCGCAAATGCACAGGATGCGGAGAAATGAAACCGAAAAAAGAGCTGATCCGGGTGGTGAAAAGCCCCGAGGGAGAGCTTTCTCTGGATACGACCGGACGCAAGCCCGGGCGCGGCGCCTATGTCTGCCCGAATATAGACTGTCTGCGCACTGCCCGCAAAGCAAAACGGCTGGAAAAAGCGTTTTCCTGTCCGATTCCCGCCGAGGTGTATGACCGGATGGAGGAGGAATTACAGGCAAGTGAATCGTAAACTGACCGGATTGCTGGGGCTGTCCCGCCGGGCGGGACGCATGACGACCGGATATGACGCGGTGGCAGCGCTTGTCGCGGCCGGAGAGGAAGTGCTCGTCCTGCTGGCTGCCGATCTGTCCGAAAAAACCGAAAAAGAGCTGCGGTTTGTGATCGGCGAAAAACCGGTCGCCGTCCGGCGGCTCCCACTGAACAAGGCGGAGATCGCCGATGCGCTTGGGCTGCAAAAGCCGATAGGCGTTTGCGCGGTGGGCGATAAAGGCTTTGCGGCTGCGATTGAAAAACAGTGCCGCCACGACTTGGAGGAGGAAGAATAGTATGATGCAAAAATATCGCGTAAGCGAGTTGGCAAAAGATTTTGGATGCACAACCAAGGAAATTATTGAATTTTTGGGCAAGTATGTGGAAACACCTAAAAAGAGCATGACCGCTCTGGAGGAATCCGAACTGGATCTGGTGTTTGAACATTTCACCCAGAAAAACGCGACGGAGAATCTCGACGCGTACTTTGCCAGCGGGCAGGCGCGCAAAGCGGCTGCCGAGGAAAAAGCCGCCGAAGAAAAGGCTGCCGCGGAAACGACCGCCGAGGAGAAAGCGGCGCCTGCGCCGGCAGAAAAAGCGCCGGCAAAATCCGGCGATAAACCGGCGCCGGCCGCTGCGCACAACCACCGTCCCGCCGCTCCGGCGGCGCAGACAAAGCCACCCAAGCAGCCGGCGGCGCCCAGAGCGCCGGTGGAACGCCGCACGGTGGATACCCGCACCCCGCAGGTGAATGTGGGCAAATACGATGAAAAATTCGATATGCTCGCCCAGACCTCCAACCGCGTGCGCGGCGACGGCGGCGCGGTCAAAAAGCAAAAGCTCAATCAGCGCTCGCAGCAATACCGCAAGCCCCACACCCGCAAGGAAACGGAAGCGGAGCGTCTGCGCCGTATTCAGCTGGAACGTCAGAAAAAGCAGCTGACCATCACCGTCGGCGATACCATCACCGTTGGCGATCTCGCGCTCAAGCTCAAGGCGACCTCCGCGGAGGTCATCAAAAAGCTGATGCTCATGGGCGTGATGGCGACCGTCAATCAGGAGATCGACTTTGATACGGCGTATCTGGTCGGTGAAGAATTTCACGCCAAGGTGGAGCATGAGGTGGTCGTGACCATCGAGGAACGCATCATCGACGACAGCGAGGACAACGACGAAAACCTGCAGCCCCGTGATCCCGTCGTGGTGGTCATGGGCCACGTTGACCACGGCAAGACCTCCATCCTCGACGCGATCCGCAAAACGCAGGTCACGGCGAGCGAGGCCGGCGGCATTACCCAGCATATCGGTGCCTACCGCGTCGCAGTGAACGGCCAGTCGATCACGTTTTTGGATACGCCCGGCCACGCGGCGTTCACCTCCATGCGCGCCCGCGGTGCGCAGGTCACCGATATCGCGATCCTGGTTGTGGCGGCGGACGACGGCATCATGCCGCAGACCATCGAAGCGATCAACCATGCCAAGGCGGCGGGCGTTTCCATCATCGTCGCCATCAACAAAATGGATAAACCCACCGCCAATCCCGATAAGGTCATGCAGCAGCTCACCGAGCACGAGCTGGTGCCCGAGGAATGGGGCGGCGACGTGATCTGCGTGCCGGTTTCCGCGCACACAGGTGCGGGCTTGGATAAGCTGCTGGAAATGGTACTGCTGGTAGCGGAAATGAAAGAGCTGCGCGCCAATCCCGACCGCGCCGCCAAGGGTACGGTCATCGAAGCGCGTCTGGATAAGGGCCGCGGCCCGATCGCGACGGTTCTGGTACAAAACGGCACGCTGCACACCGGCGACATCCTGGTCGCGGGCACGGCGGTAGGCCGCGTGCGTGCGATGACCGACGATAACGGCGACAAGGTGGAAACAGCCGGCCCGTCTGTGCCGGTCGAGATCATGGGTCTGGACGAAGTGCCGGTTTCGGGCGATATTTTCAACGCCGTAACCGATGAACGTCTGGCGCGTGAGCTGGTCGAACAGCGCAAGCAGAGCGCGAAGGAAGAGCTGTTCAGTCAGTACCAGAAGGTCACGCTGGATAATCTGTTCGATCAGATGCAGCAGGGCGAGATGAAAGAGCTCAACATCATCATCAAGGCGGACGTACAGGGCTCGGTCGAGGCGGTGCGCCAGTCGCTGGAGAAGCTGTCCAATGACGAAGTGCGCGTACGCGTCATTCACGGCGCGGTCGGCGCGGTCAGCGAAAACGACGTGATGCTGGCGGACGCGTCCAATGCCATCATCGTGGGCTTCAATGTGCGTCCCGATCCGGTGGCGCAGGCGGCGGCGGAACAGGCAAACGTGGATATGCGGATGTACCGCATCATTTACGATTGCATCGAGGAAATTTCCGACGCCATGAAGGGTATGCTCGCGCCGAAAACCCGGGAAGTGCTGCATGGCCGCGCCGAAGTGCGTCAGGTCTACCGCATCACCAATGTGGGTACGGTCGCCGGCTGCTATGTGCTGGACGGCAAGGTCTACCGCAATGATCTGCTGCGCATCGTGCGCGACGGCATCATCATTGCCGATGATAAGATG
>CATWUX010000094.1 GCA_958354085.1 uncultured Oscillospiraceae bacterium | reverse complement strand
GCTGCTTTTGTCCGCCGGACAGACGGCCGGGGTATTCGCTGGCTTTGTCCGCAACGCCTACGCTGGCCAGCAGCTGCATGGCTTTTTCTGCCGCATCCGCAGCGGACAGCCCTTTGAGCTTCATCGGCGCGAGCGTCACATTCTGCAAAACCGTCATATGCGGGAACAGATTAAACTGCTGAAACACCATGCCCACCTTTTGCCGCAGCTGATCAATTTGCTTCATATGCTGCATAGCGGAAATGCCTTCAATGATAATATCGCCGTCGGAAGGGGTCTCCAGCAGATTGATACAACGTAAAAAAGTGGATTTTCCGCTACCGGAGGGGCCGATCACGCAGACGCACTCGCCAGCGGAGATATGGGTATCGATGCCCTTGAGCACCTCCAGCTTGCCGAAACGCTTCCATAAATTATTAACGGTTATCACTTCTGCGCAGCCTCCTTTCCATCAGGTTTACAAAGAAGGTCGCGATCATGACCAACACGAGATAGACAACGGCCAGCACAAGATAGGTCACGAACACATCATAGTATTTCCCGTTGAGCGATTGCGCCGCCCGTGTCAGGTCGGTGACCGTAATAAAGCTGGCAACCGAGGTTTCTTTGATCAGAACGATGAATTCATTGCCGAGGGCAGGCAGGATATTTTTGATTGCCTGCGGCAGCACGATACGCAGCATAGTTGTACCATAGCTGAGTCCGAGCGAGCGGCCGGCTTCCATCTGTCCCTTGTCCACCGCCAGAATACCGCCGCGGATAATTTCCGCCACATAGGCGCTGCTGTTGATGCCGAATACCAGAATAGCGACAACAAGCGCATCCCATCCCAAAGGGCTGAGTATCGCAAAATAAATGAGCAAAAGCTGGACTACAACCGGCGTTCCACGGATAACGGTAATATAAACATCCGCCAAAAAGTGGAGAACGCGTACGATCGGATTGGTGCGGGGTGTGACTTTGACAACGCTCAGGAGCGTCCCCATTACGATACCGATGACCAGAGAGCAGAGCGCAATCAAAATGGTGTGCTGCAGCCCCTCCAGCATGAGCTTGTAGCCTTCTTCTTCAATGAATATGCGATACACGCGCTCAGGAAAGTTTTGAAAAATATTCGACATCTCGAACCTGATTCCCCCGTTTTACAGCATTAGACATTCCACTTTTTCAGAATGTTGTCGAGTTCACCGGAATCTTTTAACTCTTTCAGAGCCGCATTGACTTTGTCGAGCAGCTCCGTGTTCCCCTTTTTGATCGCGATGCCGTACTTTTCAACGGTCAGCGGCACATCAATGGCCTTGACGCTGTCTTTGTTTTCGTCGGTGGCAACCGCATCCTTGGCAACCGAATCGTCCATGATAATGGCGTCGAGTTTGCCGTTCTTCATGTCCTGAATGGCCAGACCGATGTTGTCAAAAGAAGAAATCTGGGCATCTTTGATGCCGGCAAAGCCCCAGTCCTCATCGCCCTTTGCGTAGGCTTCGCCGGTAAAGGTGATGCACACGCCGATGCGCTTGCCTACCAGCTGTGCGTCCAGCTCTTCCTTGGTGGTGCCGGTAAAGGTGGTGTCATCCTTTTTGACGATCAGGATCTGTGCGGCGCCTTCATAATAGGGAGTGGAAAAATCCACGGATTTCAAACGGGTGGCATTGATCGTCAGACCGGAGATCGCGACATCGCTTGCGCCGGAGGCGACGGAACCCACAACGCCCTCAAACTTCATGTTTTGGAATTTGACCGTCATGCCCATTTTGTCGGCAACCGCGTTGATGATATCGGCATCCGCACCGACGACGTTGTTGTCGGAGTCCAAGGTTTCCCACGGTTCAAATTCGGCATTGGTAGCCACACGCAGCTCTTTCTTGGTGGTCGTGCCGGAACCGTCACTGGAATCTTTGTCGTTTGATTTGCAGCCGGCGCCGAAAGCGACCAGCATAGCCGCTGCGCAAAGCAGCGAAAGCATCTTTTTCATATGTAACCCTCCAAAATAAATTTCGTTGTTTCTATTATAAACCGCCTCATGAAAATTATCAAGAGGAAAAATGCATAACTTACGCAAGAATATGCAGAATGCATTGCAGCATTTCCTGTGGACTATTCACAGGAAAATCGGCTCCGGCGTCGCATAACTCCTGAATTCCTCGAAAGCCCCAGCCGCAGCCGATGCTTTGCATGTTGGCGGCCTTGGATGTAAAAATATCCACGTCGGAGTCGCCGATAAACAGCGTTTCTTCCGGCATCGCGCCCAGCTTTTCCGCTGCTTCAAGCGCCGTGGACGGATCCGGCTTGGGCTTTCGTCCCGGACGCCCGCCGTAAACTGCTTCAAAAACGCCGGGAAACAGCTGATCGACGATTTTGCGCGCCTGCGGTTCCGGCTTGTTGGTCACCACCGCCATGCGCAGACCGCGCGCCTTTAGAACGGACAGCGCTTCGGGAAGTCCGTCATATGGACGGGTATCCACCATACAGGCGTTGTCGTAAATACGCAGAAAATCCGCCAGCACGCGTTCGGTCAATTCCGGTGTTGCCGCCTTGCCCAGACTGCGTTCGATCAGTTTGCGTGCGCCGTTCCCCACCATGTGGGCGTAAGCGGAGAGCGGACACACGGGAAAACCGTTTAGTTCCAGCGCGCGATTGGTCGCGGCCGCCAGATCCTGCATCGTGTTTGCCAGCGTTCCGTCCAGATCGAACAGCAGCGCGCGTATAACAGGCTTGTCCATGATCAAAACACGGTGACGGTGAAGGCGTAGGTCGCCTGTTCACCGGGAGAAAGCACGCGCACGCCCTGCTTGTGCTCAAATATGTCGTCCTCTTCCACACAGGTGGCGGTGCCGGTCCACGGCTCCAGACAAACAAACGGCGCATCGGTAAAGGGCGACCACACGGCAAAGTAATCCATTCCCGCAAAATCCATGCGGACGCCGTGTCCGGATTTGGAGGAGAGCAGCTGTACGCTGCGGGATTTCAGCCGATCAAAGATCAACGCATCGCCGCGGAACAGCACATGATGGAGGGCGAACGAGGCCGATTCCGTCAGCAGCCGGTTGCGTACATCGCGTATGATCAAGCCGGCGGCCAGATCGACCTGCGGGCAATCCGCCGTTTCCGGCTGCGCGAATACGATGCGGTAATCCTCAAAGCATTCGCCCTCGGTCAGCGGGACGCGAAAGGCGGGATGGCCGCCGATACAAAACGGCATATCGTTGGAGCCGGCGTTTTTTACCGTATATGTCGTGGTGACCGACGCGCCTTCCAGGTGATAACGGATGCGCACTTCGAAATTGTACGGATAACCGGCGCGCGTCTGGTCGTTGGCGGTCAGCAAATAGGTCACAGCGGTTTCGGATGCGCTTTCCAGCGTCCATTCCGCAGTGCGGGCAAGGCCGTGCTTGGGCAGGCGGATCTCCCCGCCCGCCGAAGCGGCGCAGCCGCCGCGCAACGCGCCGATAAACGGAAACAGCGTGGGCGCATGATACGACCAGTAGGCGGGATCGCCGTTCCAAAGATACGAAATACCGTTGGCGCTGTCAATCGTATGCAGCTCCGCACCGTGGGTGTCTGAGACGACTGTCAGAGCATCATTGCGTATCGTGACTTGCATAAAAGATTCCTGTCCTTTCCGGGTTTGTGCCCGAGTAATACTAAAATCGGATTGAAAAAGGGCGCTTGCCGCTCCTGCCGGGATCGCACAGCAAAACGCCCCTTTATGCGAGGAAAACCGGTTTCACCGACGGAAGGGTTCCGAACGTCGGTGGGTGCATTATTTTTTTCGTTTCGGATGGATCTTGTTCAGCTTATCCAGGTCGGTGTTTTCCCCGATAACGACCAGAATGTCGCCGTCATGGATCAGGTCGTCGCCGTTGGGCGCGACCTGCAGCGCCTTGCCGGAACGGATCGCCACAACGTTGACGCCGTAATTTTTCCGAATGTTACTCTCCTTGAGCGTGCGGCCCACCCAGTCGTCCAGAACCTCGATTTCCATCAGACTGTGCTTGGCAGAAAGCTCCATGTAATCGATGATATTGTTGCCGACCAGATTCCGCGCGAGACGAGTGCCCATATCCTTTTCCGGCATGATGATTTTGTCCGCGCCGATGCGTTCCAGAATTTTGGCATGCGATTCCCCGCTTGCCTGTGCGACAACGTAGCTTGCACCGTGATCCTTGATGGCGATCGTGGCAAGGCAGCTGATTTCCACGTCTTTGATGCTCAGCACGATCACGTCAAAATTGCGCAGGCCGAGCGAATCCAACGCGTCGTTGTCCAGAATATCCGCCTGTATGACATGTGTGATGTCGTGCACCATGTCCGCTACGCGCTCGGGGTCGTTGTCTACGCCGAGAACCTCCGCCCCCATCTGTGTCAGAGAACGTGCGACGCTGGCGCCGAAACGGCTCAAACCCAGCACGGCGATTTGTTTCATGATCGGATTACCTCCCTGATAGTGGTCTTTTCCTTATAAATATTTTTTTCAGCTTTCCCGGTATCAGCCCGCCATGAGGCGATCCTCCGGATAGCGGAGAGCGTTCGGCTTGCCGGGGCCTCCCGAAAGTGCCATGGAGACGGTCAGCGGGCCGACGCGTCCCAAAAACATCGTGCAGATGATGAATACTTTGGAAACACCGTTGAGCGTAGGCGTGATACCGGTAGACAGTCCAACCGTGCCGAAAGCGGACACGACTTCAAACAGAACCTGCTCCAAGGATTCGGTTCCGTGCGTCATGCTTTCCACCGCGCTGATGATCACCGTATCCACCAGTATCAGGCCGAGCGCCAGCGTAAAGATCGCCAATGCGCGTTTTACGGTCTGCTCGTTGAGCCGCCGCCCGAGGATGTTGTAATCCTGCTTGCGGCGGACGGTCGTCACCGCATACAGTGCGACCATGAAGAAGGTGGTGGTTTTGATACCGCCGCCCGTGGAGGCGGGGGAGGCGCCGATAAACATCAGAATAATGCTGAGCAATTGACCGGCTGGCGTGAGATCGTTTTGACCGATAGTATCAAAGCCGGCGGTGCGCAGCGTGACCGACTGGAACATCGAGGCCATCAGCTTTTCGCCGACATTCAGATCCGGCGATCCAATGGTCAGCGGATTGTTCCATTCCAGCACCGCGATGAGCAGCGTGCCGGTGACCAGCAGAATGCCGGTCATGATCAATACCACGCGGCTGTGTAGCATCAGCTTGCGGAACCGACGGTGGTGCAAAACGTCCAGAATGACGGAAAATCCCATGCCGCCGAGCACCACCAGCACCATGATCGTGAAATTGATTACCGGATCCGCGATAAACGGTTCGATGGAGTTGGCAAATCCGAACGGATCAAAGCCCGCGTTGCAGAAGGCAGAGACCGCCATGAACACGGACTGAAACAGACCTTGACCGAAGCCGTATTCCGGAATGAAGCGAAAGGCGAAAATGATTGCGGCCGCGCCCTCCAAAAGAAACGTAACAACGACGGCGTTGCGTACCAGCTTCACCAATCCTTGCAGCGAATCGGCATTGAAGGATTCCTGAATCAGCAGACGTTCCCGCAGAGAAATACGCTTGCCGATCATCAGAAATACCAGTGAAGCAATGGTCATAAATCCCAGACCGCCCACCTGAATCAGGCAGGTGATCACGATTTGCCCAAACAATGTGAAGGCGAGGCCGGTATTGACCACCGTTAATCCGGTGACGCAGACGGCGGAAGTCGAAGTGAACAGTGCGTTTAAAAAGCCGAGGCTGCCGTCCTGCACAGTGGAAAACGGCAGCATCAACAGCAGCGTCCCTACCAGAATCACGCTAAGAAAGCCCAGAACCAAATACTGGCCGGGCTTAAGATGCTGCATTTTGCTCCAGATGGCTTTCCACATAGCGGATTTGCACCTTCCTGATAGTTCGTCCGCTTCACTGTTTGGCGGGGACGAATTGCGTACAAACGGTATAGAGTGTGTAGTTTTGGTTATTATAGCACTTCTATAAGGGATTTACAACACTAAACGGCAAAATTCATGGCAGAAAACGGTTTGGCTTTGACGGCCGTGGCGTTTATGGTACGCATACTTGACACCACAGCAGGATCGTGCTATAATTTAAAATACTTTGATAATCAAAGTATATCAATCGGCAGAATATTTGATTATCAAATAATTTGGCAGGAGGTTATCTCATGGCGGTACGTATTATTACAGACAGCGCCTGTGATCTGGAGTTGTCCAAACGAGCGGAATGGAATATGGATATATTGGTGCTACGGGTTTTCTTTGGCGAGGACGCCTATGTGGAAGGCGAGAATATGACGCGGCCGGAGTTTTATGACCGCTTGCGTGCGGCGGAAGAACTGCCGAAAACGGCGCAGATCACGCCGATGGAGTTTGAAGAGGTGATGCGTCCTTATGTGGAGGCAGGGGATGAAATTGTGGTGCTGCCGCTGTCAAAGGAGCTGAGCGGTACCTATTCGTCTGCCGTCATCGCGCAGCAGGCTTTTCCGGACGCCGAAATTTTTGTGGTCGATACGCTGAATGTGACATTCGGCCTGGCGGCGCTTGTGGCGGAGGCGGTGCGGCTGCGGGACGGCGGATACAGAGCGGCGGAGATCGCGAAACGGATACAGGCATTGTCCGCCCGGGTACGGCTATGCGCGGTTGTGGATGATCTGAAATACTTGAAAATGGGAGGACGTTTGTCCTCCGCCGGTGCGGTCGTCGGCTCTTTGCTGGGCATCAAGCCGATCGTTGCCATACAGGAGGGAAAGGTGGTCTGTGTCCATAAAACCCGCGGCCTCAAGGCCGGATTTGAGTATGTAGCCGAGCAGCTTTCTTCGGCGGATGTGGATGAGAGTATGCCGGTCTGGTTTGGACACTCGGATGCGCCCGAGCGGATGGAGGAGTTGATCCATTGCGCAAACAAGAAAAAGACGCTGCCGGATATACGGCGCTGTGATATCGGTCCGGTTGTCGGTACGCACGCCGGCCCCGGTTGTACCGGTGTGGTGTATTTTATTAAGGAATCATAAAAAGGCGATGTGCTTCGCGGTCGGTAAAAGAGCAGGACATCCGTCCTGCTCTTTTGCTGCTTTCAGGTGCGCAGGTTGAATTTTTTTCCTGCAGCCGCTCATACTGAATATGGTATGCGTTATGTCAGACGGTACAACGCATGAAACCGGAAGTTTTATTTGCTTTTTTTTGAAAAGCGTTGTATAATAACACGATATGTCGGAATTGCTTTTAATGAAAAGAGAGGTCTGATTTGGATGATGGACATTCCTTTTTTAGTGCCCGATCTGTGTCCGGCGGATGGGCAGGCCGTTGCACAAGCGGTGACATCCGGCTGGATCACGACCGGTCCTCGCACCAAACAATTTGAACAACAGCTTGCTGCATATACGGGCAGCCGCCGCGCGGTATGCCTGAACTCCGCGACTGCCTGTATGGAAATGACGCTGCGTGTGTTGGGCATAGGCCCGGGCGATGAGGTCATTACCACGGCGTACACATATACGGCGACCGCCAGCGTGATCTGCCACGTGGGCGCGACCCCTGTGCTGGTCGATACGGCGCCCGGCTCTTACGAGATGGACTATGACGCGATGGAGCGCCGCATTACGGAACGTACCAAAGCGATCATCGCGGTGGACTTGGCCGGCGTTTTGTGCGATTATGACCGTATTTTTGCCGCCGTTGAGCGCCGGAAAGCCTTGTTCCGCCCGTCCAATGCGCTGCAGGAGCAGTATGGGCGCGTGATCGTGATGGCGGACGCGGCGCATGCGCTGGGCGCTTATCGGATCAACCCGGACGGGAGCCGGCTGATGTGCGGACAGATTGCGGATTTTACCTCGTTTTCCTTCCATGCGGTGAAAAATCTCACCACCGCGGAGGGCGGCGCCGTGGTGTGGCGCTCGTATCCCGGTATAGATGACGACGCTTTATACAAACAGTATATGCTGCTGTCGCTGCACGGGCAGTCAAAGGACGCGCTGGAAAAAACAAAGAACAGCTCGTGGGAATATGATATCCTGTCGCCGGCGTATAAATGCAATATGACCGATATTGCGGCGGCACTGGGGATGTCACAGCTGGCGCGGTATGGGCAGATCATGGAAAAGCGCCATGCACACATCGCCCTTTACGACCGGCTGCTGGCGGATGCGCCGGTGCTGCGTACCCCGCACCGCACGCCGGCTATGGTGTCCAGTGCGCATCTGTATCTGGTGCGGCTGGAGGGCAAAACCGAGACGGAGCGCAACGCGGTGATCGAGCGCCTGCGGGATCAGGGCGTATGCACCAACGTACATTATAAGCCGCTGCCCATGCTGACGGCGTATAAAAACCTCGGCTTTTCCATCGCGGATTTTCCGAACGCCTTCGCGATGTACCAGAATGAAGTGACGCTGCCGCTGTATCCCTCTTTGACCGAGGAGCAGGTCACCTATGTGGCGGAATGCTTGAAGGACAATC
>CATWUX010000093.1 GCA_958354085.1 uncultured Oscillospiraceae bacterium | reverse complement strand
GCGCTGCTGCGGCTATTCAGGAGCTTACCGGTTATGAGGGCTCGGAAGCCGCCTCGCTGTTATTGGTTGCCGACCAGCTTGCCAGCTTTTTGAAGCAGCCAAACACGATCCCCTCGCGTTTGGAAAGTTTCCGCACCAACGTATCGTCTCTGGCGGCATGGGTGCTTCTTATCCGCGACCAGTCCCTGACGCTGGATCAGTTCTGCCTATGCCCGCAGGGAACCGATATGCCGGCGTTGAAGGCTGGTTTCTGGGCTTCTCTGGTATTTCAGCTGAAAGCCTTTTTCGGTTCCTTCACGCAGGATTATGAAAGCATCGGCAATACTTATGCGGGCGGCGAGACCATTACGGCCTGGATTTCCTCCGCACGCGACCAAGCAGAAGTACTGAAGGATTTGTGCGACCGGATTTTCACACCCGAAACCGGTATCGGCGTCAATCTATCGTTGGTGCAGTCAGGACTTCTGCAGGCGGTTCTGGCCGGGAAAGCCCCGGATGTAGCCTTGACCGTCGGGCGCGGTGATCCGATCAACTATGCGCTGCGTGATGCGGTGCTGCCATTGGAAAATCGGGAAGGCTTTGAGGACTTGGCCGCGGGATACATGCCGACCGCCTTACTTCCCTATACCTTTGACGGACATGTATATGGTCTGCCGGAAACGCAAAATTTCCATATGATGTTTTACCGCACCGATATTTTTGAGCAGCTCGAACTGGCTCCGCCGGAGACCTGGAACGATCTGCTCAAGGTTTCGGAAACGCTGCAACGCAACAACATGAATATCGGTCTGCCCTACCAGTCGCTGGATGCATATGCACTGGTAGCACAGGGAATGGGCGGGCAAACCATCTTTCCTACCCTACTGCTCCAAAGCGGCAACAGCTTATACAAAGACGACTTCACCGGCACAACGCTGAGCACCGCCTCGGCGCTCAGTTCCTTCAAAATGTGGACCGGCTTTTACACGCAATATGGTTTCCCGGTTTACAAGGACGATTATAACCGTTTCCGCACCGGTGAAATGCCGCTGGTAATTTCCTATTATACCTTTTACAATCAGCTGCTGACCGCAGCACCGGAAATCCGCGGACTATGGAAGATGGTCGCGATACCCGGCACAGTCACGGACAACGGGATCGACCGCACCGCCGCGGCATCCGGCAACGCCTGTATTCTGCTGAGCACTTGCAAAAATCAAGAGGCCGCTTGGAAATTCCTTCGCTGGTGGACCAGTACCGACACGCAAACAACCTACGGACAGGATATCGAAAATGTATTAGGCGCCGCCGGCCGCTATAACCCTGCGAATGTCGAGGCCATGAGCCGTCTGTCCTGGTCCGGAAAAGAGCTGGCTGTTTTACAAGCGCAGTGGAACAACGTACAGGAAATTCCGGAAATTCCCGGCGGCTATTATACCTCGCGCAACATTGACAACGCATTTAAAGCGGTAGTTTACAACAACAAAAATCCCCGGGAAGCCTTAAACTACTGGAATCGCCAAATTGACGCCGAAATTCTGCGCAAACGCAAAGAATTCGGTCTGTCCCAAGAAGGAGCGTGACACACATGATGACCGCCAACCGCCGCCGGCAAACCTCGCTTCATGCCGGCGGGAAACGATCTTTGTTTCAGGAAATCTGCCGTAACTGGCAGAATTATATGCTGATGGCGCCGTTCCTGCTGATGTTCTTTCTGTTCACCCTGCTGCCGATTCTGGTATCCATTGGTTTGAGCTTCACCTATTTCAACATTTTCAGCCTGCCGACTTTTACAGGTTGGGACAATTATCTGCGTATGTTTCTGGATGACGATATTTTCCTCATTGCCATCCGCAACACGCTGCTGTTTGCCGTCATCACCGGTCCGATCAGCTATTTGCTGTGCTTTTTCTTCGCATGGATGATTAACGATTTTCGTCCGGGAATGCGTTCGGTCATCACCACGATCTTCTATGCGCCGGTACTTTCCGGTGTCACGTACACCATGTGGGCATTCATTTTCAGCCCCGATTCCTATGGTATTCTCAACGGCCTACTCATCCGCTTCAATCTGATCAAGGAACCGATCGGCTGGTTGAGCGATTCCACCTATACGTTGGGAGTCGTCATCGTCGTTCAGCTCTGGTTATCGCTCGGTACCGGCTTTTTGGCATTTATAGCCGGCTTGCAGGGCGTGGATACAGGTTTATATGAGGCGGGAATGCTGGACGGTATCCACAACCGCTTTCAAGAAATGTGGTACATCACACTCCCTTGCATGAAACCGCAGCTGCTGTTCGGCGCCGTTATGCAAATTGTCACATCGTTTTCGGTAGCCGATGTGTCCATTCGGCTGGCCGGTTTCCCCAGCGTACAGTACAGTGCCGAAACCATTGTAACGCACATTATGGATTACGGTACGATCCGCTTTGAAATGGGCTACGCCTGCGCGCTGGCTTCCTTTCTATTCCTGCTCATGTTTCTGACGAACCGCTTGGTCACCTTTGTGATCAACCGGATCGGTCATTAAGGAGGCACCGTATGAGTATCCGAAATCGGTTATTGGAAAAGCGACGCGAAGAGCGCGGTTATTCTGCCAAACGGTTTGTCCGCTCCACCGGCGGCAACATTGCCGTTGGACTGCTTCTATTGGTGACCGGTGCTTTTTTAGCATTGCCGCTTGTATACGCCATCGTTTCCTCTTTAAAACCTTTCAGCGAGATATTTATCTTTCCCCCGCGCTTTTTTGTCACCAATCCTACGCTGGACAACTTTACAGATCTTTTTATTCTGTGCGCCAATTCCTGGGTGCCGTTCAGTAAATATCTTTTCAACAGCCTGTTTACCGCTTTTTCCACCACCTTCCTTTGCGTCGTTTTTTCCTCTATGTGTGCCTATCCTCTGGCGAAAAATGAATTTCCGGGACGCGCGTTCCTGTTCAATCTGGTGGTCGTATCGCTGATGTTTGTATCGCAGGTCACGTTCCTGCCGCAGTATATCATTATGGCCAAGATTGGTTTGATCGACACCTATTGGGCGCTGATTCTGCCGCCTCTCGGCGGTGCGCTGGGCGTTTTCCTGATGAAGCAGTTTATGGAACAAATTCCCACAGCCATTCTGGAAGCGGCGCGTCTTGACGGCTACAACGAATTTTCTATTTTCGCAAAAATCATCATGCCCAACGTCAAGCCGGCATGGATGACACTGATCATCTTCACTTTTCAGGGCGTTTGGAACAATACCGGTGCGCAGCAATATGTTTTCCGCGAGGATCTGCGCACGTTGCCATCGATGCTGTCCCAAATTGTCAGCAGCGGCACCATGGCGCGCATGGGTACGGGCGCAGCCGCGACTGTCTTTCTGATGCTGCCGCCGATTCTGTTATTCGTTTTCCTGCAGCGTTCCGTTGTGGAAACCATGGCGTTCGCTGCCATTAAAGAGTAAGGGAGGATGCTGTCATGAAAAAATGGGTGCAACGCCTCGGTCTCTGCATACTGACTGTTTGCCTGACCGCCACCTCCGTGTCGGCATCACTGCCATATGTCGGTTACTCTTATAACGCCTGGGACAAATCCGTTCCCGCGCCGGTCGGGTATGAGCCGGAGGCAGTCTATGTCGGTCAGCAGCTCAGTGACAAGGCTATGTGCAATCCGACAGATCTTTTTGTAGACGATCAGGGTATGGTATATATTGCCGACACCGGCAACAATCGGATTCTTGTGCTCAACCCCGATTTGACGCTGCAACGGGAGCTGGATACCGTGACATATGCAGACGGCACAACGGAACAGTTGAACAAGCCGGCCGGTCTGCACGTGGACGGCGAAGGTCATATTTTTGTTGCTCAGCCGGAAACCGGCGCGCCGGCACAGGAAAACGGTCTGGAAGCGGACGGACGCGTACTGATGCTGGACAAAAACGGACAGGTACTGACCGTTTTCAGCAAGCCTTCTACCGATCTTATTCCGGAAAACATCGCATTCAAGCCCTCCCGCGTACTGGTCAACCAGCTGGGAACGGTATTTGTGATCGTGGAAAATTTATATCTGGGCGCGATTACCTATAATCTGGACGGCGAATTTCTGACGTTTTACGGAGCGAACAAGGTCGATGTTACGTTGGAGCTGCTCGCCAGCTATTTCTGGAAACAGCTGATGTCACAGGATCAAATCAATGCCATGGCACGTTATGTTCCCACCCAATACACCAGCTTTGACGTTGACAATGAAAATTTCATCTACACTTGTACCAAAACCGTTACCAACTCCCGCAACGAGATCAAAAAACTCAATGCACAAGGGACGGACGTACTGCTGGCAGCGGTACATAACGTCAGTTCCTCAACCGGCGATTACGGCGACATGGAAAAGGGCTGGTTTCTTGGGAAAACCATTGACACACAATTTACCGATATTTATGTATCGGAAGAAAAGATGATTTTCGGACTGGATGCTGCGCGCGGCCGCATTTTTGAATACGATCAGGAAGGGCGCCTGCTCAATATCTTCGGTACCACCGGTCATCAGGCCGGCAGCTTTCAATCGCCTTGCGCGATTGACGGTTTTGACGGACGCGTGTATGTACTGGATCGCGACAAAAACTCGCTGTCGGTTTTTTCTCCCACTGCGTACGGTGCGCTGATTGAGCAGGCCACTCAGCTGTACAGCGACGGACTGTATCAGCAAGCGCGCGTCATCTGGGAACAGGTACTCAGCCGCAATGTTAACTGCGAACTGGCATACACCGGTATCGGCAAGGCGCTATATGAGGAAGGCGAGTTTCAGGAGGCCATGACCTATCTGAAGCTCGGTTATGATCGTGAGGCTTATTCACAGGCGTTCCGCGATTACCGCATGGTGGTTGTCCGGAAATACGCGCCCTATCTGCTGACGGGGTTGCTGCTGTTGATACTGTTGGTCTGGATCGGCCGCCGCGTCTTCCGACATCTGTCGCACCGAAAGGAGGCCGTCCAATGAAAAAGACCGCCGTTCTTCTGCGAATTCTCAATCATCCTGCGGATGAATACGAGGATCTAAAATATAAAAAAGACTGGAATTTTCCCTTGTCCTGCCTGTTACTCGCCGCGTGGGTCATTGCCGAAATTTTACAGCAACAAGCCACGGACTTCAAATTTAATACCAACAACACACGAAATTTCAATGTGTTATATGTATTGGCCGCTACGCTGGGTTTGTTTGTGATGTGGGTACTGATTAATTGGGCGATCACCACTTTGCTGGAGGGCAAAGGCCGAATCAAAGAAATTTGGGTCTCCTGTACCTATGCACTGTTACCGTATATAGCCGCTACGCTGCTGTGCGTTCTTCTAAGTCAAGTGCTAACCTTGGAGGAAAGCGCTTTCCTGACCGTTATTCGTATTTTGGGATTGCTGTACACGGCATTCTTGCTGATCACCGCACTCAAGGTGATTCACAGCTATTCCTTTGGAAAGACGATGCTGTGCATCCTGTTGACTGTGCTGGGTATGGTGTTCGTATTGTTTCTGATTGTTCTGTTTTTTGGCCTGATCCAGCAGGTCTTCCTGTTTTTCCAGACCATTTACATGGAACTCATGTTTCGACGCTGAGGAGGGAAGCTTGTGAAACACATCAAATCAGCCGTTCTGCTTCTGTTAAGTGGACTTCTGTTTCTTCTTCCCGCCGTTACGCCATTGCAAACGGCCGCAAGCGAAGAAGCGGTGCAGCTGCGCAGTTATACACTGGCGAGCTTTGGCTCTGTCAATGACGAGGGCTATGCACAGGCAGGGGAAAACACCACCCATCGCCTTTTTGTCCACACCGTCAACGGTCACTTCTACCTGGAAAACAAAACGGACGGCACACGGATTACGGACATTCCCGCCGATGCTGCCGAAGACGCATGGGCGCAGGGCGTTTACCGCATGGAGGTTTTATCCGATCTGATCCTGAACGTGTTCGATCTGCAAAGCTCCACAACCGTCAAGAAAAACAGCGAAACTGCCTGTGTCCGTACGGGAAAATTAACCGTACAGGCTATCAACAAGGGATTCCGCTGTGTTTATACCTTTGCCGACGTAGGAATCGTTCTGCCGGTTGTTGTGCAGCTGGAAGCCGATTATCTCAACGTCTGGATAGATACCGCTGTAATCGAGCAACAGGATCCGCGCTATGTTCTGGGTTCTGTCAGTCTGTTCCCCTATTTTGCTGCGGGCGGACCGGAAGACGAAGGATACATACTAATTCCGGACGGCAACGGCGCACTGATGCACTTCCATAACGGACGTACCACTGTCGACTATTACGAGCCGGTGTATGGACGTGACCAGACGTACAATTTATTGGTTGAACCGGCACAAAAGGATAAGATCCAACTGCCGCTTTTCGGAATCCAGCACGGAAATCAGACGATCCTGGCAGTCATTACCGGCGGGGATACCGGCAGTATACTCCATGCCGTTCCCGGATACCTGAACACGACCTATACGCAGGGTTACAACGAATTTGTGCTGCATTCCGATGACAGCTTTGTACTTGGCGAAGATTCTATCACGGCTCAGACAGTGAAACTGTATCAAACGGCTGCTGTTGAAATGGATATTTGCGAACAGCGGTATTACTTGCTCACAGGCTCGGAAAGCGGCTATGCGGGTATGGCAGCACGTTATCGCCGGTATTTGCAGGAGGAACAGCAGGTACAGCCGGCGCTAAGCGGTACGATGCCTCTGCTGGATTTTTATTGTGCTGTACAGAGACGGGAACCGGTACTGGGCATTCCCTTAACGGTGACGAAAACGCTCTCTACCGCACAGGATATCACCGCTTTTCTGCAGCAGCTCCAGCAGGAGAGAACAACCGGGTATGATATAAGGCTGATCTCTTGGAGCAAGGACGAGCTAAAAGGCAGACTGGAAGGAACTCTGTCCCAACTGAGAGCCGTTGGCTCACGCAAAGAACTGCTGGCCTTATCCCAAACCGTACAGGATAACGGCGGTACGCTATATCTTTCTGCTGAGATCAACCGGTTTTATCGCAGCGGAAGCGGCATTTCCTCGTATTTTGACGGTGCTAAATCGTTTTCCAATGCACCGGCCTATCAATATTCCTTCCTGCTGAGTACCCATTTACGGGACAAAACCGCTCAACGCTGGCAACTGGTTCGTCCGGATAAACTGACGTTGGCGCAGACGAAGCTGGAAAATGCGATCGAGCGTACCGGACTGACCAACCTATCTCCCCGTAATCTGGCAAACTGCAATTATGGCAGCTACGGAAATCTTCTGTACAGCCGGCAGGATACCAAGCAGGCGATTGTACAGGTGCTGTCCGGATTACGCGAAAAAAGCGCACTGCTGCTGGATACACCATTTGCCTATGCGTTTGCGTATGCGAATGCACTGGCCGATATGCCGATGGATTCCTCCGGTTATGACTGCATGGACACCGAGGTTCCGTTTGTGTCGATGGTTCTTTCGGGGCTGCGCACCTGCTTTACAAAACCGATCAATCTGGAGGCTGATCCCGAAAAAGCCATCCTGCAGGCAGCGGAGACCGGTATGCTGCCGCACTATGCGCTCATAACGGGTGACAGCACCTATCTGATTGATACCACACTCAATACGCTCACCAGTGCCGATGCAGCTCTTTGGAAAGAGAGTATCCTCGATGCACAGCAACGGCTGGCACCGGTTTGGCGTGCAACGGCAGGAGCGGTTTTCTGCGAACATGAAACCCTGTCTGCAGGCGTTGCCATGAGCGTGTACAGCAACGGCACACGCATTCTGGTCAACTATACCGCCGAACCTTTTGATTCGCCATACGGCACAGTTAAAGCCGGCGGCATTTTGGTGAAAGGAGCGTGAATCGGATGAAACCCGACAACAATCTTCGCAGGCGTTCACCGATGTCTCTGAAAACCCGTAAGGCCTGGACCGGCATCCTGTTCATATCCCCATGGCTGATTGGATTTCTCGGCTTTTTTCTCCGTCCCTTGGCAAACTCTTTCATGTATATGTTTAACTCTACCACCATCCGCCCCAATTCACTGGAATTAAAATTTATCGGATTGGACAATTTTTATCGGGCCTTTTTCACGGACACCAAATTTGTGCCGTATCTGACCGCGCAGATAGGATCTGTAATCACCACTGTACCCATTATTTTGGCGTTTTCTCTGTTGATGGCGGTCATTATCAACGGCAAATTTCGCGGGCGCACCATCGTGCGGGCCATCTTTTTCCTGCCGGTCATCTGTGGATCGGGTTTGATTCTGAGCATCATGCAGGGCGATGCCATGTCCAATTCGATTCTCGAAGGCACGCGCTCCTCCATGCTGTTTCAGACCTCCGGTTTACAGGATATACTAATGAACATGGGCGTTTCACAGGATCTGGTCAACACACTCATGGGAATTGTATCCAATATCTTTGTGCTGACATGGAAATCCGGCTTACAGATTCTTCTGTTCATGGCAGGACTGCAAACGGTCTCCCCTTCGCTGTATGAATGTGCAAAAATTGAAGGGGCAACCAGCTGGGAAACCTTCTGGAAGGTGACCTTTCCCATGATCGGGCCGATGCTGGTGCTCA
>CATWUX010000092.1 GCA_958354085.1 uncultured Oscillospiraceae bacterium | reverse complement strand
GACAACAGTGTGTATGAGGCGTCCCGCGTGGACGGAGCCAGCAAATGGCAGCAGTTCTGGAAGATCACGCTGCCCACGATCCGCCCCTTTATTCTCATCAACAGCATATACGCCATCATCGATATTTCCAATGCTTCTACCAACAGCATAACGGCGATGATTAAGAAAAGCATGTTTGAAACCACCAAGGGTTACGGCTTTGCCGCTGCCGCCAGTTATCTTTATTTTGTGGTGATCCTGCTGTTGCTGCTGTTGGCGCTTCTGGTGGTGGGGCGGGGCATGATGGAACGCCGGGCCAAGGAGGAGCCGAAGCAGCGGCGCCGGCCCGGAAAGGCCAAAAAACCGGTGAAATCCTGACTTTCGCGGAAGGGAGTGAGCGTTATCAATACCCAAAGTCGCCGCTTTCGCGGCATGAACAAGACGAAAATAAAAAAGCTGATGTTCGGCAACGGGGAACGGGAAGGTTTGCTGATGCGGATTGTCACCTATGTGTTGCTGATCGCCATCAGCTTCGTCTTCCTGTATCCGATATTCAAAATGCTGTCCCGCAGCCTGATGGGGCCGTACGATTCCGCCAATCCGCTGGTGGATTGGGTGCCCACGTCGCTGTATACCAGTAACTATGTCAAGGCTTACCAAGTACTGGGAGGTTTAAAAACCATATTGACCTCCATCGGGGTGATGCTGCTGATCGCGGTGGTGGAGACCATGTCGTCGGCGGTGATCGCCTATGGCTTCGCCAAGTTTGAATTCCGCGGCAGGATGATCCTGTTTGTACTGATGCTCAGCACCTTTCTGATTCCCTCGCAGGTAACCTTTCTGCCCAACTACGTCATGTTCAATAAGTATGAGATGCTGCAGTCGATTTTTCCGATATTGCTGCCGTCGATTTTCGGGCAGGGCATCCGACAGGCGCTGTTTATCCTGATTTTTTATCAGTTTTACAGTATGAGCCCCAAATCGCTGGACGAAGCCGCGGCCATCGACGGCGCCGGACCGCTGAAAACCTTTTGGCAGATCAATTTCCGTATGGCCACGCCGGCGCTGGTCGTGGTGCTGGTATTCGCCGTCGTTTGGAACTGGAATGAAACCAACCTGACCAGCTCCTATTTCGGCAACGAGATCACCACCCTGCCGGTGGCGCTGGATAACTTCGTGACACGGTTTGCCATGCTGTTCCCCAGCAACAATCAGGGCACGAACGTATCCAATCTGGAAACACAGCTCTCCGAAGGAATCCAGATGGCGGGAACATTGATCTCCATTTTGCCGCTCATGCTGCTGTATGTTTTCGTGGAACGCAAGCTGGTGGAAAGCATTGACCGCAGCGGTATCACGGGAGAATAAAGGAAGGGAGTAATGCTCAAGTGATCAATGTTCCAAACTGGGAGGAACGGAAAGCCCATTATGAAGATTACTGGCAATTGAAAAATAAACGCGCGGTGATCCATTTATGCGCTCCGCTGGAGGGCGGCAGCTATGATTATCCGCCGCCCCCGTCGTCGGAGGATTTTTGGTTCAATCCCCGCTGGGGCGTCGGCAGCGCGCGGCATGGCATGGAGAACACCTATTTTGGTCTGGACGCCTATCCGAGCGTGGCCCTGTCCATCGGGCCGGATTTGATACCCGGCATCATCGGTATGGAGCTTTGCTATAATGAAACCAGCGAATGGGTGGTACACAGCGATAAGCCCCTGTCCGAATTCCGCGGTTTTCCTTACAGCAAGGATAATTTCTATTACCAGACCATGAAGAACATCGTGGAGGTGTATACGGAAGACGCCAAAAACGGGGATTATATCGTGGGCACGGTGGATATGAACACCCTGATGGATGGCCTGGCCGGCCTGATCGGGCCGGAACAGCTGTGCTATGAGCTGCTGGATAATCCCGACGACGTCAAAAGGGTGCTGAAAGAGCATCTGGAGCTGTTTAAGGATATCTATACTCAGTATTATGAGATTACGACTCAGTATCAAAAGGGCAACACCAACTGGCTGAGCGTATACAGCGAGAAACCGGCGTATTTCATTTCCAACGACTTTGAAGTGATGATGTCCGCCGACGCTTTCGACGAGTTCTGCCGCGAGCCCATTGCGGAAATGGCCCGCTTCTGCGGACGGGTGCTGTTTCATCTGGACGGCGAAAACGTGGTGCGGCTTCTGCCGCAGCTCAACGCGATTCCCGAACTGACGGGAATTCAGGTGCAGGCTACTCCGTATCAGCAGTCGGCTGCTTTTTGGATTCCCCACATCAAGACGATTCAGGCGGCCGGAAAATCCACTTGGGTGGAAGCGCGCAACGGCGACGAGGTGATGGAGCTGATCCAAAACCTGCGGCCGGAAGGGCTGTTTATCAAAGCCTGGGCGGAGACGGAAAAAGAGGCCCATGAAATCGAGGAACGAGTAGATGCGTATTACCGCGGAAAGGAATAGGCTATGAAGCGGATATCAACTTATATCAATGTGATGAGCGACGAGGAAGTGGAGAAGATTCACCGCAATTCGCTGCGGATCTTGTCGGAAATCGGCTTGCACGTTCCCAATGACGAGGTGCTGGATATGTGCCGCGAGCAGGGAGGAATCGTGGATGCTGACAAGCAGGTGGTGCGGATCCCGGTCAAGGTGATGGAGTCGCTGCTGGAAAAGGTGCAGGCTCACAGCCGGTTGGATTACGACACCGTGGAGCGCAACAGCCTCTGCGCCGGTATTTCGACGCAGGTGTTCTTCTTTGATTATGCCACCAAATCCCGGCGCTACGGCAGGATGGACGATGTGATGAAGGGGATTCGCCTTTTGGAACATCTGGATCGCTTTCCCGGTTCCGGCGTGGTGACCCTCCCCAGCGATGTGCCCCATGACTTTGCCGATGTGGCCTCCTTCTTCACCGTGTATTCCTATGCCAAAAAGGAGGGCGGAACCTTTATTCTGTCCGCTACCAGCGCGAAATACATCGTGGAGATGTCCCGCCTGATGGGCCGTGACTGCGGCTATTTTCTGGAAACCGTCAGTCCTCTGCAGTATCGGAAGGAAAGCCTGGACATGGCGCTGGTGATGACCAAGATGGGCTGCCCCGTTTCCATCGGGCCGATGGTCATCGGCGGCGCCTTGGGACCGATGACCATTGCCGGAAACTGTTCGCTGCAAAATGCGGAAATACTGGGCAGCATGTTTGTAGGACACGCGCTGACCGGTCAGCTGGGCTTTGGCTACGGCTCCTTTAACCACACCATGGATATGCGCTCGATGCTTTGCTCTTTCGGTTCCCCCAATCAGGCGCTGCTGGGCATGGCGGCGGCGCAGATGGCGCGGTTCTACGGCATCTGGGGCGTTTCCAATAACGGCCTGACCGATGCCATGGCGGCGGATTATCAGTGCGGCATGGAAAAAGCCAGCAACGCGATCTTTTCTCTGCTGGCCGGCTGCGGCGGCATGGGCGGTATGGGCATTGTCGGCGCGGATCAGGGCGTCAGTCTGGAGCAGCTGGTGCTGGATAACGAGTTCATCAAGGTTTACAACTATATTATGAGCGGCTTTGAGGTCAACGAAGAAACGCTGGCTTTTGATTTGCTGAAGGAAGTAGGAATCGGCGGCAACTTTATCGGCGAAGATCACACGGTGGATCATATTGCGGACAGCTATTGGCCAAGCCGGATTTTTGACCGCTCCGCTTTCGACGGCTGGTCTGCCGGCGGCAAGAAGACGGCGCTGGATCGCGCCCACGAGTTTGTGGAAAGCGTAACGGAAGGGTACCAGAACATGGAACCGGTGATTGAGCCGGCCAAATACGAGGAGCTGAAGCGGATTCGCCGCGCGGCTGCTGAGGAAATGGGCATTGATGCCGAAAAGTACTGTCGGGACTAAAAAAATTTTTTCATAGATTCCCCTATACATCCGACAAGATTTTCCATATAATAATATTAAAGGTGTTTTAAAAATTATTGGGCATTTGAGGGGAAGGCTTATGAACGGAAAAGGATATATGTCCTACGATCTGAAATATCTGAACCGGCAGGCGGTTTATGAATTCATTTCCAGCAGGGGGGAGGTACCGTTTTCCTGCTCGGATATCGCGCAGAAGACGCTGCTTTCCGTGCCGACGGTCACCAAGATTACGGAGTTTTTTCTGTCGCGGGAGCTGCTGAGCGAGGTTGACCATGTGCCGGTTTCTACGGTGGGGCGGCCGCCGGTGCTCTTTCAGTTCAATCCCGGCGCCGGTATAGCGGCCGGCTGCTCTTATGACGGCAGCCATCTGGACATCAAGCTCATCGACCTGTGGCGGAGGGTGCGGATATCCCGCCGGTTTGCTGTGGAGGATCTCATCGGCTTGTTCCGCGAGGAACTGCCCAAGGCACTGCGGGCTGTCCTGGAGGACAGCGGCATGGAACTGTCGCGGCTGATGGGAATAGGACTGGCGTTGCCGGTGATTCTCGACAGCACCAATCTTTGCACGGATTTTCCCGCTCCCCGGATCGGGCTGGAAACCGCCTTTGATTTTGAACCGTACTGCCGGGAATTGGCCGAAAAGATGGGCTGTCCGGTATTTTTGGAAAACGATGTGAACGCGGCGGCTCTGGGAGAATTCCAAAACAGCACGGTCAAGGATCTGATCTACATTATCGTGGGCAGCGGCGTGGGCAGCGGTATTATACTGGACGGCAAGCTGCGCAGCGGCCCCCATGCGGCTGCCGGCGAGATCGGCTATATGCGGTTCGACCCGCATGAACGGTCGGGATCCAGTCTGGAAGGCTATGTGGAAAAGCGCCTTTCCGCCGAACATATCGAGGAAATGTTGGATTGTAAATTTTTCGGCGACGATGCCAGACCCAGCACGATCAATCGGGTGCGGGCGGCGGAGTTTGTATCGGATTATCTGGCAATGTGCGTTCAGAATATGTCCGTTTGCCTGGACGTGGGATATTTTGTTCTGGGCGGCTATGTGATCGACGCGCTGCAGGATCTGGTGATTCCCCTGACCGAGGAAAAAGCCGGCCGCTATTGCCTGAATCCGGTGAAGGTGGTATATGAGACCATGCCTTTTGCGGCTTCTTACGGCGTCGGAGCCATTGCACTGGAGAAAACCCTCCCCATATTGCTTGGCGATCCCCCGTTGGATACAAACGAATGATTTGAATATTTATTAAAGGAGAGATTATCATGAAAGCACCTAAAATTGTGTATATCGGCGCAGGCAGCATGTCCTTTGGCATCCCGACCTTCCGGGATATTTTCAGCCAGCCGCTTTTGAAAGGATCGACCCTGTGTCTGGTGGATATCGACGAGGAAAATCTGGATCGGATGCACCGTCTGGCCTTGAAAATGAACGAGGTTTCGGGACAGGAACTGAAGATTGTCGCCACCACGGAACGTCGGGAGGTACTCGCGGGAGCAGACTTTGTTATCAACAGTCTGGCCATTGATCGGTGTGAGCTGTGGAAACAGGACTTTGCGGTGCCGAAAAAATACGGTATCCGGCATTGCCTGGGTGAGAACGGCGGCCCCGGCGCCCTGTATTTCACCATGCGGACTCTGCCGCTGATTCTGGATATCGTGCATGATATGGAGGAGCTGTGCCCGAACGCCTATTTCCTGAACTTCTCCAATCCGGAAACACGGCTGGTGCTGGGCGTGAACATGTATACCCGGATCAAATGCGTCGGTCTCTGCCACGGCATTTTCATGGCCAAGGATCAAATCTGCGACATTCTCGGGCGGAAGGATCATAACAGCATCCAGCTGTTCGGAGCGGGAATGAATCATTTCCAGTGGGTTACCAGCATCCGGGATGTGGAGACCGGCGAGGATCTGTATCCGGAATTCCGGGAGAAGGAAGCGACTTACGACCCGACCTTTATGCCCTATTTGCGTAAGATGTTTCATGTGTTCGGCCTGTATCCCACCTGTTCGGACGACCATTTCGGCGAATACCAGGCCTACGGCTATGAGGCAGGGGAAGAAGGCTATAATTTTGCCTGGGATGAACAGGATCGCGTGCGCATGAAAAAGGAGATTGAAGACGTCATCAGCGGTCAGGAATCCGCCGACAAATGGCTGTCTCCCTCCGGCGAGCGTGCGGTGCAGCTCTTGGTCGCCCTGCACTTCAACAAGCAGACCGTGCTGCCCTCCGCCATCGTTTACAACGGCGGTGCCATTCCGCAGCTGCCCGACGACGTGGCGGTGGAGGTGCCGGTGGTGGCGGATGCGTCCGGCGTCCATAAACTGCAGGTTCCGGAGCTGCCGGATGCGATTATCGCCATGTTGAACAATCAGGTATCGGCTCAGAGAATGTCCGTGCGCGCGGCATTCAACGGCTCCAAAGAAATGGCCTATCAAGCGCTGCTGGTGGATCCGGTCATCAACTCCACCATTGCCGCAGAGAAGATCAACGAGGAGTTGTTTGCCCTGAATGCTCCCTATATCCATCCGTGCAGGGCGAGCAAATAACTCCTATGTCTTAGAAGGGATATATCATGAACATTACCATTCTTGACACCTATGAACAATGCTGTGCACGTATTGCGGAGGAATTGGCCGCGCTGACGGCCAAAAAGCCGGAGGCACTTCTGTGCTTGGCGGCCGGTCACAGCTCCCTTGGCGTTTTTGACGCCATGGTGGCTATGCAGGAATCCCATAAAGCGGACTTCTCCCATGTGTATATCATAGGGCTGGACGAGTGGAGCGGAAAAGCAACGGCGGATGACGGCAGCTGCAGCGGCTTTTTGCATCGCCATTGCTTTGACCGGCTCCCGATTCCGCCGGATCATATTCATCTGTTTGACGGGATGTATACCGATGCGGCGGCCGAATGTCAGGCGGCGGAAGAGTACATAGAGAAGCACGGCGGCATTGATTATATGCTGCTGGGCATGGGCATGAACGGTCACTTGGCTTTGAATGAGCCGGGGACATCCTTTGAACGGAGAACCCATGAGACGGAACTGTCCGAGACCACCAAAACTGTGGGACAGAAATATTTTTCACAGCAGACGGCGCTGGCCGGCGGGATCACATTGGGGATCCGCAATATTCTGGAATCTCGGCGGATTGTGCTTTTGGTCAACGGTAAGCATAAACGTCCGGTTATGTCCCAATTGCTGGAGCTTCCGGTGACGACAGAGTTCCCGGCTACGGTGCTGAAAACGGCGCCCAATGCCGAGATCGTCACCGAATGGGCCTGCGTGGATGACCGGAACAGGGTTCACCTCTGCCGGCAACCGGCCGAGAAACCGGTGATCGGTGTGGATGTGGGCGGAACAAAAACGCTGCTGATGATTCAGCGGCCGAACGGCGATATTCTGGCGGAAGAATGGATCGATTCCCCCAGAACACCGGAGGGACTGAGGGCGTTTATTTGTTCCGCCATGGCGGAAGCCGGCCTGACGGAAAAGGAAATCGCCGGCTTGGCGATAGGGGTGCCCGGCATGGTGAATGCCGAGGAGGGGCTGGTTTTGGATGCCCCGGGGCTGGGCTGGAAGAATCTCCGGCTGAAAGAAGAACTATTTGACGGCTTTTCCTTCCCTTGCCGTGTGGAAAACGATATCACCATGGCCATGATCGCCGAAATGCGTATTGGGAAGGCACGCGGCGTGACGGATGCGGTCTTTATCGCCATCGGCACCGGTTTGGGGTGCGCGATCCTGTCCAACGGCAGAATTGTAGAAGGCAGCGCCGGCAGCGCCGGTGAGATCGGATATTGGATGAGCATACAGGATGCGGCTGAAGACAGGGTGAACCGCGAAGGGTGCTTCGGCCCTCTGGAGGAACGGGTATCCGGTTCCGCGCTGCAAAAGCTGTCCGCGGATAAGACACCGCGGGAGCTGCTGCAATACGACCGGCTGACCAGCGATGAAAAAGAGGTCGTGGATGCTTTCATCCGGGCGCTGGCCGTTACGATTGCCAATATCGTGTCGCTGCTTAATCCGCAGAAGGTGATATTGGGCGGCGGTGTGTCGGAGTCTCTCCATCGTTTTCTGCCGGAACTGCGGGCAAAGGTAGCGCAGTACACGCCGATTCCCACGGAGCTGGAAATCAGCGATTACCATAATCGTGCGGGAGCACTGGGAGCTTGCTGCTTGGCGATGCAAATGCAGCAGAGATGAGCAATATTCCTGTATACTTGAAGGGAGGACTGCGCATATGCGCCGGGAACTACACTATTTTTCCATTATGCCGAAAACCGTACTGGAGGGGGAGGAAAGCCGCATTACCATCCGCCCCACCTCGCCGCATATGCGGTTTGCCGAGGGCAGCGTTCATCGCGTAACGGTCATTCCCATGACAGAGCCGGCTTGCGCGCTGGAGCAGGAAAAGTACCCCTTTTATGAGGTAACGGCTCAGGACAATGCGCTGGTCTTTTCTCACACCTTCAACCGGGAACAGGAATACAACATCTGGTTTACGGTGGATGCGGAACAGCATTTTATCGCCCTGTCCGTTTATTGCCTGAAGGAAGATTTGTACCGGCGCATACCGCTGCGGGGCGATCTGCACGTGCATTCCACCTTCTCCGACGGGGCGGAGGCTCCCGAGGAGGTGGCAGCCAATTACCGCCGTGCAGGATTCGACTTTATGGTGGTGTCGGATCACAGCGAATATGGCGGTTCCGTGGCGGCCTGCAACTACTGGGCGGCGCATCCCACCGATTTGAC